>JAHEXU010000006.1:905-30171 GCA_023251975.1 bacterium | reverse complement strand
TTCCCCTCGGAGGTCTTCTAAAGGACGCGCGACGCAGCCCGCCGCAGGCCCCAATCGACCTGATCGCGTCGCGGCTTAAATGGGACAACGGAATCTGGCCGCACCGCACCACCCCAGCAGCGGCTCGAAACGCCGGTTGGGGGCCCTCCGGCCCGCCCCTATACTGCCCTGCTGCCGGGCCGGGGCTGCCCTTGTCCGCCTGCCACCAAGAAACCTTCAGCCAAGGAGCCAATCCGAATGGAATCTTCAACCCTCCCCGAGGTCACAACGCAGAAGTCGCTGCTCCAGCGCCTGGCGCCGGGCAAGCGGGCCCGCCTCCACCGCATGCTGTATGAGTTCGGCCCCGGCAACGGCACCCTGATGCTGTTGCCGATTGACCAGGGGATCGAGCACGGACCGCGCGACTTCTTCCCGAATCCGGCCTCGAAAGACCCCGAGTACCAGTTCAAGCTGGCGGTCGAAGGCGGCTACTCGGCGATTGCCTGTCAAATCGGGATGGCCCAGAAGTACTACCCCGACTATGCGGGCCGGGTGCCGCTGATCCTCAAGGTCAACGCCAAGACCGACCTCCCTTCCTCGGCGCGGGCTTTCTCGACCTGCAACGCCTCGGTCGAGGATGCGGTGGCGCTCGGCGCCGACGCGATCGGCTACACCCTGTATGTCGGCTCGCCGCGCCAGGACGAAGACCTGCTGCAACTGCAAAAGGTCCGCCAGGACTGCGATCGCTTCGGCATGCCGCTGGTCATCTGGTCCTACCCTCGCGGCGAGGCGGTTGATGCCAAGGGGGGTGCTGGCTCGTTTTACGCGATCGACTACGCGGCCCGACTGGCGATGGAGATGGGCGCCGATGTCGTCAAGCTCAACATGCCGAAGATCAACCCCGAAGCCGACGCGGCAGCCCCCGCCCCCTACAGCGAAGGCGGGTTCAGCCAGGAGGATGCGATCCGCCACTGCGTCGAGTCGGCGGGTCGATCGCTGGTGGTGCTCTCAGGCGGCTCCAAGGTCGAGGACGAGACGGTGCTGCGGCAGACTCGCCTGATCATGGAAGCGGGCGGCTCCGGCGTCATCTACGGTCGAAACGTCTGGCAGCGCGAGTGGAGCGCCGCCCTTGAGATCGTCGAAGAGATCAAGCAGATCATGCTGTCCAGCGTCGTTCGCAACCCGTAGCGAGCCGACGGCCAGCGAACGGACGGGGATCGGAGCCGGTGCGAAACGGAGTCGAAGGGCTCCGGCTCAGCCTCGCGCTGGCGCTGGCCACGGCGGCCGCGCTCGCTGGCTGCGGTGATGCGGCCGCGCCCGATCAAAGCGGCGCCGGTGATCGGGCGAAGCCGCTGAGGGGCGAGGTCCTCAACGTGGTCGACGGCGACACGATTGATGTCGCGCTGGAGGGCGGCGAAACGGTGCGGGTCCGCTACATCGGGGTCAACACTCCGGAATCGGTCGACCCCGACGAGCCGGTCCAGTGCTTTGCCCACGCCGCTTCCCGGGCCAACGCCCGACTGGTCGATGGCCGGACGGTCCGGCTGATCACCGACCGCGAGCTGTATGACGCCTACGATCGCCTCCTCGCCTACGTCTACGCGCCCGACGGGCGCCTCGTCAACGCGGTCCTGGTCGCGCGCGGCTACGCCCGCACTCTCGAATTCGAGCCGAACACCGCCAAGGCAAGCCTTTTTGCCCGGCTGCAGGCCGACGCCGGGCGCGCCGGGCGCGGACTCTGGGGAGCCTGCTGAAAGCTCGATCGGGGGCCGGGCGCCGATACTTCGGCTGCGACGCCGTCTGGCTCGACCGATCCCTTCGCAGCGCAATCCGGCGCCCGACGGTGGCGATCAGCCGACGAAAGCGTTATCGTTCGGTTAGCAGGTTATGGCTACTCCGCCAACATACCTCGAGCCGCCCGGCTACGGCGCCCCACTCCTCGACGGCGACGAAGACAGCGACACGACTCTGCGAATGCGGCAGAGCGTGGCGCAGTTTGAGGTCGCCTTCGAGCAGGAGATGGCGATGGAGCGACGCCGCCGCGTCCAGCTTCACCAGCGCGCCAACAACCGCTCCCGAGCCCGCCACATTCAAAAGACCGAGCAGGTCGGGCGAGTTCGCTTCAGCATCCTCGCCGCCGCCCTGACCGGGACTGTGATCTTTGTCGTCTTCGTGATGTTCCAGACGCTGGCGCTGATCGCTGGCGGCTGAGTTCCGGCGCACCCCGTATCACGCCCTGATTGGTAACGCCCGTGGGATGATGCCCCGGGTGTCGGGGCAAACCGTCTCTGACGCCCGGATGGGGGGCGGATTCGCCGACCGACTTCAGGAGCCGCGCGAGAGGTTTTCGAGTTCTTCGTCGACGTTGGCCGTGGCGGCGGCGGCAGCGGACGACGCAGCCTCGCCCTGAACCTTGCTCAGGACCTCGCTGCGGAAGACCTGGATGTCTTTCGGCGCGTCGATCCCGATTCGAACCTTGTCACCGGACACCGAGAGAATCGTTACCTCGATTCCGTCCCCAATGATGATGCTCTGGTTGGTTTTGCGTGTTAGGACGAGCATCTTGGTTTCAAACAGGTCCGTCCGCGGATCCCGCGCCTGCTGGAGGGCACCTTATCGCAACGACCGTCGCAGCGGGAGCGGTGTCGCGGTGCCCCGAACGCCGCCGCCCATCAGGCGCGACATGGCGCGACCCGATCATCTAGATTTTCGATCTCGCAGCCCCGCCCACTTCACGTCCTCGGAGGACGCCACCGATGGCCAAACCACTTCGTTCACAACTGAATCAGATCCGTGCCTGGGTCCAACAGGGTCGAACCGACGCCTGGATCGCCCACCAGCTCGAGGTCTCAGCCGCCGAGCTAAGCGAGTTCCGGCGCCGCCACGGGCTAAATCCCGACGACGCAACCGGGTCGGCCGACGACCTGCGTGACGCGATCGAGGCCGAGGTGGAAGCGGCGACGCTGGAGGAACAGGCGGCAGCCGAAGCGGCGGCCGAGGCGGCCGCAGTGGCGGCGGCAACGAAAGCCGCCGAGGATACGAGCGAGGACGAGTCGACCGACCCGGACCCTCAGGCCGTGGTCGAGGGTGAGGGTGAGGGTGAGGCCCGACCGAAGCGTCGCCGCCGTCGTCGTCGCGGTGGCGGCTCACGCCCCGGAGTCGGCATGGAGGCATCCTTCGACCATGGCGAGAACGACGGCTATGGCCTCTGGATCGACCCCTCGATCGTCGATGACCCGATCTACGCCGAGCACTGGAAGGGCCACCGCGCGGTCGAGCTGACGGTCGAACCGGATCGAATTGTGATCCGCCGCTCCGAGCCCTCCTGACCGGATTCGGTTGTTCCGACCGGCTGCGGTAGCGCCCGATCCGGGGCGGCCCGATCAGGATCGGGTATTCGGGTTTACCCAGGTTTGTCGGGGGAGCGCGGCGAGGCCCTCGACCAAGACCTCGAAGTTGTGCAGTTCGGTCGCGGTGGTGGCGCCGGATTCGAGCAGGCTGCGCCCGGCCTTTGATCGGTCGGCGAGGTTGCGGCGACCGAACAGGTAGTCGCCGATCGCCGCGTCGCCCCGACTCGGGTCGCCGAGATCGTTGCCCGCCGCCGCGGCGCCGCGGCGAAGCAGACCGATCACGGCGGCGGCGGGGCGTTCGGTCGAGCCCAACTCGATCAAGCCCTCGACAGCCTCCTCCGGGGTCTTGTGGCGAGCAACCGCCCGGCGTAAGGCCCGGCGCTCGTTGCGAGTGAGCGCCGCCAGCACGACGTCGGGGTCGTGGCTTTGCTCACCCCGACCGCGGAAGCCTCGATACATCTCGACCAAAGCGGCCCGGTGATAGGACGGGATCGCGCCGGTGAAAAAGATCGAACCGATCCACCCGACCATCAAAACGACCGCCAACCCGACCTCAAACCAGATCGCGTTCGGATCGACCAACTCGTAGATCAAGACGGCGCCAATCGCCGGAACCAGCGCCGCAACGATCATTCGCAGCGGCCAATCGGTTGGGGTGCGGCCGGTCTGGGCCTTGTAGACGATCACCGCGGCCGGGATCGAGTACGCGAGCATCATTGCGACCGGGGCACCGCGCAGATCGAGCAGCGGGATCAGGGCGAGCGAGAAGGCGACGAACAGCACCCCGGCGGAGATCGCCGATCCGATGAACCAGAACTTCTTGCCCCCGAACTTGGCCGACTTGTTGAGCATCCGAAAGATCGTCGGGGCCACCATCCCCGCCGACAGCAGCGGGATCAGCGGGGCCGCGTCGGCGTAGGCGGGAGGGGCGACCCGGACCACGACCTGGGCCAACAGGGTGACGCCCAAAAGGACCCCAACCAGCATTAGGACGAAGTAACCGAACTGGATGCCGCGCAGGGTGCCGGAGCCGTACTCGGCCTCGACGGCGGCGAAGGTGGTGCTGCGGCGCAGCGGCCGCAGCGCCTTGCGATAGCCGGCCGGAAGAAACGAGACCAGGAAACCGGCCCGTGAGGCGAGGTGGTAGATGCCAAGCTCAGCGGTGTCGACATACAGCGAGAGGAGGAAGATATCGAGGTAGCCGACCGCCCAAAACGACAGCACCACCGGGATTCGGACCGCGCCACGGCGATAGATCGTGATCGCTTCGCCAAGGTCGAAGCTGAGTTCGGCGCTGCGACGAAGGAGCAACAGCGCGAGCAGCGAGGTTGCGAGGGTGCCGATCGCGGTCGCCGCAATTGCCTCGTCGACACCACCGCCGTCCAACAAGAACGCCAGCAGCGCGAACATCGTCAAGAGCGGCCGCATCGCCTCGAGCGCGATGTAGGGGTAGGCGCGGCCCTCCATCCAGATTGCGATCGATGCGAGCCGAAAAATTGCCGCGGCGCCGCCCAACACCGCCGCCCAGACCACCGCGGCGGGTTCGGCCCCGGCCAGCAGCGCGTCGCCGATCGAACCCGCGAACAACGCCGTGATCGCGATCCCAAAAAGCGACACCAGCCCGGTCAGGCAGAGTCCGGTCCCAAGCGAGTGGGCACTCGATTCGGCCAGCAGATCGAGCTCCTCCTTGTCGTCGTCATCGTCGTCGTCCTCATCGTCGCCGCCAAAGGTCCGCTTCAAGGTGCCCTGCTTCGAGGCGAGGTTGAAGACCAGCGTCAAAAGCGACGCGAAGAACATCAGGAGGCCGAACGAGCCGAACTCGCTCGGCATGAAGATGTTGGCGAGAACGATCGTCGAGACGAACGTCAACAGGTTGGTCAGGACAACCCCGACCGAGTTGAGCCACGAGTAGCGCAGGACCTTGGCGCCGAGCGCCGCTCCGGTGCCGCCGACCGGGGCGCTCAAAGCGACCAGTGGGCGAGATCGAGGCCGGTCGCTTCGCGCAGTCGAGCGGCGTCGGCGGCCAGTGACTCAAGCGCCTCCGGGGCGGACTCGGCGAGTGCGGCGCGGACATCGGGCTTCGGGATCGGCTTGGCGAGCGGCAGCGCCAAATCGGCGGCCAGCCAGACCCGCCGAGGAATCCGTCGGCCGTACCGGCTGCGGCCGAGCTTTTGGACCCGGATCCCGAGCCGGGTGGAGCGGCGCTTGCGAGCGGTGGCGTGGCGAACGGCGGCGAACTGCGGGTGCTCGAAATCCGGATCCACCCCGATGAACTCGAAGATCCGCCGCAGCGTGGCGGCCCGGTCGCTGCGCAGCTGATCGTTCTCGATTACGAGGATTTGCCGGTCCGGGAAGTGGGCTCGAAAACGCTCCAGCTGGGCGTCGAAGTGGCTGCGGCTCAGGTACGAGGTCTGCGGATGCGCCAGGGTCTCGGCGAGGCTGCCCTTCTCGCGGCGTTTGGCGTAGTTGTGGACCCAGTGCGAGGCAATCCGCTCGAGCGGGTCACGGACGAGGTAGATCAGTCGCGCCGCCGGAACGGTCGCGGCGATCCGTTCCGGCACCCCGTCGTGCTGCGGCCAGGCGGTGTAGTTCGGCGAAGCCTCGCCTCGGACCCGAGCGGTCGGGTCGAACTGGCGGCGATACCAATCGAGACCGCGCGGCCAATTGCGTTCGGCGATGAAGAAGTTAAGCTCCTTTTGGCGCGACATCGAGACCTCGGGGTGCAGGCTCAGGTAGTAGTGCAGGCCACTGGTGCCGCACTTTTGGGCACCGATCACGATCAGGTTGGGGAGCGCACCGACTCGCTCGGAGTCGACGGACCCGGTAGCGGGCGCGACGAGATCACCGGAGCCGCGCGCCGCAGCGGTAACTGGCGGATTCATCGGGGCTAAGAGGCTACAGGGCGCTCCAGCTTTGCGAGCACTCCGCCGTAGCTCGCCAGGGTCGCAATCTCGTCCCCCTCGAGCCCGCCGATCACGACGCCGCGGCGCGGCTGGCGCGAGCGCAGCAGGAGACCGATACGCCGGGTCACGAAGGCCGACCAATCGGGCCCGGCGTATTCGTTTCGGCCTGGCACCCGCTCGAAGCCGACACCGAGCTGACGGAGCGCGGCGAAGTCCCGCGAGTCGCTGATCACCAGTGTCCGCGACGGCTCGGCGCCGAGCTGTTTGACCGCGTCTGCGAGCTGCCCGGCAAAGCCGTCGGCGGCGAGCCCGAAGGCGATCACCAGGGCGCGCGGGGCTCGGCGCTCGGGATGAGCGAGCAGATCGCGAGCGGCCTGTCCGAGCGATAGCGGCAGGCTCGGCCCGATCGGGTGCGAGGAGAGGTTCCACCAGCGATAGAAGGCGCCGCGGCGACGGGTCGACGGGTCGGCTCGCTCGCCGGCGGCCAGTCGCGCCAGCCACTCGGCAGCCTCGGCGGCGCCGCTCGGCTCCGGCAGCCGCTCCAGCGCGGCGCGGATCGCGGCGCGCCCGGCGGGATCGGTCAAGCGCTCGAGGCGCCGGGCGAGCGCCGGGTCGGTCGGTCCATCCGAGGCGACCGCCAGTCCCTCCGACTCGGCCCAACGAGCCCGCGCCGCCTGATCGTCGGTCTGTCGCGCCATCGGGACAAAAAGAGTTGGGACCGCAAAGGCAAGCAGTTCGTGAAAGGCGTTGTAGCCGGGGGCGGCGACGGCCAGATCGAAGGCGCGGTAGTAGCGGCTGACCGGAAATGTGGCGCGGAGATGGACCACCTCGGCGGGGACCTGAAGCTGCCCCGACAGGCTCGATTGCAGCGCCACCACCCGCAGCCCCGGGACCGCCACCAAGCGCCGCAAAACGGTTGCGATCGCTTGATCGAGCTCGCCACCCTGCCCGAGCGAGACCAGCGCGGTCGGTCCTCCCCCGACCTCGAGCCCGAGTTCGGCCTCGGCGACCTGGCGCCGCAACAGCTCGTCGCGGCGAAGGTGAACGATCGGCCCGACCCGGTAGGCCGACCGACGCCGCGCGACCGTCGCGCCGCGATCGACCGAGGCGGCCAACTCGCCGGGCTCCAAAACCGCCGCGAACGCCGCGGCGCGCCGCAGCGAAGCGGTTTTTGCGTCGGCCCGCCACATCGGCCGACGGCACCAGACCGCCGGCGGCGCCCCCCGGCGCCGAGTCAGAACATGGCTCAAGGCGCGGTAGGGATGGACGCCGTCGAACACGATCAGGTCGGGCTCCGCCTCATCAAGCAGCAGCTCAAGGCGCGCTCGCAGCCGCCGGTTCCACCCCCAATCCGACCCCGAGCCGGGGCGGCGATAGGAGGGGTGATACTCGACCGCGAGGCCCTCGCCGGCGATCACGCCAGCCGCCTCGGAGAGGGTGAAAACCAACGTCTCGATCGCCGGGTCGAGCCGCCGTGCGATCGCGGTTGCGCGAGTCAGGTGACCGAGTCCGGTCCCGTTCGAGGTCGCGAAAAGAATCCGGGTCATCGTCGCCTCAACTCGCCTCGCGGCCCGCCTCATAAGCCGCGAGCAGCAGCTCGGCGACGTGGTTTTGCTCCCGCCGCAGCGCCATCAAGATCCGCTCGTAGCGGCGCTCGATCCGGCGCCGCCCCAGCTTGCCGCCGCGCAGCTCGTGCCGCCAGCGACCCCGGTGAAGGCGCTCCGGGTCCATCTCACGCTCGAACCACTCGGCCATCGGCGCTGCCGGCTCAAGGTCGCCGAGGAAGCCCGCCAGCCGACCCAGCTCAACCTCGCGATCGAGCGCGACAAGCTGGTCCAAGACGACGACATGGAGTCGCTGCGGGTCGAGCCCCCGGGCACCGGCATCGAGGGCGCGGAGCCGATCCGCCCACCAATCAAGTGCCCGTCCGAGGCCGTTTGGCCCCCACGTCTTGGCGGTCACCGAGTCGGCCGCGTCGCGGCCGTCGCGGACGCTGTGGACGAACCGAGCCGTCGCGAACAGGCGCCCCAGGACCGGGGCGGCCCGCAGGTTGTGGCTCGACATCTCGACCAATCCGGGCTTGCCGAGGCGTACCGCGGTCGGCCCCAGCAGATCGGTAAAGAGCACCCGCGCCGCCGCCTCGTGGTCGTCGGGCCACGCCGCCTCAAAGCGCCCCAGCGCCGCCTCGAAACCGGCCTCGCCAAGCAGGTTGTAAAGGCCGCGCGGCAGCCCGTCGGTCCGCACTCGGTGCCACCAGTAGCCGCGCAGCTTGGCGACGAACTCGGGCAGGCCCGCCTCGCCGCCCAGCAGGTCGGCGAGGCCGAGCCGGTTGCAATGAAAGCGCGCCTCCACCGGGATGAATCCGTAGTCGGGGTGGGCCCCGATCAGGGCGCCGACGGCGTGGGTTCCGCTGCGGCCGGTCCCGGCGACGAAGACGATCGGCCGCTCCGGCGCCGCGGCGCTCACGCCGGGCGGTGCTCGTAGGCGCCGCGCAGAATCGAGGCGCAGTGAAAGCCCTCGGCCTCAAGCCGCCCCAGCGTCTCGACGTAGGTCGCCTCGAGCGACGCCTGCTGGCCCTCGGTGAGCCCGCTACGCCAGCGCTCCTTGTGGGCGGCGCCCGCGTTCATCTCAGACTCGAAATAGTTGCGCATCGCCGGCTCGTCGGCGATCTCGAGGAAGCGCAGCACCCCCTGGTAGCTGGCCTCGCGGCGCCCCGCGACCAACTCGTCGAGGCTGACCACGTGCAGCGACTCGGGTCGGGTTTCGCGTACCCCCGACTCGATCTTGCGCAGGCGGCCTTCCCACCAGCGCACCCCCTCCCAGCCGTCTTTGGGGTGATCGCGCTTTTGGCGCTTTGCGACCTTCGACGATCCGGCATCGCGACCGTCGCGGACGATGTGGATCAGCTTGGCGTCGGGAAAGATCCGGTTCAGGGTCGGGCCCGCAGCGATCGTAAAACAGCTCATCTCGATCAGTTCCGGCTTTCCGGCCTCGATCGCGATCGGCCACAGCAGGTCGTAGTAGAGCTCGCGGCAGGCAGCTTCGAGGCCGTCACCGTGCGACGCCTCAAACCGAGCCACGGCGCGGTCAAACTGCTCGCGGCTCATCACCTTGTGCAGCCCCCGCACCTTGCGACCCATCGCGAGGCGCTGCGCGATCACCGGCGCCACCTCGCCGGCGCGAATCCGCCGCCACCAGAACTTCTGCAGCTTGTAAACGAACTGCCGCGGCGTCGCCTCACCCGCCAGGAGGTCGGGGAATCCGACCGGATTGACGTGGAAGCGAGCCTCGATCGGGACCCGGGCGTAGCGCGAGTGATTCTCGAGCAACGCCGACAGAACATGAGTGCCGCTGCGACCGGTGCCACCGATGAACAGCAGCGGTCGCTTTCGGGTGATCGTCGAGTCGTCCGGGTTCATCGACCGAGTCCTTTGTCGAGCTCCTGTTGGACCCGGCAGAGCGCGCGCCAGCCCTGGATGTTGTCGGCTTCGAGGCGCTCGAGCACCTCGCGGTATCGGGCATCGACCGCGGCCTGCGTCGCCTCGTCGAGGCCGCCGCGCCACCGTTCGCGGTGGGCGTTGTCGCTGTTCATGCGGCGGTGAAAGAAGGCGGTGAGGCCGGGCTCGCTCTCAAGTTTGAGGAATCGCATCAGCCGGCGCAGGGTTCGCTTCCGGCTCAGCGCGACCAATTCGTCGAGGCTGACCACCATGATCCGATCGCTCGCGATCGGGCGCGCGCCCCGATTCATCTCACGCATTCGCCCGTCCCACCAGTCGATCCCTTCGAGCAGGTTGCGAGGCCCGATCAAGCGCCCACCCTGCGAGGATCGCGAGGCCGCCGCGTCGCGCCCGTCGCGGACGCAGTGGACGAACTTCGCCTCGGGGAAAAGCTCGATCAGGGTCGGTGCGGCGGCGATTGTGTCACAGCTCATTTCGATCAGCCCCGGCTTTTTGGCCTGCTCGGCGAGCGGCCACAAAAGCTCAAAGAAGAGCTCGCGACAGGCGCCCTCGCGATCGGTCGCAAACGACGAGCGGAAGCGCTCGACGGCGATCTCGAAGCGCTCCCGCGAGATGTGGCGGTGCAGACCTCGAAAACTCATCCGGACCGGCTCAAAGTCGCGCCACCAACGCTTTCTCAGCGATCGCAAGAACTGATCGAGATCGACCGTGCCGGATAGCAGGTCGGGAAAACCGCCCGCTGCGGCGTGAAAGCGGACCTCGTTGGAAACGTTGAGGTAGCGCGAGTGATGCCCCAGCAGGCGAGCGACCACATGGGTGCCGCTGCGCCCGCTCCCGCCGACGAAGACCAGCGGCGCGGGCACGCCTTCGCCGACCCGCCGTGCCCGCGAGGCCGCGCTTTCTGTGTCGGTGCTGGCTGGGGTGGTCATCGCTGGATCGGGCGCCCCGCCGGGTGGCTAAGGGCTCGCGCAAGAATAACCGCGGCTTTACGCGGCCGATTACCGTCGCGAGCTTGGCACCGCCGCAAGCCCGCGATAGCGCCGCTGTTCCGGCCCCCCGCCCCAACAAATAAGGCTCCGACTCGGTCCTTTCACGGCGTCGAGGCGACAATTTCGCCGCGATCACAGCCACGATCGCCATTTCGAACCTCCGAACGCTCCGTCCCGGCGCCCATCTGACGACTCCCTCGCCAAACAGCCCGTTCGGGAGCAGGCTGACGCCGAGGTGTCCGCGTTCAGCCGTTGCAGTGGACGCCGGCGGGCGTCAGGCGAGCGCCGGCGGTGCCAACGCCTGCATCGGCGCGAACGCAGCTTCGAGTTCGGTCGCCCAAGGCCAATCCCGCGACAGCCGCAGGGTCGTGTGCCGAGCGTGCCGGGCGATCCGGCCCGACTGGTGAAAGAGCCGGTAGAGCGACCGCTTCAGCTCCCACTTCTGAGCGTCGCCTTCGAGGCAGATCACCTGAGACCAAGCGAACAAATCCTGCGCCAGCCCGACCAGCCACAGCCAAACCTCATTTCGCGCGAAGCTGTTCGAGGGTAGGTTGAGTAGCCCACAGTCCTTGCCCTGGCGGATCGAATCCTCGACACCAGGATGGCCGCGATGGGTCAGATCGAGCGTCGAGACCCCGCCCTTGCAGTCGGTCAAAAAGACGGCGGAGCGGTAGCCGTCTTGGTCGGCAAACGACTGCTGCTCGCCGACTTTCAGCTTGATGCGCCGCGCGATTACGCGAGAGTTCTTGGGCCAGTTGGAGAGGTTGACCCGGTCGGTGATCTCGACAACCCGAAAGTTCTTTCGCTTCTTACCGTCGGGGCGGACCGCCTTTATCCACACCACTTTGGGGACTTCGGTGATCGCGGTTCGAACCGGCTCGGTGAGGGCAAATCCGACCGAGAAGCGAATTCCCGCCTCGCGCAGGTATTGAGTCACCTCGTGACTGGCCCCGGCGCCGTCGATGCGGGCCAAGAACTTGCCTCGCGACGGCCTTGCGATCGGCATCGCCGACCCGCCGGACCGGCAAGCGCTTTTGGGTCAAGCTGCTCGAGCGCTTGGTCGAGGACGGTGATGTGATCGGCGCCGGTGTTTGAGCCGGCGTTGCCGGGCCGAAGCTTTGCTCCCAGCGCTTCCTTTCCGAGGTAGCGAAGCAGCGGGTGGTAGCCGAAGGTGTTCTTGAACGTCCCGGCCGCGTGTTCTTTGTCGGAGTGCGCCGCCAACAGCGTCGCGTCGACCTCAAGAATGATCTGTTTGCGGTGCAGCATCCGCGACGCTGATCGGCCGCGTAAAGGCGCAGTTATTCTTTCGGGAGCCCTTAAGGCTCCCGAAGCCACCGCTGCTGATCGCGGATCCGGCCATCCGCCATTTCAGCGTCGACTACAGCTCCCAAAGCGCGCTGATCGGGAGCGCGACGAGGCGCTCGGCGAACCGGCGGGAGCGATCGCCCGGGTAAAGGGCGATGCCCGCGACGAGTTGATCGCCCAGCGCGTCGCGCATCAAGCTCAGCCCTCTGAACCATTCCGGGCGTGGGGTCGAGCCCGCCTTCACCTCGATCGCCACAACCCGTCCGTCGGCTGCCTCGACGACAAGGTCGACCTCACGTCCGTCTCGATCGCGCCAGTGATAGATCGCTGCCTCGTGGCGGCCCCACCCGAGCTGTCGGCGGATCTCGCCGACGACGAACGTTTCGACGAGCTGCCCGCGGGAGCGATCGGTGTGATCAGACAGCGACTCCGGGCTTTTGCCCAGCAGCCATGCGGCCAGGCCCGGATCGGCGACGACCAGCTTTGGCCTTCGCTTGACCCGGGAGGTCAGGTTCCGTGACCAGGCCGGGAGCACCGAAACGAGAAATACCGCCTCGAGCCACGCCCGGTGGGCGTACACGGCCTGTCGCTCCAGGGCCGAATCCTCGACGACATGGCTCATCACGAGCTCTTCACCGGTGCGTGCCGCGAGCAGCCGCAGGAGCTGGCGCAACTCGTCGGCCTTGCGCAGCCCGGAGATCTCGACGACATCACGCTCGATCACCGTGCGGACGTAGTCACGGAACCAGGGACCACGCTGGGATCGTGGCAGGCGCTGCACCTCCGGAAACCCCCCGGCGCAAAGACGCTCGAACAACTCGGATTGGGAAACAGGCGCGAGCTCGAGCATCGCCAGGTCACCGTCGCAGTCGAGGACCGCGTCGACAAAGCCGTCGCTGCGACCGGCGAGCTCGCCCTGGGAGAACGGCCACAGATCGATGAAACCGGCGCGGCCCGCAAGCGACTCCGAGATAGTCGGGATGGTCAGGAAGTTGGCTGAGCCGGCCAGGACGAACTGTCCCGGGGTGCGATCACGGTCGACCGCCAGCTTGATGGCGCGGATCAGATCCTCTCCACCGAGCTGGATCTCATCGATGATCAGAGGGCGCCCGGCGCCGGAAACGAAGCCGATCGGATCGCGACGGGCCGCTTCCAGCGTCGCGGGGTCATCGAGGCGCTCGACCGCCGAACCAGCGGCTAGCGCCGTGATCAAGGTAGTCTTTCCCGCCTGCCGCGGGCCGTTGACGATGGTGACGCGCCGTGACTCGACGGTCTCCCGGTATCGCTCGGCAATCGCTCGCTGCAACATCATCCGGACCGCAACCATACAGAACGCGCCTGTTCAACCATACAAAACGCGACCAGGGGAGCCTGCACCAACCTCGGGACCGGCGCAAAGATCCGTCAGTGATACGAACCCGCTGGGAGCCCGCCGCCTCGGCGATCCCACCGATCTCGAGCAAGTCGCGGCGGCGATCAGCCGTGCTGCCGAGGGGTACCCGTACTACGGCCAGGGGACCGCCGATCGGATGCGACTGGACCCCGCGCCCGGCCCCGGCCTCTCGGTCTCCGATGTCGACCGGATGGTCGCAGCGACGGTGCGTGAGAGACGATCCATGGTCGATGAAGAAGTACATCAACCAGGTGGGCGTGATGTATGGGGAGCACGGCGCGGCTCGCCGACACCGTCATGGACGCCGTCGCCGTCGCGACGGACGGGCTTGACCTGGACCAGCTGGCGCGCGAACTCGATCTTTCCGGCGACCACGCGCCGCTCGAGCGGACCCGCGTCGTCTCGGTTCTTCAGGACCTGGAATCCGACTACTACCTGTCCGCCGACGGTCCCGGTATCGCTTCGCGACGCGCCTGCTCCGCAGCGCCGGGCGCCATCGCCGGCTCGGTATCGGGGAGCACGCTCGCTTCAGGTCGAGGGCCGGCAGAGGTCCCGAAGAGCCAGCGGCGGCGGCTCTGCGGCGGCTCTGATATGAGACCGGATAGCCGCCGCCGGGCGGACCCGATCCAGCGCCGGATCGAGACCCGAGCGCCCGCGGGCTACTCGGCGGCGAGACCGTGAATTACGTATGGGCGCTCGCCGGGGGCGATAAGCCCGGCGGCGCGGGCGGCGCGACGCACCCCTTCGGAATCCTTCAGCGACTTGGCGTGAGCGCTCAATTCGACGTTTTCGGCTTCGAGGCGCTGTAAGCGACTCGATTGGCTGCGCGCCTCCTTCCACCCGTCGAGCAGGTTCAGCATCGGGTGGACGTAGGAGAGGGCGACAAACGCCAGCGCCAAGACGAGGGCAATCCGACCGGCGCGATCCCAGCGAATCCGCGACTGCGGGGCGCCGCCGACCCGACGGCGCGGCGCCGGTCGCATCCGGTAGCCGCTGGAGGATGTTGCGCGTGCGTTCACAATGGCGGAGTTCGACCCCTACTCCGACCGGCCTGCAACCGAGGCGGCCCTGCAACGGAGTTTGCGCGCCGCCCCGGCGACTACCGGCCGCGAGATCGAAGCGCCGCCGAGCCGTCGAACCGAGCCGCTTCGCCGAGTTCGGACTCGATCCGCAGAAGCTGGTTGTACTTGGCGACCCGATCGGATCGCGACGGGGCGCCGGTCTTGATCTGGCCGCAGCCGGTGGCGACGGCAAGGTCGGCGATCGTCGTGTCCTCGGTCTCGCCGGAGCGGTGCGACATCACCGCCGTGTAGCCGGCGGCGCGGGCGATCCGAACCGCCTCAAAGGTTTCGCTGAGGGTGCCGATCTGGTTGACCTTGACCAAGATCGAGTTGGCGACCCCGGCGTCGATGCCGCGTCGCAGGCGATCCGGATTGGTCACGAACAGATCGTCGCCGACGAGCTGACAACGACCGCCGAGCGCGTCGGTCAGCGCCTTCCAGCCGTCCCAATCCTCCTCATCCATCCCGTCCTCGATCGAGACGATCGGGTAGCGGTCGACCTTGTCGGCCCAGTAGGCGGCCATAGCCCCCGCGTCGAGGCTGCGGCCCTCGTGCTTGAGCACGTACTCGCCGTCGCAGAAGACCTCGCTGGTCGCCGGGTCCAGGGCGATGAAGACATCAATCCCGGGGCGGTACCCGGCGGCCTCGATCCCGGCGATCAGGACCTGCAGGGCGGCCTCATTCGAGGCCAGGTCGGGGGCGAAACCACCCTCATCTCCGACCGCCGTTGCGAGACCCTGGGCAAGCAGATGGGCCTTCAGGGCGTGGAACACCTCGGTCCCGATCCGCAACGCCTCCGAAAAGCTTGCGGCACCGGCCGGCATCACCATGAACTCCTGGAAATCGACCGAGTTGTCGGCGTGCGATCCGCCGTTGAGGAGATTCATCATCGGGACCGGCAAAAGCGACGGCTCAGCGCCGTCATACAACCCGGCGGCGTAGCGATAAAGGGGCTGCGCGGCGGCCGCGGCGGCGGCTCGGGCGGCGGCGAGGGAAACGCCGAGGATCGCATTGGCGCCGAGCCGCGACTTGTTGGCGGTGCCGTCGAGCTCGCACAGCAGCTTGTCGAGGCCGACCTGGTCGGCGGCGTCGTAGCCGACCACGGCTGCGGCGATCTCGGTGTTGACGTTGGCGACCGCACCCAAAACGCCGCGGCCGAGCCAGGCCGAGCCGCCGTCGCGCAGCTCGGTCGCTTCAAATTCGCCGGTCGAGGCGCCGGAAGGGACGGCGGCGCGACCGAAGGCGCCGCCGGCCAAGGTCAGGTCAACCTCGACGGTTGGGTTGCCTCGCGAGTCGAGGATCTGGCGGGCGATGAGGGATTCAATCTGCGGCATAGAGCGCGAGAGTCTGACAGCTCGGTGGCGCCCGATCGTTGCGGGCGAGTGGGCTCGGGGGTTGCGATCAATCGGTCGTTGGCAGGTCGCGCCGCTCGCGCGAGGGGACGGGTCCGCCGGTTCGCGGCGACCTCCCCGGATCGCGGCGCTCGGGCTGGCGCGAGCCCGGGCCGCGGTTGTCGGCGGGGGTCTGCGGAGAGGGTTCGGCGGGCTCCTCAATCGCGAGACGGGTGGTCGGGAAGCAGGCCCCCTCGACGACCAGATCTCGCAGGCAAAAGCTGCGGTGCGCCCACTTCAAAGCAAGCTGAAGCGGCGACAACGAGCTGCCTGAGTCGACCAGCTCGGCGTGCCGCCATCGCTTCGCCAACAGGTCCTTGATCACCGCCCGCTCGGTCGTCCGATAACTGGCGCTGAAGACTCCGGGGATCGGTTCCCGCGCCAGCCGGTAGGTCTTGTGAACCGCCGCGTCGAGCTGCCGCAAGGTGATCGGGCCGCCGCCAGCGCCGTCGACCACCGCGACCTGGTTGCCGTGCAATCGGGGCGGCTTCGGCAAACGCGGAATCGGAGCGGCACCGCCGCATCCAGCCATCGCGACGAGCACCAGGCCGGCGCTCAACCGCAGCGTTCGGAAGATCGCGAACTTGATCGCTCGGGGCGGCATCGCCCCCTTATCGTCCGGCGATTCGATTTGCTGCAGCCCGCACCGCCAACTCGGGGTCGCACTTGAGACTGCGGGCGGCATCGGTCACCGCCAACAACAGCTCGCCGAGTTCTGCCGCGACGGCCTGCCGAGCCCTCGGTTCGGAGCCCGGCGCGCCACTCGCCCCGGCCGCAACCAGCCCTTGCAGCGAATCGAGTCGGCGGCGCGCCGCGATTAAGGCCGCATCCGGCGTTTCGAAGGGACCGGGCAATCCGGCCGAACCGGCGCGACGCAACAGCTTCCGCGCATACAGCAGCCCCGGCAGGTTCTCCGGGACATCGGAGAACGGCCCATCCCGAACCCGCCCCTCCTGTTCGCGCTTGATCCGATCCCACCTCGCCAGGACCTCGGCGGTATTGACGGCGGTGTTTTCAGGCGTCTCAGCTTCGGCAAAGACGTGCGGGTGGCGGCGAATCAGCTTTGCGACCAATCCTTCGACCACGACCTCGAGGCTCCCGGCGCCTCGCTCCTCGAGCAAGAGGGCGAGAAACTGGACCTGGAAGAGGACATCGCCGAGCTCGTCGATCAGCTTCTCGTCGTCGCCGGAATCGGCGGCGTCGGCCAGCTCGTAGGCCTCCTCGACGGTATGCGGAACGATCGAACGCTCGTCCTGCTCACGATCCCAGGGGCACTCGCGACGCAGCCGACGGGTGATCTCGTCGAGCTGCCCAAGGGCGCGAAGCGCGGCCTCAGAGCGCTCCGCCGCGCTCACCCGGAGGGTCGTCCCTCGCGCTCAGCCGCCGAGCCCGAGCGGAGGGGTCGTCGTGGCAGGCACATCACCCGGCTTCGGATCGGGACCGCAGGGATCCTGTTCGGTCAACAACACCCCATCCTCGTCAACGTCTTGGCAGGGATCGCCGACTCGCTTCGGACGGACCGGACCGTAAATTGCCGACTGGGCAAGAAGCTCCGGCGCCGCGGTTCCGGGCGCGATTGGCGACGGCACCTGAACCTGCGGCGAGATCTCGCTGTAGTTGGGCTCGCCACCGGAAGCCTCGGCGGCCGTCTCGGCATCACTGACCAGAGCCTCCTCGTCGATCCGATCGACCGGGTCGGCGGGGCAGCTCGGGAACGCCTCCGTTACCTGGTTTGGCACACCCTCCGCGTCGGCCTGCTTGGCCGCCGCGTCGACATAGGCCGCAATCAGGTCGTAGACGTGATCGGAGCAGGTCGTGCGGGCAAGCCATTTGGCGCTCAATGCCGCCTGCTCGCGCCCGACCACAAGCTGCTGCTTTGCCGGCGCCAGACTGGTGCTGATCGACTGGCGCAGGGCGTCGTCGAGTTCCGGGACCTTCTCCTCGTTGACCGCGATCACCTCGATCCCCCAGTAACCGCGCTCGGTCTTGACCGGCCCGATGATGTCGCCCTCGGAAGCGGCGAAAACGGCGGCGTCAAAATCCTCGCCAAGCGACGAACCGGTCTCGGCGATCGGTTCGGTCAAAAGGCCGCCGCTTCCCTTCGTCACCTCGTCCTGCGAGTACTTGGCGGCGACGGTCTTCCAGTTTTTGTCGGAATCGTCGGCTCGCAAAAGCTTCAGCGCCTTGTTTACCTGGTCCTGGCGGCTGTTGAGGATGACTCGAACCTCGCGGTTAGCGGGCTCGGTGAAAGCGTCGATGTTCGCCTCGTAAGCCTGCTCGACTTCGGCGTCGGTGACCTCAGCGGCCGTCTGTTGATCCTCACCGAGCTTGCTCTCGATCAAGCCGTTCCGCACCTCATCGCGTACCTCCTGGTCGGTCAGTCCGGCCGCCGCGACCTGTTTGTCGAACTTGTCTTGGCCGACCTGGTCGATCGTCGTCTTCAGTTCGGCCGCGACCTCCTCCGGAGTGACCTCGAGGCCGCGCTCGGAAAACTCGGCAGCGGTCCAGCGCCGCTGAATCAAGACGTTAATCGCCTGCAGCTCAAGACCCTTGTACTCGATGCTGTCCGGCTTCGGTGGTTCGCCCTGCTGGCCAGCCAGGGCGTGGTCGATCAGGGTGTTGATGCTCTCCTGGGTGATGTCACCGTTCTCGATCCCGTCGATCAAGGCGACATCGCCGTCGGGGACCTGCGGCGAACCGGGATCGCCGACGATCAAATAGAGGGCAAACACCACGAAAAGCGCCCCGCCAAGCAGGCCAATCACGAGGCGTGCCTTGTCGGGGGAGTTCGGGGTCGAGGACTTGAATGGGCGCGTATCTGGACTCACGAGACGAGCAGCATAGCGACCCGGCCCGCCCGCCCTACCCGGTAGCGCCAATCAGGGCGGGCCGGGCGAGGTCGGTGGGGCGAGTCCGGTGATGTCGCGCCGTCGGGAGCCGTGGTTGCGGGCGGATCAGCGAGGCCACCCAAACCTGCAGGGGGGTCGCGCTGTAGTTGCGCTCGCTACCTCAAGCCGCGGCGGCGGGCGCGGTCTAATCGCCGTCGGGGATCGCCAGCCGGGAGGGCGAGCCAGAGTCGTTGGCGATCAGGTAGAGGGCAAGCGCCACGAGAATGGCGCCGCCGAGCAGGGCAAACACGAGGCGATCCCGGTTGTCGGCGACCAGGGACTCGGATCGGGACAGATCTGGGCTCACGAGGCAAGCAACATAGTGACCCGACTCGCCCTCCCCCGCGGTAGCACCACTCAAAACAGGCGGGGCGGGCGGAGCAAGGCGGGCGGCGCCACCACCCCCGCGACCGCCGTCGGCGCAGCGGCGCCGGCGGCGCAGGCGGCGCGAGGAACGTGGAAGGCGTGAAATTCGCCGGACAAACAACGACGTTCGTGTCGAGATGCGCCACAACGGCGGAATTCGCGCGTGATGGCGGTCCGGGCCGGGGGGATCAGCGGCGGGGACGAGAGGCGGGTGGGGACCGACGGCGGTGGCGACGGGTGGCGGGTGGGGAGGGGTGGTGATTGCCCGCGGACGATGCAGTCGTGGCTGGCGGCGCCGACCGACTGCTAGCGGACTGCTTGCGCGGATCTCGATTTGGCGAGGGCCTCGGTGATCGCGACTGCGGCGGCGAGGCGGACGGCGATGTCGTGCTCGACCCGCACCTTCAGGGTCTTCTCGGCGGCTGCGTAGATCACCTCGGGAATCGCTTCGCGAATCGCGGCGACCCGTTCGGAGTCGAGGTCGATCGGTCCGACCGAGAGGAAGGCTCCGCGCTGCTCGAGCCGGCAGACACCCTCGCCGCGCAGGATGATCCGGGTGGATTGCAGGGTGAGAAGGTTCGTGATCGGCTCCGGCTCGGGTCCGAAGCGATCGCGCAGCTCGGCCCGCAGCTCGCGCAGCGCGGTCGCGTCACGCGCCCCGGCGATCCGACGGTGGATGTCGATTTTGGCGGCCTCGAAGGGGACGTAGTCGCCCAGCACGTAGGCGTCGACGCCGAGTTCGATCCGGACCTCGCCCTCGGCCGGTGGCTCGGCGTCGGCGTCACCGCCCTCGCGCTGCATCGCCTCAACCGCCTGTTCAAGCATCTCTACGTAGAGTTCGAACCCGATCGCCGCGACGTGCCCCGACTGTTCGGCCCCAAGCAGGTCGCCCGCCCCTCGCAGCTCAAGATCTCGCATCGCGATCGCAAAGCCGGAGCCGAGTTCGGTGTGGTCGGCCAGCGTCGCGAGCCGCGCTCCCGCCTCGGGGCTCAGCGCCTGCTCGGACGGATACAGCATGTAAGCGAAGGCGCGTTCCCGCGATCGCCCGACCCGACCTCGGATTTGGTAGGCCTGGGCGAGCCCGAGCGTGTCGGCCCGCTCGACGATCAGCGTGTTGGCGTTCGGGATGTCGAGCCCCGACTCAATGATCGTGGTCGCGACCAAGACATCGGCATCGCCGCGCAAAAAGCGCAGCATCCGCGACTCCAACTCGCCCTCCTCAAGCCGACCGTGGGCCTCGATGACCCGCGCCCGCGGCACCAGTGCCCGGATCCGATCGGCCTCCTCGTCCAGGGTCGCGACCCGGTTGTGGAGGTAGAAGGCCTGCCCGCCACGATCGAGTTCGCGCTC
This sequence comes from bacterium, assembly GCA_023251975.1. GTDB lineage: Bacteria > Actinomycetota > Thermoleophilia > Solirubrobacterales > 70-9 > JAHEXU01. Next base: position 9,738 of record JAHEXU010000006.1, on the reverse strand, counting down.
GATTGACCGCTTCACCAACTCGGCGTCGTAGGGCCCGACGAAGGTCCGGACCGGGCGCCGACCTTCCGGCGGTGTCTCGATCACCGAGATGTCGCGAAGTCCGGCCAGGCTCATCTGCAGGGTCCGAGGGATCGGCGTTGCCGACAGCGTCAGGACATCGACCTTGAGCTTGAAATGGCGCAGAAGTTCCTTCTGCTTGACCCCGAATCGCTGCTCCTCATCGAGGATCAAAAGGCCGAGCTCCTTCGCCCGAACATCGCGCGAGAGCAGGCGGTGGGTGCCGATCACGATGTCGACCTTGCCGTCGGCAAACCGCTCCAAAGTCGCCTTGTTCTCGGCCGCCGAGCGCAGCCGCGACACCATCTCGATCTGATACGGGAAGTCGCGCATCCGTTCGCGGAAGGTGCCGAGGTGCTGCCGAGCCAGGATCGTCGTTGGCGCCAGCACCATCACCTGCTTGGCGTCGGCGGCGCATTTCGCGGCAGCCCGCAGCGCCACTTCGGTCTTGCCGTAGCCGACATCGCCGCAGATCAGACGATCCATCGGCCGCTCCGACTCCATATCCGCCTTGACCGCCTCGATCGCGTCGATCTGGTCGGCGGTTTCGCGATACGGGAAGTCCGCCTCGAGCCGCATCTGCCACTCGCCATCAGGCGGGAAGGCGTGACCTCGGCGCGATCGACGTTCGGCGTAAAGGTTGATCAGCTCGCCCGCCATCTCACGGGCGGCGCGGCGCGCCTTCATGGTCAGGACCGCCCAGCGCTTGCCGCCGAGCGCCGACAGGGCCGGCTCGATCCCACCCGATCCGACGTAGCGGCTGATCTTGTCCATCTGATCGGCTGGCGAAAAGACCCGATCATCGCCCTTGTAGGCGAGCTTTAGGTAGTCGCGGACAACCCCGCCAATGGCGCGGGTTTCGAAGCCCTCGAAGCGGGCGATCCCGTGGTCGCAGTGGACGACGAAATCGCCGACGCTGAGGTCGGCGAAGCCGCTCAGGGTGCCGCGGCCGGTGGTTTGGGCAGCGGCGGCGCGTCGACGGTGGACCAGTCGGCGAATCGGGATCACCGAGAGTCGGAGCGACGGGGCGACAAAGCCGTCGATCAGCGCGGCGGCGGAGGAATCGGCGAACAGGAGCCCGCCGGCCGCGCCCTGGCTACCACCGAGATCTACCCGCGGCGGTAGCTCGAGCCGATCGCCGAGCAGGGTCGCCGAGAGCCGATCCAAGGTGTAGGCGGCGCGTTGCGCCTCGCCGGAGTGTTCGAAGACAACGACGGTCAGGTACCCCGATCGGACCTGCTTTTCCAGCTCAGCTTCTGCCTCGATAAGGTTCCGCGCCGGTGAGGCCGGGATCGCGGCACGAAACCGAAAGCTCGCGGCGGGGTTGGGGTCGAGGTCGAGCTGCTGCGGGTCAGCCTCGGCCGCGCTGAGCTCCAGCCCCCCGAAGGAGGCGCAGACCCGGTCCGCCAGCGGGGCCTCAACGTCGGCGTAGATGCGGCGCGCCCTGGTCGGCTCGATCGTCGCCGTCACATCGGTCCAGTGGTCGGCGAGAGCGCTCGGTATCTCGCCCTGACCGACCGTGATCACCGCGGTCGCCGGGTCGATCAGATCGAGGAAGTCGGCAAAGCGATCAAATGGCGGGTCGGCCAGGTGATCGCTGTCGAGCTCGGCAGCTGGCTCCAGCTCCAGCAACTCCGTCTCGCCGAGCGAGCGCTGGGTGTAGGTCGAAAACCAACGGATCGACTCAACCTCGTCGCCGAACAGCTCAAGCCGCGCCGGGTGATCCTCGGTCGCTCCGAAAACGTCGAGAATGCCGCCGCGGAGCGCAAACTGACCGCGCGCATCGACCTGGTCGGTCCGTTCGTAAGCGCACTCGACCAGGAGCTCGGCAAGGTCGTCAAGCGAGACCTCCTCGCCACGATGGACGGTGATCGCACCGGGCCGCAGGCTCGCCTCGGGGACTCGCTCGGCGAGCGCGATCGCCCCGGCGACCACGATCGGCGGATCGCCCGGATCGCGGCCGCCCGATCGCTCGGCGGCACTGAGCGCATCGAGCGCGGCGATCCGCAGCCCGACCAGGTGCGGCGGCGCGGCCACCTGGGACTCGTATCCGGTGCCCCGCGAGGGATAGATCCGGACCCGGCGCGGTCGCAGGTAGCCATCGAGTTCGCCCGCCAGCGCCCGGGCGGCGCGATCGTCGGGGACAACCAGCAAGACCGGTCGATCGGCCAGCGCCGACCCGGCGTCGGCCAGCGCCGCCAGCAGGTAGGGCGAGAACCCCTGCGAGGCGCCGACCCGCGGCGTCGGGGCAACCCCGTCGAGCCGTGCCGCGATCGCCGCGTCGAGCGCGCTGAAGTCGGCGTCGGCCGCGAGACGGCCGAGCAAAGGACGCAATGCCACCGGACTAGCCGCTCTCGCTCAGTCCCGGTAGCCGAGTCCGGGACCGCTGCGCTGCCATTCGATCTGGCCGCGCCCTTCGGCGGCCGAGCGACCGACCACATCGTCCCACTCGTGCAGCATCGACTTGAGCTGGGCAAGCGCCTTTGGTGGGTGCTCGGCAACCTGCGCGGCGAGCTGCAGCGCCGCCTCCTCGGTCCGCGCCGCGGGCACCAGTTTGTGGACCAAGCCCCACCGATAAGCCTCGTCCGCTGCGACCTCCTTACCGGTCAAAAGCAGATACTTGGCAACCGAGAGGCCGCACAGACTGACCAGCCGAGCCGGGCCCACCGGGACCCCGAGCGCTCCCCCGGGGAAGCGCAACCGCATATTCGACCCCGCGATCCGGAGGTCACAGGCGACCGCAATCTCGGCGCCGCCACCAACGCAGGCGCCGTGGCAAACCGCGATCGTCGGCTTCGGGAAGGCGACGATCAGGTCGTAAAGCTCGGCAAACAGCTCCATTTTGCGAACCCGCCCCGCCGCGTCAAGCTGCTCGCCTAGATCGGCGCCCGCCGACAGGCCCATCTGGTCGGTCGAGCTGATCACGACGACCCGAACCTCCTGATCGTCGGCGGCCGCCCCCAGCCGCTCCAGCATCGCCTCGAGCATCTCGATGTTGATCGCGTTTCGCGCCTCGGGTCGATTCAAGCGCAACAGCCCGACCCGCTCGGAGTTGGTCTGCAACGGGTCGCTGCTGTATTCGATCAAGCCCATCGGCTCACTGCTCCTCCGGATTGGTTTCGGACCCCGCCACCCGCTCGACCAGGCGCTCGGCCTCGTCGGCGGCGCGCTCAAACAGCTCAAGGACATCGTTAGGCGGCTCGGCGAAGCGTCCCAGCACCCAAGCGGAGACGATCTCGGGATCGCTCGATGCGGGGCGACCGACGCCGACTCGAAGCCGCCAGAAATCCCCGCTCGCGAACTCTCGTTTCAGGCTCTTCAGGCCGTTGTGCCCGGCGACGCCGCCGCCCTGCTTGGCGCGGACCTCGCCGAAGGGCAGATCGATCTCGTCGTGCAGACAGACCACCCGCTCGGGGCCGATTCGCAGCTCGCCTCGCAGTGGCCCGGCCGAACGGCCCGACTCGTTCATGAAGGTTTGCGGCAAGAGGAGGGTCACCCGAGGGCCGCCCGGGCGGGAGTGGCCATCGCTGATCAAACCGCGAAAACGCTGCTTTTGCTTGCCGAGCCGCCACCGCTCGACGAGGATCGTGGCGACCTCAAAGCCGGCGTTGTGCCGGGTCTTGGCATAACGACTGCCGGGATTGCCGAGACCGACGATCAGGACCGGCTCGCTGTCAAACCGAGTCGGGGCCGCGAAACCGAGTTCGAGGGGGGCGAGGGGGGCAGCCGCCTCGCTCCGCGAGTCGCGGCCGCGACGGCGCCAAGGCGCCATCGCTTACTCGCCCTCGTCGCCGGCTACCTGGTTGTCGCCGGCGGAGTCGCCCGCCGCATCGGCGGCGGCCTCGCCGTCGGCCGCACCCTGCTCCGCCTCGGCGTCGTCGGCGCTCGAAATACGGGGCGCCGAGACGGTCACAATCGTGATCTCATCGGGATTGTCGACGGTCAGGCCAACCCCGTCAGGCAGCGGCAACGTAGCCAGCGAAGCGGTCTCGCCGATCTCAAGCGTCGAGACATCGAGGCTGAGAATCTCCGGGATGTCGGTCGGCAGCGCCGTGATCGTGACCTGGCGGGTGACGTGCTCGAAGACACCGCCGTTCTTCGCCCCGGGCGAATCCTCGGCGCCGAGCAATTCGATCGAGACATCGGCCTGGATTGGCTCGTCGAGGCGAACCTCATAGAAGTCGATATGGGTGATTTCACCGCGAACCGGGTGGCGCTGCCGGTCCTTGACGACGACCGGAACGGCGCTCGACCCCTCGACCTCAAGATCGAACAGGGCCGACCCGTTGACCAAGAATGCGCGCAGCTCACGTCCGTTCACCTGGAAGGCTCGCGCCTCGCCGCCGCCGCTGTAGACAACGCCGGGCACCTCGCCGCCGCGCCGCATCCGCCGGGTCGCCCGCGAGCCGAACACCGCGCGCTCGGAGACCTTGAGTATTTCCCGTTTCGTAGCCATCGGGCGCAAGAGGATAGCCATCGCTGCCGCGGCGGGGCGCCCCGCCGCGGCGTGCCCGCCCTCAGGCGCCCTCAGCCGACGCCAAACAGGCGCGGATCGTTGCTCACGATCCCATCGACGCCGAGCGCCGTTAGCGCCTCGATCTGCGCCGGATCGTCGACAGTCCAGGCAAACAGCTTTGCCCCCTCGGTGTGAACCGCCGCGACCAGCGCCGGGCTGATCATCCGGTGGAAGACCCAAATTGCCCACAAGTCGAACTCGCGAATCCGTCGCCGCGCGATCGTCGGGAGGCGCCGCCGCGACAGCGCCAGGGTGAGCGAAACCGCGGACTTTGCCCACCGCTTTTGGTCCCAGGCGCGCTTGACGTGCGGGTAGGTCCAGCCGCGGCGCAGGCTCGGCTCGGCGGCCCGAAAGGCGGGCGGTGTGGCGAGGTGGGCGCCGGAGAAGGTGGCGCGGTCGAGCAGGCCGTGGCGGCGCAGGGCCGCCGCGATCTCCTCCTCGCGGCCCGGCAACTTGATGTCGAGGTCGAACTGCAGCGCCTGCAGAGGTGGCTTGGCGAGCGCCGCCAGAGCCTCGTCGAGGCGTAGCGGGGTGCGGCGCGCGGCGTCGGCGTAGTCGTGGGCAATCACCATCTCGGAGCGATCGGCCGGCGGCTGCTTGGGATCGCCGTCGGGCAGCCACAGGACATCGAATTCGATCATCTCGACCCCGAGCGCCGCGGCGGCGGAAAAGCTCTCGATCGTGTTTCCCGGGGCAAGCGCATCGGCCCCCTTGTGGCCAACTCCGATCAACTGCGCCGAGCCCGGATCGCGATCATGCGACGAGCCTAACGGCCCCACCGTCAATACTGTGGTCCGTGCAGCAACCCGCCAATACCGCCCCCGACTATCGCCGCCGCCGTCTAATCGGCATCGCCGTGCCGCTCGCGATCATCGCGACGGTGACTCTCTTGGCGGTGAGCGGAAGCGGCCCGTTCGCGACCGACGAGCCCGACGACCCGATCGGCGACGCGGTCGTTCGCTTCATCAAAGCTGGCAGCGCCCGCGACTTCGAGACAACCTGCGAACTGCTTGCCAATGAGGCGCTTGACCCATACAAGAAGATCGCCGATCGACTCGGGACCGAGCCGCGAGCGGCCTGCCCGCAACTGTTGGCGGCGCGCAGTGGAACGACCGAACCGCAGGACCCGCCCGCAATCGAGGTGCTCGATGTCCGAACCAGCGGCAATCGCGCCGCGGTTGACATCGAGCTGAAACGCGAAGGCAGTCCGGTCAACCCCCAGACCGTCGACCTGGTCTTCGAGGAGGGAACCTGGCGGATCGTGATCTCGCAATAGAGTCCGGCCGTCCGCGGCACCACCGCCTTCGAGGAGTTCGAAGACGAGATGTCCGAGGAGAAACGCGCCGACGCCGACGCGGAGTTGCGAACCTCGCGGCCCGTCCCGCGAACTCGAGGAGGCGGTCGAGAGGGTTCCCGAGCAACTCCCGAGCGAGCCGAAGCGTCTGTGACGGCCGTGTAAGGGTCGCCGCCTGACCCTTACACGCATCCAGAATATCGTTAGGGACATCGGTATCCTCCCCGCATGAACATTGGGGATTATCGAGTGACAGCGTTCAGGCGCCCAGGCCAGACCGCTGGCCGATTCGTCGCCTACTTCCCCATCCGATTCCTCGCCAACTCGCGCTGCCGACTCAGATCGTCCGGCGGCTGACTGACGCCGAGGCCATGCTCGGCTAGCTCGCCGGGTGTCGGTCGGGTGCTCCGCAGCCCCGAGCTGTTGATCCCGTATCTACTCCGTGAAACCCTGTCCTCGACCCGTCGAGGGAACCCGGGCATGGTCGAGGTGCTCGAATCCGAGACGGTCGACGGGCCAGCGAATACCGACATCGAAGAGGTCGTCAACTACGCCGTGGCGATGCGCGAGGGGATCGCGCTGCTGCGGTCGCTGCCGCTGAGCACGCGTCTCAGACGAGGCGGGCCAACCAGAGGAGCCGGGCCGCATGAGCTGCCCGCCCCACCCCGCTACCCCGATTTGCCCAGCCGGAGGTCAGCTGGGCTGTCGGGCCGACCGGCGGCGGGGCGAAGCGAGCCAGCGCCTTCTCAGGCAGGACCTCGGAACCGTCGCGTAACGCGGCGACGATCGCCGCGGCGGCGGCCAGCAGGCCGTAGTAGCGGGCGTCGACCGAGGCCATCGAGGCGATGTCGCAGGCGCCGAGGCACTCGAAGCCGCTGACGACCAGCTCGCCGTCCTCGGAGTCGCGCCACCGTGGGCGGCCACGGCGGAGTCGACCCGGCGGCGGCGCAGAAGGCATCGAGCAGATCGTCGGCGCCACGCATCCAGCAGCTGATATTGGTGCGGAGAAGGACCCGTTGCTCGCCGACCGGCTCGAGCTTGAACAGGTCGTAGAAGCTCGCGACGGACTCGAGGTAGGCGGGCTCGACCTCAATCACCTCGGCTACCTGGCGGACCCCCTCGGGGGTACACCAGCCGTCGCTTTTGGATCCAGTGCGGGGCCGGGATCGAGGACCGAGCGCTTTCGCGGATAGCGAAGGCTGCCGCGAATCCGTAGACCCTGTGGCCTCCACCGCCAGCTCGGTGACGCCGAGGCCGACGAGCCGGTCACGGAGTGATATGAGCGCGACCGGTTTGGTCCCCGATTCGAATGCACACAGTCACTGATCCTGCCTGATTTGCGCTTGCTGGGGGTGACGGCGCGCGGTCAGGACAACTCAGCCCAGGTTCGAGACCACGCGAAGTCCCGGGATACGCCCATAGTCGCGAACGTTTCGAGCGACCCCAAGATCGTGCGCGAGCGCGGTGGCTGCGATCCAGAGGTCGTGTGCGCCGACGACATCTCCCCGACTGGAACACTCCGCCCAAATCCCCGAGTGAACCCTGGCGACCAACTCGTCGATCGGGATCGCTGGAACCCGGCCAGGATGTGCTCAACGAAAGCTTGGCGCCGGCGCCGCGTCGAGCCGTCGGCCCTGGGCACTCCGTGCAGCAGCTCGCTGAGCGTGATCACGCTGATCGCGGCCGTTTCCTCGCCGAGCAGCGTCTCGAGGAGGTCCGACCCTGGGTTGCGTTCAAGATCGACCAGAAGGTCGGTGTCGATCAGGATCCCCACGGCTCTCGCGGCGGTTCAAGTTGGGCGCGAGCCCGTCGGAGTTCGTCGGCGAACTCCGCGTCGGGCATTGGCGCCGAAGCGATCAACTCTCGCGCCCGGCGGGGCGCCAGCATGGTGGCTCTTGGAGGGGAGATGACCGCAACCGGAGCACCATTGCGCGTTATCTCGAGTTCCTCGCCTGCGGCGACCCGGTTGAGGACATCCGAAAATGCCCGAGCCGCCTCAGTCGCAGTGATGCTCACCACCGCTTCCGAGGTTATCCGATAAATCGGATAGGTCAAACCTCATCACGTCTCACTCGCATCGACAGCCGATTCCTAGGCTGTCGGCCCTACCGTGATCCTGGCGCCCGGCGATTCCTCCCGGACTCCTGCGCCTCCAAGGACCCGCGACGCGTCGAGCCGGAGAAGGGGTGAGTACCGCCTGGAACTCCGCGAGCCCGCGGACCGCGGCTGCAATGCGCCACCGAACCTGACCACCAACGCCTCGGTCGAGGAGGACGACGAGCCCGGGCGCCATTGACCGCGCCCGCCGCGCGGCCGTTGACTCGCCTCTCACGACTCCCGGCTCGGGCGGGGCGAGTACCGCCGCTCCCGGGATCACGTCCTTGCCGTGCCGGTTGATCGCGCCCGTCTCGATTTCGGCGACGTGCCTTGGTCGCCTGCATCGCGGCGGTGTGCATTCCGCTTGCGACCACCGTTCGTTCCTGATTCGCATGGCCGACACTCCGTATCTGAACGCCTCACATTCCGCATTTGTCGCTCACGCGCGGCGTGAACGAGGTCGCGTCGGTCCGCGCGGCATCGTCGAGCCCGGCGTCGCGTCCTCGCGTCCGAGGTCTCTGTAGTTGTACCTGGTTCGACGGATTCCGCCGTGGCATCAGAACCTCGGAAGCCGGCTGATCAAAAGCGACAAGTTGCATGTCGTCGACTCGGGCCTGCTCAGCTCGATGCTCGGCGTCGATCGCGCGCGCCTTCAGAGCACCGACCCGATCGCGGGCCAGATCTTCAAGGGCTTCGTCGCGATGGAGGTTCTGCGGCTCGCCGACGCGGCGCATCCCCGGGCGCGCCTGCATCACTACCGCGATCAACAGCAACGCGAGATCGACCTGATCCTCGAGCGACCATCGGGCGAGATCGTGGCGATCGAGGCCAAGGCGACCGCGACGCCGCGCAGCGCCGACTTCCGCGCG
>JAHEXU010000006.1:0-895 GCA_023251975.1 bacterium | reverse complement strand
TCCTGATCTGCGCCGCCGCGCAGACCCTGCCGTTCGGAGACCGCCTGACGGCGCTACCGGTGCAGGCGTTGTGGGAGTGAGATCGCCTGCGCTGGTGCGTGTCGTTACGACGGCGACGGCGGCGCGGCCCCGGGTCATCTGCCGACACGCTGACCCCGGCGCGCTCGAGGTCGGCGATCGAACGTTCGCCAGCCCTGATCGCGGGGAGGGCGCGGATCCTGGCGGTCCACGGTCTCTTTGAGGACATCAAAGAGGGCAACAACTGCTACGAGGACCCGCACCCGAGTATTGGTCGGTTCGACTTCGTGAGGGCGAACCCACCGTTCAACGTCGACAAGATCACCAAGGCCGAGCTAACCGACGAGCGCTTTCCCCGCCTGCCGAAGGCCGACAACGGCAACTACATCTGGATCCAAATGTTCACCTCGGCGCTGGCCCCGAGCGGCCGCGGGGAGGCCGGTGGCCCCCGGGCCGACCGGGTGCAGTTCATCGACGCCCGCGAGATCTACAACCAGGTCGATCGCGCCCATCGCGACTTCACCGACGAACAACTCGAGTTCCTGGCCAACATCATCGGGCTCTGCATGTTGTATGGATCGCGGCGACGAGCCCGAGTTCACCGACGGTGCCAACGGGCTATTTAGCAAGCACTTCCCTGACGGCGCCTACGCCGACGTCGCCGGACACTGCAAGTGGCGACGATCGAGGAAATCGAGGCGCAGGACTGAAGCCTCAACCCGGGACTCTACGTCGGAACCGCCGTCGAAGAACTCGAGGATCAGGTGTTCGAGGAGAACCCCGCCGACGCCCACGCGGAGTTGGGGAACCTCGCAGCCCGTTCCCGCGAACTCGAGCAGGCGGGCGACGGAGTACTTGGGCAACTCCTGCGCCGCTG
>JAHEXU010000270.1 GCA_023251975.1 bacterium | reverse complement strand
TCGCGGGGGGTCCTCGCTTATTACGGAACGCGTCGGAGCTTGACGCGTCTGGGCCGCCGCGATGCCGAGGCCCTACGTCGTCAGCGGGGCTGCGTGTGCCGAACGGGGGTGCCGTTCAACATCCTTCGAGGGCAAGGCGGTGGCGCTATTGGCGCGAATCGAGCCGCGCCCGTCGGCCCCGCAGGTCGAGGTCGATCCAAAGCTGGCGCAGATCGGCAGCCCGCCGCCGGATGACCTCGGCGCCTACGAGCGCCTACGAGCTAGGAGCTCCGAATCGGCCGAGGCGGCCCGATGAGCGGGCGGATGCGCTTCGAGGCACGGGTGGACGAAGCTCTCGCCTGGATCGGCTTGATCGGGGGCGGCAAGCTCGAGTTGGTGACGATCACGCTCGCCGACGGACCCGGCGTCGTCGATCAGCGCACCGGCCTGCCCTGCGGCGGGCCCGAGGTGAGCTGCGATCTGCGCCCCTGTGAGGCGCGCAAGCTCGCCGCCGAGCTGCTCGGCGCAGCCGAGCGCTCCGAGCAGGGGGCGCGGCGCCAGAGCGAGGTGATCCGGTGAGCCGCGCCGACCCGAAGCTCGAGGCGCTGGAGGCGCTGGTCGAGGCCCATGCCCGCGAGCTTCACCTGCCGAGCGTGCGGGGGCGCTTTCGCGAACTCGCGCGTGAGACCGAGCGTGAGGGCCAGACCCCGCTCGCCTACCTGGCTGCCCTGCTTGAGGCAGAGCTCGCAGATCGCTCCGAGCGCCGTGAGCGCAGGCGCACCCACGAGGCGCGCTTTCCCGTCGTCAAGCGATTGGAGGAGTTCCGCTTCGCCGACAACCCCAAGATCAACCGGGCGACGATCGCCTCACTGGCCGAGGGGCACTGGATCGACGGGAATGAGTCGGTGATCTTGATCGGCGAGTCGGGGACGGGCAAGACGCATCTGGCGACGGCGCTAGCGCTACGGGCCTGCAGCCAGGGGCGGCGGGTTCGCTTCACAACCCTGGCGGGGCTGGCCAACGAGCTGATCGAGGCGCGCTCCGCGCAGGAGCTGGCGCGGGCGATCGGGCGTTGGCGACGCTACGAGCTGCTCGCAATCGATGAGCTCGGCTACCTCGCCCTGCCCGAAGGAGCGGCTGAGCTGGTCTTCCAGGTGATCTCCGAGCGCAACGAGCGCGGGGCGCTGATCACGACGACGAACCTGCCGTTCACCGAGTGGGGCAAGGTCTTCACCGATCCGCGCCTGGCGAAGGCGGTGGTCGACCGGATCACCCATCGCTGCCACATCATCGAGACCGGGACGCAGTCCTGGCGCTTGGGGCATGGGCTCGGGCGGGCGCGGGGAACCGGGGCCGACGAGGGCCGGGGGGCCGCAGGTTGAGGCCGCCCGATTCGGCGGCCTCCGGGACCGGCGCCAGGCCATGCGGGTCCCGCTCGATGGTGATCGAGCCGACCGGCGCTCTCGGATTGCACCGAGGGGCAAAGAGTCGCAGGGAGCCGGCGAGCGGCGGCGCTGCCGTGCCCGGAGCGCTGGCCGGGAGGCCGGTGAGCCGAGCGGTGAAGATCGCTTTGCGCTGGGGCACTCGGCGATTCGATTCGACCTGGCCGGTGTTGCCGATTCGCCGGTCTCCAGGGCCTTCGCCCTACGGGCTCGGTCCCTTCCGACCGGCGAATCGGCAACACTTATCGTTACGAGAAACCCGACGGAGGTGGGGCCAAATCAGGCGTCCACACCGGGGCCAAGTGGAGTGTCCGTTCCCACTGGTCGATGTGAACCCGCAACGAACGCCCTACGTCATTCGCATGGCGCGTCTATCATTGATGGATCCCCGGTCGAACGCCAGAAGCCCCGGTCGAAGGACCACTCGTGGACGAGTTGGAGGGCTGGTCATCGCTCTGGGGCGGCTTGCTTCTCGTCGAGATGATGTCGCGCGGCCGCTCCCTCACCGAAGACATCGCCGCGAATCCCTCCGCCCGTCGTGCCCTGTGGGACGCGGCCGTTATCGCATACTGGCGGACGGCGACCACCGGGCGGCGTCAGCAGCAGATCACGGAGTTGGTTGCGGAGCCGGGAGATACGGCCGAGGCCTGTCACACCGAGCTCGCGGACTGGCGGAATCAACAGGTGGCACACCGCGTCGACGAGCTTAGGGAGCCCGTCGAGATCCGCTTGTCACTCGGCGCGACCGGTGTGCCGAAGAACACCGTGATTTGGGTCGCTCCCGTTCTCGGCCCGGAGGAGGAGGGCAGCGACTTAGCAGAACGTGCGGTGCGCCATGTCCGCGCACTCAAGGACCGAGCCTGGGAGATGCGTGTCAAGCCGCTCGAGGCCGAGATCGTCGCGAACGAGAGCAGGTCCCCAAGCGAGCTACTTGAGGCCGCACGATCTGCTTCCGAGTTCACCTCGCACTTTGCGATCACGATCGATCCCTCCGGATCGGCCTCCGAATCATCGTCCTGGCGAGGAGGCCAATAGATGCCTGGGCTCTTGCCGTCCGAGTTCGCCGAGTTGAGCGCGT
>JAHEXU010000152.1:0-5000 GCA_023251975.1 bacterium | reverse complement strand
ATCAAGACGACGATGTGACCGTCGTCTTGAAACTGGCGCAACTTGGTCAGGACGACGACGTGCCCGAGGTGAATGTCCGGCGCGGTCGGATCGATCCCGAGCTTGACCCGCAGCGGCCGCCCGGCGTCGAGTTGCCGGGCCAGCAAACCCTCCGGAAGGACCTCGGCACAACCGCGGGCCAACCGCGCGGCGCGCTCAATTGATTCCGCGGAAGGCCCGACCCGGTCCGCTTGATCGCCTGAACTCCCGCCGGTCGTCATTTGAGCGAATGCTAAACTTTTCAGCGGTTTCCCGCCCCCGAGGTCGACGGCCTCGGGCCGATCGTGCTCCTGATTGAATCGCTTGCTTGAGAACCTGCGTCGGCGCCTGCCCGCCCGCTTCGGCGGTGGCGGTCGCTTCCACCTGCCGCTTCCCGCCACCAAAGCGCCGGAAAAGCCTCGAACCCGGCCAAAGATGCGGAAGCTCCGGGTCGCCTTCGTCGTCTTCGGGCTCTCCTTCTTGGCGCTGGCCGCCTGGGTCTGGGGCGTGATGATGGCGGTCGCCCAAGACCTGCCAGCGCTTGAGGACGAGGCCCGCTTCAAAAACGCCGAGAATTCAATCGTTTACGCCGACGACGGGGTTACCCCGCTGACCACCCTGACCGGCAACGAGGCTCGGATCCTCGTTGATTCCGGCGATATCTCGTCGCTGCTCAAGTCGGCGGTGGTGGCGATCGAGGACGAGCGCTTTTACGAGCACCGCGGGATCGACTTCATGGGGATCGGCCGGGCGCTTTACCAGGACGTGATCGCTGGCGGGGCCAGTCAGGGAGCGTCGACGATCACCCAGCAGTTCGTCAAGAACGCCGAGGAGGCCCAAGGCAACCGGACCGTCTTGCAAAAGCTCCGCGAAGCGGCGCTCGCCTACCACATCGAGCGCGAGTGGACCAAGGATCTGATCCTCACCAACTACCTCAACAACATCTACTTCGGACATGGCGCCTACGGCATCGAGATGGCGGCCCGCACCTACTTCGGCACGGCCCATCCAGGCTGCGGCGTCAACCGCGACGCGACCACCGGCGCGCCGGTGGTACTGGTCCCTTGCGCCTCCGTGTTGGCGCCACACGAGGCCGCCCTGCTCGCCGCGGTGATCTCCTCGCCGAGCGCTTACGACCCGGTCACCAACCCGGTCGACGCGACCGACCAGCGCAACCTGGTGATGCAAAAGATGGTCGAACAGCAGACCCTGAGCCAGGAGCTTTACGACTCGGAGAGCAAGATCAGCGTGCCCGGCGAATCGGCGATCAAGACCCCGACCAGCAGCGTCACCTCCTACGCCCCGTTCGATACCTCCTGGTTACGTCAGCAGGTTGCCGATCGCTACGGATCGGACGCATTCGGTGGTGGCCTCAAGATCACCTCGAGCCTCGACTTCGATCTGCAGGCGAAGGTGGTCGAGGTGATCAACAACTACCTGCCGGTCGGCGGTCCAACCGCCGCGGTGGTCGTGATTGACAACGACACCGCCGAGGTTCGGGCGATGTATGGCGGCCAGGACTACTCGGCAAACCAGTTCAACCTGGCGACCAACGGGCGCCGCCAGCCTGGTTCCAGCTTCAAGCCGTTCACCCTGATCGCCGGTCTCGAGGCGGGCCACACTCCCGAGGAGCTGTTTACCTCGGCCCCGCAGGACCTCTCGTTCGACCCCGACGGCAAGGGACCGCTGAAGTCAGAGGTATTCGAGGTCCGAAACTACGGCGACAGCTACGCCGGGACGACGACCTTGTCGAACGCCGTCACCCACTCCGACAACTCGGTTTTCGTCCAACTCGGGCTCGATGTCGGCACCGATAAGGTGATCGATGTCGCCGAGCGGATGGGGATCACATCCCACACCCCGAAGAACCCGGCGATCATTCTCGGCGCCCCGCCGAAGGGCTACACCCCGCTCGAGATGGCCTACGCCTACTCGACCCTCGGCAACCGCGGCGAGAAGGTCAGCGGGACGATGGCAGCGAGCGGCAACGGCGAAGGGCCGGTCGCGATCGAGAAGGTGACCCGCGACGGCGACCCGGTGCCCGACGAATTGGGGGCTGACGGAACCAACCAGCGGGTAACCGATGAGGCGATCTCGCAAGGGGTCGCCGACCAGACGATCGAGCTGCTGCACAACGTTGTAATCGCCGGAACCGGCACCCGGGCCAGCGGCCTCACCGACTACACCTGGGGCAAGACCGGCACCACCGACAGCAACATCGACGCCTGGTTTTGCGGCGGGGTCGAGGACGCGACCGCCTGCGTCTGGGTCGGCTACAACGACCCCGATCAGGCGATCCCGATGTCAACCGAGTTCGGCGGTTTGCCGGTCGACGGCGGCACCCTCCCAGCCCAGATCTGGCACGACGTGATGTACAACTACATCAACATCCGCAACGCCGCCGAAGCCGCTGGCTGACGGCCCGATCGCGAGCCGCTCAGGCCGAGCGCGACCCAGATCTCGATCGGGACTGGACCGGTGGGCGCGGCGGTGAGACGAAGCGACTGGCGGCGAGGCTGTAGCGCCAGGGCAACTCGCGCGCCCGGCTGATCCCGATCCGCGGCGAGGCGGTGAGCGCCGGGGCCGGATCGCTGGCTGGCCGCGGCTCGATCACGATCCGGGCACCAAGCGTCCGGCGGTTGTCGGCGAGGGTGATCGCCAGCGCCTCGGTGAGCTTCCCGGGACCGGAGCAAAGCTCTTCGAGCGCCCGCTCGCCGCGTCGAGTTCGAATCGCCGCGAGGGCGTCGGTCGGCTCGAGGGCGCGGATCAGGACGGCGGCGCCAACCCCGGCGGGGGCGGTGACGATGTTGAACAGGCGATGGATTCCGTAGGAGAGGTAGACGTAGGCAACCCCGGGCGGACCAAACATCACCTCGCTGCGCGGGGTCGGACCACGATGGCCGTGGCAGGCTGGCTCGTCTTGGTGATAGGCCTCGGTCTCGACGATCGTTCCGCCGACCCCGTCGACCAGCAGCCGTGCTCCGATCAGCGCCTCGGCGACCTCGCAGACCGGCCTGGCGAAGAACTCTCCGTCGAGTCGCGGCGCGGCGAGGACGCTCACGACGGCGCGGCAGGCGATCGCGGCACGACCTCGATCTCGGCCAGTCGCCGCCGGGCAAGCTCGAACTGCTCCGCCAGGCGCGGCGCCGCGGTACCGCCGACCGACAGCTTCGAGTCGATCCAGGCACCGGGCTCAAACAGGGCGCGGTAGTCGTCAAAGGGCAGGTCGGTCAGCCCGGCCAGTTGCTCGGCGCTCAACTCGCCGAGCCCGACCCCGGCCTCGAGAGCGACCCGGACCAGCGAGCCGACAATCCCGTGGGCGGCCCGAAACGCCATCCCACGGCGCACCAAGAGGTCGGCGATATCGGTCGCGGCCGGGAATTGGTCGGCTGCCGCAGCGACCAGGGCGTCGCGGTTGAAGCGGATCCCGGCGAGTAGCCCGTCGGCGGCGGCGAGGCAAAGCTCGACCGTATCGACGGCGTCAAACAGCGCCTCCTTGTCCTCCTGCAGATCCTTGCTGTAGGCGAGCGGCAGCGCGTGCGAAACCCCAAGCAGGGTGCTCAAGGCGGCAACGACCCGGGGCGCCTTTGCCCGCAAAAGCTCGGCCGCGTCGGGATTCTTCTTTTGCGGCATGATGCTTGATGTCGAGGAAAAGTCCTCAGCCGGATCGCAGAAGCCGAACTCGCTGCTCGACCACAAAACGATCTCGGCGCCGAGCCGTGACAGGTGGGTTGCGCAGGCCGCCGCCGCATACATGTAATCGAGTGCAAAGTCGCGGTTTGACACGGCGTCGATCGAGTTCGGAGTCGGTGAGGCGAAGCCGAGCTCGGCGGCGACCCCGTCGCGGTCAACCTCCCAATTAAGCCCGGCCAGGGCGCCGCTACCGAGCGGCATCACCGCCGACGAATCGGCGGCCGCGGCAAAGCGGCCAACATCACGTTCCAGCATCCAAAACCAGGCCAACAGGTGGTGGGCCAAATAGACCGGTTGGGCGCGCTGCAGATGGGTATAACCGGGGATCGGCCAATCACGATGGGCCTCGGCGACGGCGAGGATTCGTGCCATCAGGGCGTGGCAGAGTTCGCCGGCGCGACGCGAGCGCTCGCCGACGTAAAGGGCGAGGTCGGTCGCGACCTGGTCGTTTCGCGACCGCGCGGTGTGGAGCTTGCCGGCCGGGGCGCCGATCAGCGCAAACAAGCGTCGCTCGATCGCCATGTGGATGTCCTCGTCGGAGCTTTCGAAGCCGAACCGGCCCGCGGTCAACTCGTCGCGAATCGTCCCGAGACCGGCGACGATCGCGTCGGATTCAGCCGGGTCGAGCACCCCGATCCGCGCCAACCCGCGAGCGTGCGCAATCGAGCCGGCGACATCGTGCTGGGCGAGCCGACGGTCGAACCGAATCGACGAGTTGAGTGCCCAGAAAATCGGGTCTGGCTCGTCGTTGAGGCGTCCCATCGTGGCGCCAGTTTAGGGACCCTCGGAAGTGACGCCGTCGGTGGGGCGCTGGTTCATGAGGCGGGCGAAGCTCGGCCTCGAGCCGGTCGAGTCGGTGGCCCGATTCGGCGCGGCTGTGAAAGGCGTCCTGTCGAGCCTGCCGGGGAGATCATCGCGCTCGATCCGACGAACGGATTAGCCGGGGCGTCGCGCTCGATCAACCAATCATCAAAGAACGGGCCGAGATCCTGGCCCGAGATCTGTTCGGCCAGCGCTATGAACTGCTGGGTTGTGGCGTTGCCGTAGCGGTGCTCGTCGGCCCAAGCGCGAAGGATCGCGTAGAAGTCCGCGGACCCGACGCGCCGACGCAGAGCCTCGAGGGTCATCGCGCCGCGGTAGTAGACGGCCCCGCTGAACAACTGCGCCTTTCGATCCAGATCCGCAGGAGCGATCTCCCAACCGGTCGAACCACCTTGTGGCGCTGCATCGAACGAGTTGTAGAACACGACGAAGGTCCGTCGCATCGCCGATGACCATTCCGCGCTTCT
>JAHEXU010000005.1:38650-40671 GCA_023251975.1 bacterium | reverse complement strand
TGTCGCCGATTCCGACCCGGCCGAGGAGTTGGCCGAAACCGAGGTCAAACTAGGCGCCCTGCTGCCGCTCCTGACCGCTTGAGCCAGCGGCGCAGCCGATCGGGAGGGCGGCGGTCCAAGGCGGCGAACTTGGCAGCCTCGAGGCGCCCTCGGGATTGCGTTTCGATTCGAGCTTCGAAGCCCTTTTTGTTCGAATTCGAAGGGCCATGAGGTGCGATTTTCCCCGTTTTGGCTCCGGGTGTGATTGGATCGACGGCGATGAGCGATCCCGAAGATCCGACAGCCGGGAGCGGGGCTCAAGATGCGAGCGCGAGCGCGCCAGAAGCCGACGGTCAGGGCTTTGGGGGCGAAGAAACGAGCCTACTTGAGCGGATTGATCCCCAAGTGCAGACCTGGGTGATCGTCGGGGTGATCGCCGCCTTTTTGGCGGCGACCGCTTACGCGCTGCTTGCAGAGTTGACCGATAAGCAGCAGGCGGTCTACCAGGGGTTGGCGCTTGCGGCGACCGGGATCTTGGGCGGCGGGGTCGGGGTTCGAACCCAGCGATCGAAGGTTGAGGCGGCGCAGGGCAAGGCTGATCAGGCGACCGAGCTGGAGCGAGAGCGCGCCACCCGGCGGCTCAGCGAGGCGCGGGCGAAGGCGATCGCGGTGGCAAGCGATCCGCGGCGAAACGCACCGGTCGTGGTCGCGCCGCCGCCCGACCCTGATCGCCCCAATCTTGAATCAAGCCTGCTCAAGGCGACCCGCGGGACCGATCACATCGTCTGGGCGATGGGTGACCCCCACGACACGCCGCCACCGCTGATCGACAGCTCGACCCTGGTCAAGGAGATCGAGGCCGCCTTCGATACGGCGTAGCGGTGGTCCGTTGGCCAGCGCGATCGGGGCGACGCCTTGGTTGGTCGGCCTGGTTGATCGGCGTCATTATCAGAGCCCAAGCAGGGCGCCGCGGACCGATTCGGCGATCTTGCCATGAAGGGCGACGTTGCCGGTTCGCTCGAGCCGGATCCCGGCGAGCAGGGAGCGATCGTCGGGCAGGGTCGCGAGATCCTCGAGCCGCTCGATCGGGAAATAGTCGAGGCGGGCCAGGGCGGCAGCGGTCTGCAGGTCGAGGTTTCCGGGGGTGGTGAACAATCGGCTGAACCGGTCGGCCTCGACGCTCGAGGCCTGCGGCAAGAAGTCGAAGATGCCGCCGCCTTGATTGTCGATTACGACGATCCGAAGCGGTGCCCTGTCGGGTCCGCCAATCGAACCGAGGGCAACCAGGCCTCCGAGGTCATGGGCCAGCGCCAGATC
The DNA here is from genome assembly GCA_023251975.1 of bacterium. Classification (GTDB taxonomy): domain Bacteria; phylum Actinomycetota; class Thermoleophilia; order Solirubrobacterales; family 70-9; genus JAHEXU01. The sequence continues at coordinate 39,375 of JAHEXU010000005.1, read as the reverse complement.
GCCGAGAACGACCCAGGTGGGGCGAGCGCTCGCCAGCGCCACTCCGGCCGCGGTCGAGATCGTCCCGTCGATTCCGTTGGCGCCCCGGTTCGAGAAGAAGCGGACATCGGCGGCGCTGCCGCGGGCAAACGTCTCGTGGTCGCGGATCGCCATGCTGGAGGCGATGACGACCGAGTCTCCGTCGCGGTAGCGGCCCGCGAGGGCGCGATGGATCGCGGGCTCGGTGAGCTTAGGTGCGCGCCCCAGCACGTCATCGATCGCTTCGTGGGCCAACTCGTCGGCCCTGATCCAGCGGCTCATCCACTCGGGGTCGGCGGCGCTGCGGGTGCCGATCGCCTCGGTCAGCGCTCGCGCCGAGGTGGCGGCGTCGGCGCGCAGCAGGGTGGCGGCGCCGCGGGTCGGCTCGTTCCAGCCGCCGGGCGGGTCGATCACGATCTGGTCGAGCCGGTTCAGCCCCGCCAGCCAGCCGCGCAGCGCCTTGCTGGTCGGCATATCGCCAAAGCGGATCACCAGGTCGGGGGTGAGCGCCGACGGGGCCGAGCCAGCGATCAGGTCATAGGTCTCGATTGTGGCGGCGCGCGAGTGGGGGCCAAAGCGAAGTTGCGAGGTCGGCTCGGCGAGGATCGGGAAGCCGGTCTCGGCGGCGAGGGTGCCGATCGGCTCACGAAGCGCCGGGTCGGGCAGTCGGCCGACGACGATCAGGCAGCGGGCGGCGGCGGCGATCC
>JAHEXU010000005.1:28503-38640 GCA_023251975.1 bacterium | reverse complement strand
CCGGTTTCCGAGCTCGACGATCGTGGCGGCGTCGGGGTGGGTCGGGGCGGGGGCGGCGGTCAGCGGGCCGGGCGGTCGGCCGGCCCGCGCGGTCGGCCGGATCGCCTCGATTTGGTGCGGCGCCGCGATCGGGCCGAGCGGCTCGCGCCAGCTCAGGTTGAGGTGGACCGGGCCGGGGGATGGGGCACCGGCAAGCGCGGCGGCGCGGCAGCCGAGCCCGCGCAGGTGTAGGAGGCCGCTGTCGTCGGCTTGGTGGGTTCCAACCTCGCAAAACCAACGCACCGCCGCGCCGTAGAGCTTGATCTGGTCGATCGTCTGCCCGGACCCGACCCCGCGCAGCTCGGGCGGTCGATCCGAGGTCAAAACAATCATCGCCACCCCGGCCTCGGAGGCCTCGACGATCGCCGGATGGAGGTTGGCCGCCGCCGACCCGGAGGTGCAGGCGACGATCGCCGGGCGTCCGCTCGCCAGCGCCGCGCCGAGGGCGACAAACCCGGCGACCCGCTCGTCGAGAACCACGCTGAGATCGATCAGGGGCTCGCGATCGAGCGCCAGTGCGATCGGGCTCGAGCGCGAGCCGGGGGAGAGGACGGCGTGGCGGACGCCGCTTCGTGCCAGCTCCTCGCACAGAGCCGAGGCGAGCGCAGTGTTGCGGTTGGTTGGGTCGATCGCCATCTGCTCAGACTCTCAACTTCCGCAGGCTCGACCAATCGAGCTCGACGCCGTGGCCCGGGGTAGCGTCGGGCTGCAGCGCCGGGCCGACAAGACGCGGGCCCCGCAGCGCCAGCTGCGTTGCAAACAGATCGAGGGTCGCGAGGCCATGGGCGAGCTGCGACCACTCGCCAGCCCGGGGCAGGACCTGGGCGAGTTGGGCCGCCGCCGCGATTCCGATCGGCCCGTCGAGCGCACTGGAGAGGTAGATCGGCAACACCTGCGCGACCTCGAGCGCGGCCGAGATACCGCCGACCTTGGAGAGCTTGACGGTTGCCATGTCGCAGGCCCGAAGCTCGACGGCGATCCGTGCCTGGGCGGCGTTGTTGACGCTTTCATCGGCTGCCAACGGTACGTAGGTGCGACTGCGGAGCGTCGCCATCGCCTCGATCTGCTCGACCGGCTGCTCGACCAGTTGGAGCCCGAACGGCTGCATTTTTGCCAGGATCGCGGTTGCCCAATCGAGGTCCCAGGAGCCGTTGGCGTCGATTCGGATCCGGCCGTTCGACCCGACCGCCTCCCGGACTGCCGCAACCGTATCGAGTTCGTGCTCGGTCCCGACCTTGAGCTTGAACGAATCAAAGCCCCGCGCCTTCCAGGCCTCGCCGAGTTGCGCCACCACCTCGGGTTTCCCGGCCGGCAGGGTCGCGTTGCAATTGACCGAGCGCAGTTCGCGGGCGCCGAGCAGGTGCGCGATCGAGAGGCCGAGCGAGCGCCCGGCGAGGTCGTGCAGGGCGATGTCGATTGCGGCCAGCGCCGGCGCCGACACCCCGGCGCCGCGACAGCGCTCGATCAGCGCGTAGATCGCGCCGCGCAGCGCGCCGGGATCCTCACCGGGTGTTGTCGCCGCAACGAGCGGCGCCGCCTGCAGAATCTCGGCGCAGGGGCCGAGCAGATCGCGCTCGACCTGGCGGGTTGCGGCGCCGCCGCGCAGACTTAGCGGCACCCCCTCTCCGGTCCCCTCCAACCCATCGCTTGTAATCAGCCGAAGCAGTACCGTTTCGCGCTTTTGCAGCCGTCCGCGTGAGGTCACGTACGGGGTGCGAAACGGGATCGCGATCGCCGTCGTCTCAACCGCGCGAATCCACATCGGGGCTGAGTATGGCGACGGGCTCAGCCGAGCAGCAGGCCGAGCGATACCAACAGCGACCAGGCGGCCAAAAACGCCCCGGTCGCGGCCAGGGCGCCGTTCAGCGCCGGGCCGTCGGTTCGCTCGCGGACCGCCCGCAGCGGCGCCACGCCGAGCGGCGCCGCGAGCAGGCCGAGCAGCGCCGCGGCCGGTGCGTCGGTCAAAAGTGGCAGCACCGCCAGGCAGGCAAACGCCGCGACCAAGAGGGCCGCGAACAGACGGCGGGTCCGCTCGCGACCGATCCGGACCGCCAGGGTCCGCTTGTTGACCCGGGCATCGGTCTCGATGTCGCGAATGTTGTTAACGACCAAAATCGCCGCCGACAGCAGTCCAACGGCGACCGCGAGCAGCAGCGGCACCGCGTCAAACGCTTCGAGCTGGACGTAGTAGGCGCCGTTGACCGCGACAATCCCGAAGAAGATGAAGACGAACAGCTCGCCGAGGCCTTCGTAGCCGTAGGGGCGGGGGCCGCCGGTGTAGAGGAGGCCGGCCCCGATCGAGGCAACCCCGACCGCGATCAGCTCGGGTCCGACCGCGAAGGCCAAATAGAGGCCGAACCCGACCGCGATCGCGAACGCCGACCAGGTCGCGATCAGGACCCGGCGCGGGGTGACCAGCCCGGCTGCGGTTACCCGCACCGGGCCGAGCCGATCAACCGTGTCGGCGCCGCGGCGAGCATCGGAGTAGTCGTTGGCGAGGTTGGTCCCGATCTGGATGAAGATCGAGCCAAACAGTGCCGCCAGGAAGGTTCCCCAACGGATCTCCTCGACCGCCGCGTAGGCGGCGGCGGTACCGACGAAGACCGGCGCCAGGGCTGCCGGAAGGGTCCGCAGCCGCGCCGCCTGTAGCCAGATCTTCATCGCACCGCCGAGATCATCGCCCGCTCACGGTCGCTTCGGGAACTTCGAGAAGTCCGGTGGACGGCCCTCTTGGTAGGAGTTTCGCCCCTCCTGGCCCTCCTCGGACATGTAAAAGAGCAGGGTCGCGTCGTGCGAGAGCTGCTGGATCCCGGTCAGCCCGTCCTCGGTCGCGTTGAAGCTCGACTTTAAAAGCCGCAGCGAAAGCGGCGACAGCGCGTTCATCTCGCGACACCAGGCGACCGTCTCGCGCTCGACCTCGGCCAGTGGCACGACCCGGTTGACGAGCCCCATCTCGACCGCCTCGGCGGCCCCGTAGAGGCGGCACAAGAACCACACCTCCTTGGCCCGCTTGACGCCGATGTTGTTGGCCAAAAGGCTCGCCCCGAAGCCGCCGTCGAAGCTGCCGACCCGGGGTCCGGTCTGGCCGAACACCGCGTTGTCGGCGGCGATTGTGAGGTCGCAGACCAGGTGCAGGATGTGGCCGCCGCCGACCGCGTAGCCGCAGACCATCGCCACCACCGGCTTCGGCAGCCGCCGGATCTGGACGTGCAGATCACCGACATCGAGTCGGCCGACCCCCTGGTTGGCGACCGCGTCGTCGCCGATGTAGCCGTCGTCGCCGCGGATCCGCTGATCGCCACCGGAGCAAAAGGCGCTCTCGCCGACCCCGGTGAAGATGATCGAACCGACCCCGACATCATCGCGGGCGCGATTGAACGCGTCGCGCAACTCGGCCAGGGTCTGGGGGCGGAAGGCGTTGTGCACCTCGGGGCGGTTGATTGCGATCATCGCGATCCCGTCGCCGATCCGGTAGCTGATATCGCGCCATTCGCCCTCGTCTTGCCAGGCGATCGGCGCGTACAGGTCGGACTCGGGCGGGGCGTCTTTATGGCGTCTCGGCATGGTGGCTCACGATAGTCGGCGGGGTGGCTCCTAACGACCTGGTCGGCTTGGGCTCGCGCAAGAATAACCGCGGCTTTACGCAGCCGATTACCGTCGCCGATGTGGCACCGCCGCCTGCCCGCAATAGCGCCGCTGTTCCGGTCGCCCCTCGCCACCACCCCGCTCGCTCCTCGACCGCCTAAATCGCGCGCCTATCTCTTGCCCGAGCTCTACGCCGGATCCGCCGAATCGGACGAGTGAATCCGCTTTCCAGGCCAAGCCAAGCGTTCGATTGGTGAACACTCGCGTGGTGGGGGCGCAAATCGGCTCCTGGCGCCGGGATCGGGGGCGGATTCGCCGGTCGGTTCGGTGGAGCATCGGCGAGCATCGTGGGCGCAGTCAGGCGGGTTCGGGGCCGTCCGATAGCGACGGAACTTCCGGCCGGGCGCACTAAGCTCCGTGGGTGCTCTGCGAGGATTGGCTGAAGTTGCGGGCGGCCGAGTGCCCGGAGCGGACCGCGCTACTCGATCAGGGCGGCGCGACGAGCTGGCGTGAGCTTGACGCGGCCTGCGATCGCGCCGCCTCGGGGCTTGCTGCCGCCGGGGTCGGGCGGGCCGACACGGTCTGCCTGGGGTTGCCGGCGGGACGCGATTTTGCGGTTGCGATGCACGCGACGATCCGGCTCGGCGCGGCGGTGTTCCCGCTCAACCTCCGACTCGGGGCGGCCGAACGGACGGCGGCGCTTGAGCGGGCGGCGCCGCGGCTTGTGGTTGAGCGAGCGCTCGAGCAGGGGCCGTCGTCGGAGCAGCAGCAGCCGCCGCCCCCGCCGCCGCAACCCCGCGACTCGACCGCAACCCTCTGTCGGATCGAGACCAGCGGCACCACCGGTCAGCCGCGACTGGTCGATCTCAGTGACGCCAACATCATCGGGGCCGCCGCGGGGTCGGCCGCCAGGCTCGGGGTCGAACCCGACGATGTTTGGCTTTGCTGCCTACCGCTTCACCACATCGGCGGCCTCTCGATTCTGTTGCGCAGCGCGATCGACGGGACCGCGGCGCTGATCCAGGATGGCTTTGGGACCGCGGCGGTCGATCGGGCACTGGCCGAGTCCGCGGTCAGCTTGATCTCGTTGGTCCCGACCCAGCTGCTGCGATTGCTCGATGCCGGGGTTGACCTCGGCCGAGCTCGGGCGATCCTGATCGGCGGGGCGCCGCTGAGCGCCGCGACCGCCGCCCGAGCGCGCCGGGCAGGCGCGCCGATTATCCCGACCTACGGGCTGACCGAGGCGGCTTCGCAGGTGGCGACGGGCTCGCTTCGTGAGGATTGCTCGACCGACCTTGCGGCCGGTTGTGTCGGTTACCCGCTTGCGGGGAGCAGGGTCGCGATCGCCGCCGACGGTGAGGTGCTGATCGCCGGCCCGACCGTCGCCGCCGCCTCGATTGGCGACGACGGCTGGCTTCGCAGCGGCGATCTCGGCCGCCTCGATTCGGCCGGCCGCCTCTATATAACCGGGCGCCGCGACGATCTGATCATCAGTGGTGGCGAAAACGTTGTCCCCGACAAGGTTGAGGCGGTTTTGGAAATTCACCCGGCGGTCGCCGAAGCAGCGGTGATCGGTCGCGAGGACGAGCAGTGGGGGGAGGCGGTAACGGCGGTGGTGGTGCTGCGGCCCGAGGTGCTCGCCCCGACCGCGGCGGCGCTGCGCGCCCACTGCGCCGCCGCCCTGGCCGCATACGAGGTCCCGAAGCGGGTCGAGTTCGCCGCCGCCCTGCCCCGCACCGCCTCGGGCAAGTTGAGGCGGCGCGATCTTCGTCTCGCCGCTCAGTCCGTCCGGGCGAGCGCCTATCCTTCGCGCTCGTGACCGAAGTGCTTTTCGAACCCGCCTCGATCGAGCTTGGCCATGTCGAACGCGAGGTCGGCCAGCGTTCGTTTTCGCGGGGCCGAGCTTACGCGCGAGGCAGTCGGGTGATCTCGCTGGAGTGGGATGCGATCGACTCCGAACTGACCGGAACCGTGATCGGCCAGGGGCGAATCTACGCGACCACCGCCGAGTTCCTGCCGCTTGGCGTTGACCTGGTCTTCGCAGGCGGCGTCTGCACCTGTCCGGTTGGCGCTGACTGCAAGCATGTCGCGGCGCTGGCGGTCGCGGCGGTCGAGGGCTCGGCGCAGATCACGTACAGCGTTGCCGAGCCCGCGCAGGTGAGCCCGTCGTGGGAGGTCGCGCTGACCGATTTGGTCGACGGCCAGGCTGCCGACGTGAGCGGGCTGGCGCTGGCGCTCGATTTCGCCCTGAAGGAGCCGCGCGGGCGCGAGGTCGAGCGCCAGCTGGCGGTTCGGATGATGCGCCCGGGCGCACGCGAGGCCTGGATAACCGGCACCCTCACCTGGAACGCGCTCGAGGCCCCCTACGGGGCCTGTCGCGATATTCGTGACGATCAGCTTCGTATCGCGAAAGAGATTTGGGGGTTGCATCGGTCCGCCAGATCGGGCCGCGAGGGCTATTACTACTACCACCAGGAGAAGGCACTCGACCTGGCACTGATCGACAGCCCACGACTGTGGAACCTGCTTGACGATGCGCTTCGACACGGGGTCAAGCTGCTGCAGGACGGGCATGCGCTGGCCCCGATTCGAGCCGCCGAGGTGGTGTTTGACATCACCCGGCAGGCGGCCGCGGATCGAGCGCTTGTTCGAGCTCGCTTGCGCTACGAGGACGAGTTAGACGAGGCTCTGGCGGGCCCGGTTGAGGGCGATGATCGATCAATCGATCCGATCCTCTTCATCGGGCAACACGGTAACGGTTTGGTCTGCGTCGAACGCAATCACGATGTCTCCGGTCGCGGCACCGAGGGTGGTCGGATCCAGCTGGTTCGCATGACCCGTCCGGTTACTCGTCGACTCCAGGAGATCGTGCTCGAAGACGAGCGGATCGAGATCCCAATCGACCAGTTCGATCGGTTTGTCGAGCAGCACTACCCGGCGCTCCGCAATGTCGCCTCGGTGATCTCCTCCGACGGGTGGTTCAGCCCGCCGGTGATCTCGGCCCCGAGCCTGCGCCTGGAGGCGATCCACGGCGCCAATCGGAGCCTTCAGCTCGCCTGGGGCTGGGCCTACACGGTTGGCAGCGAGGAGCGTCTGGTGCCGCTGAACGCCGAACCGGGTCGCGACGGCTTTCGCGATTTGACCGCCGAGGGGGTGATCCTCGCCGAGACCACGGTCGATCACGAGGGCCTGAAGCTGGTTGGCGCCACCGACCTGATCGGCCGACCGCTGTCGGACCCGGTTTTGATCGACGGATTTGAGGCGATGGAGATAAACGTCGCGGTTTTGCCGGAGCTCGCGACCGATTCGAATTTCACGATCGCCCAAAGCGGCGAAGCACCGGAGTACCGCGATGTCGGCGAGTCGCTGCAGATCGGGCTATCGGCGACCGATCGGGTGGGCGATCGCGATTGGTTTGACCTCGGGGTCGCGATCAGCGTCGAGGGGCGGTCGTTGCCGTTCGCCGACGTTTTTGTCGCCCTGGCCTCCGGCGAGAGTCGAATGATGCTGCCAGACGGCGCATACTTCTCGCTGGCGGAGCCGCGGCTGCAATCGCTTCGCTCCCTGATCGAGGAGGCTCGGGCGCTCAGCGATAGCGCCCCTGACGAGCTCCGGATCAGCCGCTACCAGGCCGACCTGTGGAGCGAGCTTTGCGCGCTCGGGGTGGTCAATCAGCAGGCCGAAGCGTGGCAGCGTCAGGTCGGCGCGCAGCTCGAGCTCGACCAGCTCCCCGATTACGAGCTGCCGGCGACGCTCGAGGCCGAGCTGCGCCCCTACCAACGCGAAGGTTTTAGCTGGTTGGCGACCCTGTGGGGACTCGAACTCGGCGGCATCCTGGCCGACGACATGGGGCTTGGAAAGACGATCCAGACCCTGGCAATGATCTGTCACGCCCGCGAGAAAAACCCCGATCTGGAGCCGATCCTCGTGATCGCACCGACCAGCGTCGTTTCGAACTGGGTCACCGAAATAGCCCGCTTCGCCCCATCGCTGCGGGTCAGCACCGTCACCGAGACCTTCGCGAAGTCGGGCCGCACGATTGACGATCTGTCCGACGCCGATGTCGTTCTCACCACCTACGCCGTGTTTCGGCTCGGCGCCGAGGTCTTCGGCTCGAGGACCTGGGCGGGGTTGGCGCTCGATGAGGCGCAATCGGTCAAGAACTATCGCTCCAAGACCTACAAGGCGGTTCGAGAACTCGACGCCCCGTTCAAGCTGGCGATCACCGGAACCCCGATGGAGAACAACCTGATCGAGCTTTGGGCGCTACTTTCGATCACGGCGCCGGGCCTGTTCCCCGACCCGAAGCGCTTTGCCGAGCACTTCGCCCGGCCGATCGAGCGCTTCGCCGATCGCGACCGTCTCGACACCCTGCGCCGTCGAATCAAGCCGCTGATCAAGCGTCGCACCAAGGAGCTGGTCGCCGCTGAGCTGCCGCCGAAGCAGGAGCAGCTGCTCTCGGTCGACCTGCACCCGCGCCACCGCAAGCTCTACGACACCCACCTGCAGCGCGAACGCCAGAAGATCCTCGGCCTGATCGACGATATGCAGCGCAATCGCTTCACGATTCTCAGCTCAATCACCCTGCTGCGCCGACTCAGCCTGCACCCCGGCCTGATCGACGAGAAAGACAACAAGGTCCCCTGCGCCAAGCTCGACGCCTTCGCCGAGCAACTCCAGGATGTCGTCGGAGGCGGACACCGAGCGCTCGTCTTCAGCCAGTTCACCGGCTTCCTCGGCAAGGTTCGAGAGCGACTCGATCAGGAACAGATCAGCTATCGCTACCTCGACGGTCGCACTCGTAACCGCGACCGGGTGATCAACGGTTTTAAGGACGGCGACGATCCAGTCTTCCTGATCAGCCTCAAGGCGGGTGGTTTCGGGCTTAACCTGACCGAGGCCGATTACTGCTTCTTGCTCGATCCGTGGTGGAACCCCGCCACCGAGATTCAGGCGATCGACCGGACTCACCGGATCGGCCAGACCCGCCAGGTGATGGTCTACCGGATGATCGCCGCCAATACGATCGAGGAAAAGGTGGTCGCGCTGGCGCGCCGCAAGGCCGAGTTGTTCAAGGGTGTGATGGACGACGGCGATCTGTTCGCCTCATCGCTCAACGCCGAGGAGATTCGCGGCCTCCTCGCGGGTTGAACGCGCGCAATCGACCGCCGGATCGCGAACCTCTTCCTGGACCGAATCCAGGGCGCGCGGTTTCGGTGATCTACCCGATCGTCGGCAGGCTCAACGTCGTTTTCCTGGCACCAAGGAATTCCGAGCCTCGATAGCGGTGGCACGTAGGTCCACGACCAGTTGGTCTTGGCGCTCACTCCCGTCCCGTGGACGAGCAGGAACCGGCGCCACGGCCGGATTGCGAACGCCAGCGGAGCAGGTCAGGCTCGCCGCGAGCGCTGCTCGTGGCACGCTCAGCTTCGGACCGGGATGGCCGATCCGGGCAAATTGCGCTTCGGAAGGTGTTGGAGCGGCGCCCACAATCAGTCCCACCCCCAATGCGATGGCGCCAGCCCTCCACCGCGATGCCTTGCTCGACCTAGGTAGACAATGCCAGCTCAACGTTGCCAACTCAACGTTGCCTTCTTCCCTTCCCGATCGCTGCGGTCACCGTAGCAGCCGGGCAGAACCCCAGGGTGGGCTGTGATCGCCGAGTCGGCTCTCTCGATCGACCTCCGGCCCGGCCGCGGAAGCCGAGGCATCCGCCGTGTAAAGTGGCGGCGCAAATGGACGACACCACCGCACCCACCGATCGGACCCTTTACGACGCCGACGCGGATCTCTCACAGCTCGACGGAAAGACCGTCGCGATCCTCGGCTACGGCTCCCAGGGCCACGCCCACGCTCTCAACCTGAAGGAGTCCGGCGTCAAGGTTGTCGTCGGGCTACGGCCCGATTCGGCGAGTCGGGCTAACGCCGAGGCACACGGCCTCGAGGTGCTGAGCGTCGCCGATGCGGCGAGCCGCGGCGACATCGTGATGATCTTGTTGCCCGACGAGCGCCAGGCCGAGATCTGGGAGGCCGAGATCGCCGACGGGATCGCCCCCGGGAACCTGCTGATGTTTGCGCACGGGTTTGCGATTCACTTCGACCAGATCGTCCCGCCCGCCGGGGTCGATGTCGGGATGGTGGCGCCGAAGGGTCCGGGCCACCTGGTGCGACGCCAGTACGAGGACGGGCGCGGCGTCCCTTGCCTGATCGCGATCGATCACGACGAGAGCGGCAACGCCCGCGACCTGGTGCTTGCCTATGCCGCCGGGATCGGCGGCGGTCGCGCTGGGATCATCGAGACCAACTTCAAAGACGAGTGCGAGACCGATCTGTTCGGCGAACAGGCGGTGCTGTGCGGTGGCGCCACCGAGTTGGTTCGGGCCGGGTTCGAGACCCTGGTCGAGGCTGGCTACGACCCGCGCCTGGCCTATTTCGAGTGCCTGCATGAGCTCAAGCTGATTGTCGATCTGATGTATGAGCAGGGGGTTCAGGGGATGCGCGACTCGATTTCCA
>JAHEXU010000005.1:19097-28493 GCA_023251975.1 bacterium | reverse complement strand
GCCGAGTACGGCGACATGACCCGCGGTCCCCGGATCGTTACCGAACAGACCCGGGCGGCGATGCGGCAGATCCTCAGCGAGATTCAATCGGGCGAGTTTGCCCGCGAGTGGATCGCCGAAAACCGCGCCGGCGGTGAGAACTTCAATCGGATGCGGGAGCAGGCCGCCGGTCATCAGGTTGAAGCGGTCGGCGCCGAATTGCGCTCGATGATGCCCTGGATCGGCTCCCGATAGCGACATCGGCGAGTCGCCTGCGCAGTCCCTAACCTGTGCCGCCCTTGGCGGACATCTACAACAAGCAATACCTGATGGCGGCGGGGCCGACCCCGATCCCGCCGCGGGTCTCGCAGGTGATGGCGGAGCCGATCACCTACCACCGCGCGCCCGCATTTGTCGCGACCTACGCGCGTGTTTTGGAGAACCTGAAGGCGGTCTTTCAGACCTCGAACGACATCCTTTGCTTTGCCTCCTCGGGCTCTGGCGGGATGGAGTCAGCGGTCGCCAACCTGCTCGGCCCCGGCGACCCGGCGATCGTCGTCAGTTGCGGCAAGTTCGGTGAGCGTTGGATCGAGCTCTGCCAGGCTTACGGGGCCGAGGTGATCGCGATCGAGTACGAGTGGGGCGAGCGGGCCGATCCGGCCGAGATCGACAATGTTCTGGCCGAGGTCGGCGGTCCCCCGAAGGCCGTCTTTGTCACCCACTCCGAGACCTCGACCGGGGTCGTCAACGACATCAAGACGATCAACGAGGTCGTGCTCAAACACAACTCGATCACGGTCGTCGACGCCGTCTCGGCAATCGGTGCGATCGACCTGCCACAGGACGAGTGGGGGGTCGACGTGGTTGTCGCGGGCTCACAAAAGGCGCTGATGTGCCCGCCCGGGCTCGGCTTCGCCTCCGTTTCCGAGCGGGCGCTGCGGATGGCCGAGGGCCAGGAGGGCCGCCGTTACTACTTCGACTGGAGTCGGACCGCCAAGGGTCAGCGCCAGAGCCCGCCGAACTCCGCCTTCACCCCGGCGGTGACGATCTTTAACGCGCTTGATGTCGCGCTCTCGCTGATCCTCGAAGAAGGCCTCGAGCAGGTCTTCGCGCGCCATGCGATTTTGGCCCGCGCCGCTCGCGCCGGAATCGCCGGGCTCGGCCTGTCGCGGTTCGGCGCCGACGATCCGAACGCCAACACCGTGACGGTCGCCGAGCTGCCGGATTCGATCGATGGCACCGCGGTCCCGAAGCTGATGCGAGACCGCTACGGCGTCACGATCGCCGGTGGTCAAAGCCACCTCAAGGGCAAGATCGCCCGACTCGCCCACTGCGGCTACTACGGTGCCTTCGACATCACCGTCCAGCTGACGGCGCTTGAGTTGGCGCTGCGCGACCTCGGCTGGGAGGTCAGCCCGGCCGGCTCGGGAGCTGGCGCCGCGCAGCGAGTCTTCGCCGAGTGTGGCGCCCCCCAACCCGCCTAAAGGAGCTGCGATGAGCCCGCGTCCAAAAGTCCTGGTCAAGGAGAAAATCGCCGACTCCGGCGTCGAGCTTTTGCGGCAGAACTTCGAGGTCGAACTCGGGGTCGACTGGCCCGAAGGCGAGCTCGAGGCGCGAATCGGCGAGTTCGACGCGATTCTGATTCGCTCGGCGACCAAACTGACCGCCGAACTGATCGATCGAGCCGACCGGATGCGGGTGATCGGCCGGGCCGGGACCGGGGTCGACAACGTCGACATCGCGGCTGCGACAAAGCGCGGCATCGTCGTCGCCAACGCCCCCGAGTCGAACTCGGTCGCGGCCGCCGAGCACACGGTGGCGCTGGCGTTGTCGCTGTTTCGTAACGTTCCGCAGGCGCACGCGGCGCTGGTCGGCGGCGAGTGGGCGCGCTCGCGCTACGGCGGCAACGAGTTTTACGGCAAGACCCTCGGGGTAATTGGCTTTGGCCGGATCGGGCAGCTTGTGGCGGCCCGTTGTAAGGCGTTTGAAATGGACGTGATCGCGTTTGACAAGTTCGTTTCCGCCGAGCGATTCCGCGAGCTCGGGGTCGAGGGGGTTGAATCCACCGACGAGCTTTACGCTCGCGCCGATCTGATCACGATCCATTTGCCGAAGACGCCGGAGACGCTCAACTGGATCGACGCCGCTGCGATCGCAAAAATGAAGCCGGGGGTGCGGATCGTCAACTGTGCCCGCGGCGAACTGGTCGATCTCGAGGCGGTCGCGGCCGGGCTTGAGTCGGGCCGACTCGGCGGGGTCGCGCTAGATGTCTTTCCGGCCGAGCCGATGACCGAGCATCCCCTGTTCGGCCACGATCGAGTGATTGTCACCCCGCACCTCGGGGCCTCGACCGCCGAGGCCCAAGATCGGGCCGGGGTGGTGACCGCCGAGCAGGTCTACGCCGGCCTGACCGGCGGCGTCATCACCAACGCGGTCAACATCCACTCGGTTCGTCCCGAGGAGATGGTCGTGCTGGCGCCGTTCATTCCGCTCGCCGAGAGGCTCGGCAAGGTCGCCCAGACTCTGGCCGGCGGCTCGGTCGATCGGGTCCACATCGAGATTCGCGGTCGCCTCGCCGAGTACGATGTCCGTTTGCTTGGGATCTCGGCGCTGGTCGGGATCCTGCGCGGCCACACCGAGGAGTCGGTCAACCTGGTCAACGCCCCGTCGATGGCAGGCGAGCGCGGAATCGAGCTGATCGAGACGGTTGAGAAGCAATCGCAGGATTTCACCGAGCTGATCCGGCTCACGATCGAGTCGGCCGGGCAGTCGATCTCGGTTGCCGGGACCGGGGTCGGGCCCCGCAACGAGCCCTACCTGGTCGAGGTCTGGGGGCAGGCTTTTTACCTTCCGTTCGGGGAGCACCTGGCGTTTTTTCGCTACGTCGATCAGCCGGGGATGATCGGCCGGGTCGGGACCGCGTTTGGCGAGCAGGGGGTCAATATCGTCGGCGCCGCGGTTGGCGCCAACCCCGAGGCCGGTGCGGCTGTGATGGCGGTCACGACCGATGCCTCGGTGCTTGCCGAAACGATTGAGACGATCGCCGGATGGGGCGACTTTCACGCCGGCTGCGCGGTCGATCTGTAGGGTGGTCGGATGCGCGCAGTTGTAATCACCCGCCATGGCGGACCTGAGGTTCTCGCCGTTGAACAACGCCCCGAGCCGGTGGTCGGGCCCGGCCAGATCCGGATCGAGGTCCGTGCCGCCGGAATCAATTTCGCCGATCTGCTCGCCCGTAGTGGGATGTATCCTGACGCGCCGAAGCCGCCCTGTGTAATCGGGTACGACGTCGCCGGAGTGGTCGAGTCGGTCGGTCCCGGAGTCGAGGCCTTCGCGCTCGGCGACCGGGTCCTCGCCGGGTCGAAGTTCAACGGCTACGCCGAGCTGGTCACGGTCGGGGTCGCCGATGCGATCGCGCTGCCCGAGCGACTCTCGTTCGAGCAGGGGGCGGCGGTCCCGGTCAACTACGCGACCGCGCAGGCCGGCCTGGTGATGATGGGCGGGTTGCGGGCCGGCGACCGGGTCCTGATCCAGGCGGCAGCCGGTGGGGTTGGAATCGCCGCCACCCAGATCGCCCGCTCGATCGGCGCCGAGATCTTCGGCACCGCATCGGCGACAAAGCATGAGGCGATCCTTGCTCAGGGGGTCAACCACGCGATCGATTATCGAAGCGAGGATTTTGCCGCCGCGGTACTGCGGCTGACCGACGGTGAGGGGGTCGATCTGATCCTCGATGCGATCGGTCCCTCCAGCTTCCGTAAGGGCTACCGGATCCTGCGGCCCGGCGGGCGGCTGATCTGCTTCGGTCTCTCCGAGGTCCAAAGCGGCGAACGGCGCAACATCCCCGGCCTGCTCAAGGGCCTGGCCTCGATGTCGACCGCGACGATGCCGTGGTGGAAGAGTCTTGCGATCATGAACGAAAACAAGGGCGTCTTCGGGCTCAACATGCTGAGTTGGTGGGAGCGCGACGGCGATCTCTCCCGGGTGATCACGCCGCTGGTCGGCGGCCTCGAAGACGGCACCCTCGACCCGGTGGTTGCAGCCTCATTTAGCTTCGAGGGGGCGGCCGAGGCGCATCGCTATCTGCACGACGCCAAGAACGTCGGCAAGGTCGTTCTCACCCCCTGACCCGTCTGTGCGCTACGCTGGTTCCAATCCGATGGTCCTGCGGCCGAACAGCCTCGCCCTACTTTTGCTCCCCGGTCGGGGGGTTTAACGCGAGGCGGCTCTGAGCCGCGACAGACAGGTCAATCGGATTTCAGTCAGAAGGAGTTTGTAATGGAGCAGTACGAGCGGGTAGCCGAGGCGGATCGGATCCAGATCTTTGACACGACCCTGCGCGACGGAGAGCAGTCGCCGGGGATCGCCCTCAACACCGCCGAGAAGGTCGAGATCGCCCAACAGTTGGCCCGGCTCGGGGTCGACGTGATCGAGGCCGGCTTCCCGATCACCTCACCAGGCGACTTCGAGGCGGTCCAGGCGATTTCTCGGACCGTGGAGGGCCCGGTGATTGCTGGCCTGGCACGAACCCACAAGGCGGACATCGACGCCGCCTGGAATGCCGTTAAGGACGCTGCCAGGCCGCGCATCCATACCTTCATCTCGACCTCGGACATCCACATCATCCACCAGCTCCAGACCGACCGCGAGGACGTCAAAGGGCAGGCCAAAGCAGCGGTGGCGCACGCCCGAACCTATTGCGAGGATGTCGAGTTCAGCCCGATGGATGCGACCCGGGCCGAGGTTGAGTTCACCGCCGAGGTCTGCGCGATCGCGGTCGCCGAGGGCGCGAGCGTAATCAACATCCCGGACACCGTCGGATACACGACGCCGTCCGAGTACGCCGACTTCTTTGCCCGCCTGTATGAGCTGGCGCCAGAGTTGCGCCAGGTTCGAATGTCCGTCCACTGCCACGACGACCTTGGGTTGGCGGTTGCGAACTCATTCGCCGGGGTGTTGGCAGGGGCTCGCCAGGTCGAATGCGCTATCAATGGGATCGGCGAGCGGGCCGGAAACTGCTCGCTCGAAGAGATCGTGATGCTGCTGCGAACCCGCCGCGACGCTCACGGCCTCGATACCACGATCAACACCGTCGAGCTGGCTCGAACCAGTCGAATGGTCTCGCGTGCTACCGGTTATCCGGTCCAGCCGAACAAGGCGATAGTCGGTCGCAACGCTTTCGCCCACGAGTCCGGGATCCACCAGGACGGGGTCCTCAAAGAACGCGCTACCTACGAGATCATGGATGCGCGCGACGTCGGCTACGACTCCAACCAGATCGTGCTCGGCAAGCACTCTGGTCGTCACGCCCTCAAGGATGCGTTGGAGCAACTCGGCTTCAAGGTCGAGGGCAACGCGCTCAACCAGGCGTTCAAGCGGTTCAAGGAGATCGCCGACAAGAAGAAGCAGGTCACCTCGCTCGACCTCGAGGCGATCGTCTCCGACGAGATGCGCGAGCAGGGCCAGCGCTACGACCTGGCGTGGTTCGAGGTCGAGGCCGGGTCCGATCGCGCCCCACAAGCACGGGTTGGCGTCACCTTGCCCGATGGCAGCGTAGCGGTCGGCGAGCACTCCGGCGACGGCCCGATCGACTCGGTCTTCAGCGCGATCCAGGACGCCACCGAAACCGAGTGCGAGCTGCGCGAGTACAGCGTATCGGCGGTAACGGCGGGCGATGACGCGCTCGGTGAGACGACCGTGATGCTGCGAGCATTCGGGCGGCTCGCCAGTGGCCAGGGGGTCTCGACAGACATCATCGAGGCGAGCGCCCGCGCTTACATCCGCGCCCTCTCCAATGCCCTCGACGGTGCAGCGATCCGCGAGGCCGAGGCGGTGGCCGCCGAAGCTCTGGCCAGCCCAACCCCGAGGCCGTAGTGGAAGCCGGGGGTTCGACGATGGGAACGCTCGACGGCAAGGTGGCGGCGATCACCGGGGCCTCGTCGGGGATTGGCGAAGCGACGGCGTTGGCCCTGGCGGCTGCGGGTTGCGCGGTCTCGCTCGGGGCGCGCCGCGGTGATCGCCTGCAGGGGTTGGCCGAGAAGATCGAGGCCGCCGGGGGGCGGGCCGTTGCGATCGAGACCGACATCGCCGACGAGTCGGCAGCCAACGCCTTCGTCACCACCACGAACGAGAGCCTCGGCGGCCTCGACATCCTGGTCAATAACGCCGGGGTGATGTTGCTCGGTCCGGTCATTACCGCCGACACCGAGCAGTGGCGCCAGATGCTCGAGGTGAACGGACTTGGCCTCCTTTACTGCACCCACGCCGCGCTGCCGCTGATGGCTGCGGCGGGCAGTGGCCATATCGTCAATATCTCGTCGGTCGCCGGCCGGACCGCCAGCATGGGGGTCGGTGTCTACAACTTCACCAAATGGGGGGTTACCGGGTTTTCGGAGGCGCTCCGTCAGGAGTGCGGAATGGCGGGGATTCGGGTCACCTGCGTCGAGCCCGGCTACACCGATACCGAGCTGCAAAGCCACAACCACCACCCGATGGTGGTTGAACGGATGAATAAGTTGCGCTCCCAGATCGACGAACTCTTGACTGCCGAGGACATCGCCGACGCGATCCTTTGGGCGGTCACCCGGCCGGCCCGGGTCAACGTCAACGAAATCCTGATCCGACCGACTCGTCAGCCGGGCTGAGCCAAACTTGGCGGTTGCGCCCCGGATCATTGTTGCTCCTTCGACAGAAAAGATCGCAACGATCAGGGTTCCAGCGGGCGCGACGATCTGCGAGGGTCGAACCGCCGCTCATACGGGAGGGGGCGGGCCGGCGGCGGCAACCAGGTTGTGTTTGAGCCTGGCTGGCTTCGATGTCACCCCGAGCTGGCGCGCGCCGGGGGCGGGTTGACCTCCCCGTGGAGCGGCCAACCCGCGAAGCTTGTTACGGCGTTCTTTCACCGTGATGTGGCGGTTCGGCCTATACCTTCCCGACGGCTGGCATGGCGGTCTGCCAATGGACAACCGCTTCCAACTCACTCTTATCTTCGGGCGCCGTCCGCTAGGCCCGGCGGCGACGGGGATCAATGCTGATCGGGATTTGTTCGTCCCGCGGCGCCGGATCCTTCAGCAGGATTCGCGGGTGGACCGAGCAAGCATCTGGATTAACCGAGCAAGCACCTGGATTAGTGCTCGCGGTGGCGCCGTCAGCTCTGCTATTGTGCTGAATCCTGACAGTAGCTATGCGAATGGATCCGCGCCATCGACGACTAGGACTTCGATCTGATGATCAGGACGCAATGCCGATGCAACCTCCACGCGACGACAAAGCTCGGATGAACACGCGGCGGCGGATAGCTACGGTTTTGGTGGGTGCCGGAATCGCCGCCGCCGCCGTCATAGCCGCGCTTACACACGACGGACCACCCGACATCACCGCCACGAGGCCATCCTCGGGTGATGGGCGATCTGAAGCAGCGCGCGTCCTGGAGGCCGCCGCGGATGTGGCTCGGCGAGCGCCGATCGCCACGGACGGAGAGTACGAATTCACACGGATGATCAGTGGGGGACGCATCCCGACCGGGATTCTCGATCACGGCGAAAACCGGTCTTTCAACACGTTCAAGGAGACCACCTACGATCTCTGGATCGGACCTGACGGATCCGGTCGGCTGCGCCGTGCCGAGCGCTATTTCCGGCCCACCCGGCGAGACCGCGCTCGTGCCCGGGAGGTGGGCCTCCCACTCGGGGAGCCACGTCCGAGCGTTGATCGCGACTACCCCGCGCCGCGGATCGTCCCCATACAACAACGAAACCGGCCACTGCGCCTTTTGGAAGAGCCACTCCCGAGCGACCCCGACGCGCTCGTCGGCTTGTTGTCCGAGGCCGCCTCCGAGGGCGGCGTACCGGCGTTCAGGGTCGAGAGCAGGCAGTTTGACTTCGCGGCGCAGGTACTCCTCGGGCCGACAAGCTCGAATGATCTGCGCGCCGCCGCCTTCGATCTGCTCGCGAGTATCGACGGCGTGGAGTTCGATCCGAGCGCGCAGTACTTTCCCAGGGCGCAGGGTTTTCGGGGTGGGGCGGGCACCGCGGTCTGGATCGATCTGGCGACGGGGAACGAGAGGGATCCGCACCTTCGGCGCGTGATCGTTTTCGATCCCGACACGGCGGACGTATTGTCATCCGGCACCGAGTTCATCGGTGCCTTCGCCGACAACTTCGGGCGTTTTCCTTATCAGGGATACGCGGTTATCGAGCAGCACGCGATCGTCGACTCGACCGACAGACGACCCAGTCCCAAGCGGTTCTCCTCGCCGGTTGGTGGTGGAAATCAAGGCGACCGGCCCGGCAAGGCTGCCTCAATTCCTCCGCAGCACAGATAGGACATTGCGACCAGCGCCTCGGCAGAATCGAACCCGTAGGCGCGATGTGAAAGCAAGCGGATCGTGCTATTGACGCAGGACGCAGCCCGGTTCTCGACGCGCTCGCCGAGTTCCCGGTGCAGGGGACGAATCCCGCCAGACCGCTACAGCCACCGGTTCGGCAGGCGACGATTGCGTCGAGTTCCCGCCCATCCTCGTTCGCTCGGCCTTGCCCGTGCGGATCTGGCGAGGTGCCCTGAAGCAGGGCTCCGCACGCCGGTCAACGCGCGCTTCCAGTCCGTATAGTGAGCAAAATACTCCGCCGACTCGCCGAGGTGGGCGAGACCGACGGCGAGCTGGTTCAAGCAAGCGCTCGACGCCAAGGCGATCGATCAGCGGGAGGGTGCAACGCAGGCGCCGTGAACGAGCCCCGCCCGACTCCGGCTCGCTGGCGATTTCCGGCTCAGGCGTGCATTCGCTGCTCGAGCTGACGATCCTCTACGAGGACGCTGCCGATGGTTGTATCACCGCCTCGGTCGCCGAGGTCCCGGGCGCCAACAGCCAGGGCAAGACCCGAGCCGAGGCGCGGGAGAACGTGATCGATGCCCTGCGCGAGATCCTCGCCTACCGCTTCGGCGAGCACACGCTTTCCGAGTCGGCGCCCGAGAGCGAGTCGCTTCACCTGCAACTCGCGTGATGATAACGGCAACTTGCACTGGCCCCAGTGCGGCGTATCATCAACACGTGCGTGACCAGGTCCTGATCCATTCCGCCGCGGTGGGCGTGGCGTTGTTGCCCGCACGCCGGTTCTGGCCATGACCGTTCGGGTGCCGGTCCGGCCCGAGATGCTCGCTTGGGCGCGCGAGCGGTCGCGTTTGGAGCCGGAAGCGCTGTTCAACCGCTTCAAGGGCCTTCAGGCGTGGGAGCTCGGAGACAAGCAGCCGACCCTCAAGCAGCTTGAGGATTTCGCGAAGGCGACGCACACGCCGTTCGGCTATCTGTTGCTGCCGGAGCCGCCTGAAGAGCCGCTGCCGGTTCCCGATTTCCGCACGATCGGAGACGCCGACGTCGGGCATGCCAGTCCGAACCTGCTCGACACCGTGTACCAGTGCCAG
>JAHEXU010000005.1:0-19087 GCA_023251975.1 bacterium | reverse complement strand
CCAGCAGCGCCAGGAGTGGTACCGGGACTACGCGCGCCAGTATCGGGCCGATCCGGTGGCGTTCGCTGGGACGCTCGCGGCCGGGGGCGACGTGTCCGAAGCAGCCGACCGGATGCGTATAGCGCTTGGGTTCGGGCCAGAGGAACGGGGAGGCTCTTGGAGCGCGGCGCTGACTACGCTCGCGGCGAACGCCGAGGAGATCGGCGTCCTGGTGATGATCAACGGGGTGGTCGGGAGCAACACACACCGCAAGCTTGACCCCCGGGAGTTCAGGGGGTTCGCGCTTGCCGATGACCTCGCGCCAGTGGTCTTCGTGAACGGCGCGGATACCAAGGCCGCGCAGATCTTCACGCTTTCGCACGAGCTGGTCCACATCGGAATCGGGCAGTCCGCGGTCTCGGACGCAGACATGCTCAGGACGGCCGCGAACGACGTCGAGCGCTGGTGCAACCGGGTGGCTGCCGAGTTTCTGATCCCCAGCGACGAGATCGCGGGATACGCCCTCGACCACGAGCACATCAGTGCCGAGCTCGACAAACTAGCGCGCCGGTTCAAGGTGAGCACGTTGGTTGTCTTGCGCCGCCTGTTCGACGCCGACCAGCTCACGCGCGATCAGTACCGCGCGGAGTACGAGGCGGAACTGGACCGGGTCCTGGCGCTGATGGACGACAGCGGCGGAAGCGGCGGCGGGAACTTCTACAACACGCTGCCGGTGCGCGTGAGCAAGCGCTTTGCCCGGGCGCTGGTCGAGAGCACTCTTGAAGGCCACACCCTGCACCGGGACGCGTTCGCGATGCTCGGCTTCAAGAAGGTCGGAACTTTCAACGAGCTTGCTTTGAGGCTGGGGCTCGGTTGATGGCGTACCTTTTGGACTCCAACGTCTTTATCGAGGCCAAGAACGCGTACTACGGCTTCGACTTCGTGCCGGCGTTTTGGGAGTGGCTCGACGTGGAGCACGCCAATGGGAACGTCTTCTCGATCGACAACGTTCGCGACGAACTGCTCGAAGGTCAGGACGAGCTGTCTGATTGGGCCAAGGCTCGCGGCCGCGAGTTCTTCCTGCCGCTGGACGAGGCCGTGCTTGCAAGTCTCTCCATGATCGCAACGTGGGCGCGCAGCGGCGATTACGAGGAGATTGCGGTCAACGCGTTTCTCAAGGACACGGACTACTACCTCGTGGCGCACGCCCACGCGCATGGGTTTGATGTCGTGACGCTCGAAATCCCCTCGGCGTCGACTAGGAAGATCAAGATCCCCGACGCGTGCAACGCGCACAAGGTGAATTGGATCAATACGTTCAAGCTCCTTCCTGCCATCAAGGCCCGTTTCGTCCTCGACGCGGCGAGCTGAGTCCTCAGCGCTGAAACGGGGGCGGGCGCGAGGCCCGGCGGCGCACGCCTACGGGCCCGGCGCTTGGCTCGGCATGCCGATCGCGGCTAGCGCCGGCCGGAACCCGTTGGAGAATTCCGTCTGGCGGCCGGCGCTCGGGAACGGAAGTGGTGCATCTACGACGGGGGCGCCCGCGTTGACTAGCGCCCCGATGCATTCGCTGCTCGGGCTGACGATCGTCTACGAGGACGCTGCCGATGGCTGCATCACCGCCTCGGTCGCTGAGGTCCCGGGCGCCAACAGCCAGGGCAAGACCCGAGCCGAGGCGCGGGAGAACGTGCCCTGCGGACGGGCCCCGTCCACCCTTGATCTGGTGAAAGGTAACTAATGCATGGAAGAAGGGGTGGACGGGCCGACGGAGGAGAGCGAGTGGTGAGGTTGAGAATGGTGAATGGTCAGTGAGAGGGGAAACGGGGAGATGGCGCGCTGGGAGGTGGTTTGCGTGGCCGATCACCGCCGGGCCAGATTATGTGGGCGAGG
The DNA here is from genome assembly GCA_023251975.1 of bacterium. GTDB lineage: Bacteria > Actinomycetota > Thermoleophilia > Solirubrobacterales > 70-9 > JAHEXU01. The sequence goes on along the minus strand of JAHEXU010000005.1, from coordinate 17,218 downwards.
CCGCAATGTCGCCGTGACCGGCCCAGCCAGCGCAGCCCGCCGCTCAGGCGATCGTGTCGGCGGCGTAGTGGGCCAGGGCCATAATCGTCAGTTGCGGGTTGACGGTGATCGGGCAGGGGAAAACGCTGGCGTCGCAGACGTAGACATCCTCGGCTCCATGTAGTTCGAAGTTCTCGTTGACGACCCCCTTGGCCGGGTCGCGACTCAGGGCGTTGCCTCCCTGGGGGTGCGCACTGTGCAGTTGCACGTCGGTGTTGTCGGCGATCTGCTCGCGCATCCGGTGTAGGTCCTCGGGGCGCGATATCGGGATGTAGCGGTAGGTCGTCGGCATCACCTTGATCGCCCCGGCAGCCAGGTAGATTTGACCGATCAGCTCGAGCCCGTCGACTAGGCGCGAGAGGTCGTTAGCCGTCGGCACGTAGTCGAGCTTCATCCCGCGACCGCGGCAGCCCGTCTTTACCCGAGCGTTGCGCGCGGTTCCGACGACCGAACCCGCGCAGGCCATATACGAGTAGCGACGCATATTCGCGTAGTGAGTCTCAAACCAGCCGGGCATGAACATCGCCTGGGTCCCGACCGGGTTGAACCACGATTCGACGATCAACCCGTCGTCGCCGGGGGGGCGCAGGTGGTGCGCTATCTGGAGTCCGTCGAACGAGTTCAGCCGCTCCTCGAACTCGCCGGTCATCGGCGCTCCCATGTTGAAGCCGAGGTTGCGGCCGGTGAGCGATCCGCCGAGGTTGCTGCGCTGCAGCAGCAGGCTTGAGGCGAGCGCCCCGCCCGCGACCACCACCGTGTTGGCATTGATGTCGAGCTGACGGCCGTCAGGGAAGCGACAGCGCAGTTGGCGGGCGCCGCTACGGTTCTTGCCGATCCGCTCGACGCTGCACTGTGAGTAGATCCGGACCGCGTCGGCACCGAGTGCCTGGGCTCGCGGCAGGATCGAGTCGAGCGCCGACAGCTTTTTGCCGAACGGGCAGCCGATGTTGCAGTAGCCGCAGCCAACGCAGTCGCTGATGTTGGCGCTGACGACATCGAAGCTCCAGGGAACTCCGGAGTAGCCGAGCTTTGTGATCCCCTTTGCCAGCATGTTGGAGCCTGCCCCGAGCTTGGTCGTCGTTTGTTTGCTGATCGGGAGGAATGCCTCCAACGCGTCGAACGCCTTGGCGAGGCGGTCCGGGTCGAGCCCGGCGTCGAGCCCGTCGCGGTCGTTCCAGCGGTCGAGGATGTGATCGGGAAGTCGGAAGCAGACCGCGTTGTTGACCACGGTGGCGCCGCCGACACACATCGCCTGCAGAACCTGGAAGCGACTGTCGGTCGAGACCTGGAGGCCGCCGTCGGCGAACAGGTTTGAGAACTGGCTCCGTTCGTCCTCGACGAAGGTGGCTGGATCGATGTGTGGTCCTCGTTCGAGGATCAGCACTTCGCGTCCCTTCTCGGCGAGGCGGTGGGCGAGAATCGATCCGGCGGCGCCGCTGCCGACGATCACGACATCGGCGTTGACGGTCGTTGCGTCAACCTCGGCCGGGGTACGGACATCGAGTGGGGGGTGGGGGCGGACCAGCCCGGCGATGGCGGCGGCGGCCCGCGGCCGCATCGAAAACGGCACGTAGCCGGTCGAGGCGAAGCTGCGCGGGTCGGCGTAGTAGCCGATCATCACCAGCTGCTGGGCGCCGAGGAAGATCGCTTGGATCGGCCGCCGCAGGAACTCGGGGAGGCGTCGCTCGAAAACATCTTCGAGAAAGCGCTCGCTGATGAAGTCGCGGCGGCGACTCGGCGACATCAGGTGCGGCGGCGGTTGGAGGCGCAAAATCGGGTAGATGGTGAGCGCGCTGAGGGCGAGTTTCGACTTCCATTTCTGGGTCGCCCGGAAGGAGTCGAGGTAGCGATCGATCCCGGTCGCAACCTGTTCGGGGGTCAGCGACTCGGAGTCGCCGTCAACCAGAACCTCGGCAAACGCGGCCGCGGTCAAGAACTGATGCGGCGCCAGGTAGCGCAGGTGGTAGCGCGACCGTGAAGCGGTAATTCGCATCCAGGCGAGGCCGATCGTGACCGCGCTGGCGAGGCCAAGCCAAATCAAAAGCAGCCCGGTCGGGCTCGGCAGGCCGATCCCGACCGGGGCATCGAAGGAGCCCTCGACGGTATCGAGATCGCCGAAGGCCAGCATCGCCAGCAGGCTCGAGATCAACAAGACGTGGCCCGCGATCACGACATCGGCGGCCCAGCCGTTGCGGCGAATGTGGGTCGAGGCGACGAATGCCAGCGCCGCGAAGAGGAGGTCCTTGGTGGTCGAGTTGGCGACGAACGGAAATTCGGAGTGGCCGAAGACCCCCTGCGCCAGGTAGCTGATCCCGAGCGCCGCAAAGACGAAGGAGAGGGTTCGCAGGGCGTTCGTGAAGCGCTGCTCCTGCGGGGTCAGCGGATCGTTCGAGTCGGCCGAGAGCGTCATTTTGGGTCTTCGGCGGGGGCGAGCGGGTCGCTGCCGTCTTCGCTCAGATGGGCCAGCGCCTCGTCGCGGTTGGCGTACTCGCGGACCATGTAGCAGCGGTCTTGGTGGTTGAAGCTGAAGGTCTGGACGATCGTGTCGGAGACCTCGAGACCGCTCGAGCGACCGCGACCGCTGCGGCGGCTGACGACGACGACGTGGCGGCCAGCATCGAGGATCTCGAGTGCTTCGAAATGCAGCGGCCCCAGCGCCGCGTACCACTGGTCCCAAAACGATTCGATCGCCTCGATACCGACGTAGGGGCGGACCTCGGGGTCCTCGGTCGAGGGGTGCCAGGCCGCCGCGGGGGTCATGTGGTCGCGGATCCAGGAGCGCTCTCCAGCGTTCCAGCTCGCGAATCCGGTTTGCACCAGCTCGACCAGTCGGGCGCTCATCCGATCGCTCCGGCTTCGCTCGGGGTTGCGGGCGCCGCTCGGGTTGCCCGATCGAGCCGCCGTCGCAGCTCGGTTGCCGGCGCGAGGATGCCGAGCCGCTCGAACTCCTCCGCCGCCCGCGTGATCCGCACTGCCGCCGCGGCCGGATCCAGCTCGATCAGGGCCAGCGCGGCCAGCGCGTCGGCCCGCGCCGCAGCCAGCGTCCAGCCCTGCTGGGCCCAGATCGCGGCGGCCGCGTCAAACCACTCGAGCGCCGCGCCCGGGTCGTCGGCCAATAGGCCCTTTGATTCGAGTCGATAGGCCTGCGCGGCCGACCCCTCCAGCTGCTCGGCCGCCGCGAGCGCCTGCTCAGCCGCTTCGGCGACCTGTTCGTCTGCGACCCGCGCGAGCCGCAGCGCGATCGCGCGATCGACCAGCGCCTCGGCTCGTTGCGCGGCCGAGCCGGCTCGCCTCGCCAACTGCTCGGCCTCGAGCAGGCGCCGAGCCGCCACGATCGGCTCACCGTTCGCCATTAACGCCGTCGCCAGCGTAATCAAAGCCGGGATCTGGATCCCGGCCCGGTCCGCCCGTTCGCTGTCGGCGACCACCCGGCGGAGCAGCAAAATAGCCTCCTGGTCTCGACCGGCATGCCATAAAAGCCAGGCGCGCGGTTGGTCGAAGTAGATGTGCATCAATTCGACCCCCTCGGTTCGGGCCAGCTCGCTGGCTTGCTCGGTCCACCTCGCAGCCCGCTCGGAGTCGCCGTAGCGAATCGCGATCCTGGCCAAACCGGCGCTGATCTCGACCTGCGCCGGAACCAGCCCGAACCGCAGCGCCAGTTCCAGAGCATCCTCGTATGCCTGCTGCGCCGCGACCAGATCTTGCTCGGCGCTCTCGAGGTAGTCGGCCAGCGCGATCAGCGACCGCACGACCTCGGTCGTTTTGCTCGCCCGTGCCGCGGCGACCGCCTGCTCGAGGTTGAGGCGTGCTTGCTCAGCCTTGCCGATCCGGCCGAGCAGGCGGCCGAAGATCCCATAGGCGCGGCTCGCCGCGACCGGGTCGGAAATCGCCTTGGCCAGCCCGAGCGACTGCTCGGCGGCGTAGATCGCGAGCAGGCTCTCGCCGGTATGGGTGTAGAGGCTGGCGGCGTCGGCGTAGAGGCGGACCAGGCCGAGCGTTGGCGGTGCGCCGTCGAGCAATGCGATCCCAGCCTGGAAGTTGGCGATTGCCGCATCGCGGTTGCCGCGCTGCCAAAAGGCGGCGCCGAGTTTACGACTCAGCTCGGCGGCGCGCTCGGGTTGCGGCGCCTCGTTGATCCCGCCGAGGCAGCGCTGCCACAGCTCAATCGCGGCATCGCTATGCCCGAGCCGAAGCTCGATCGCGCCGAGCTTTTCGGCGACCCGCGATTCGTCTTGGTGGCTCGGCGCCCCGATCGTCAAGGCCGATCGGTAGTGGCGAAGTGAGGCGTGGTTCGAGTAGACGCCACCGGCGGCGTCGCCGGCCGCTTCGAGCGCCGCAAACGCTCGGACTCGCAGCTCTGCGAGCTCGGCGCCCGGCATCTCGGCGTCGGCGCCGAGGTTGGCGGCGTGGAGGCGATGGTGGGCGATCGTGGCGATCTGGGCGTCGTGGACGGATCCGGCGCCGGAGGTCAACAGCGCCGCGACCGCCGCGTGCTTGCGGGCCTGTTCGAGTTTCGGCAGGCGGTTGTAGGCGAGTTCACGGACCAAAGCATGTTTGAACGCGTAGGCGTCGTTGCCGTCGGCTCCGCGGTGGCGTGGCTCGATCAGATCCTTGTCTTCGAGCGCCCGCAGGGTTTCCCTGCGGTCAACGTCGCCGAGTAGCGCAGGGGTGTCGAGCGCCGCCTCCGTAAAAGCGTCGCCGAGCACCGAGGCGTGTTCGATCAAGGCTCGCTCGGGCTCGCTGAGCGCATCGAGCCGGGCGCCGATCAATGCCGCGACCGTCGCGGGCAGCCCGATCGCCTGGTCCCCCTCCGATTCGAGTATCCGTTCGACGATCTGGCCGAGAAACAACGGGTTGCCGCCAGAGCGAACCAGCGCTTGCTCGCGCAGCTCGGGGTCGATCGGACGGTCGCGAGTCGCCAGTAGGCCAGCGAGTAGTTGCTCGCAGTCGCGGGCGGCGAGCGGGTGCAAGTGCAGGGTGTCGAGCCGGGTCAGGTCGTTGCTCCAACGGCGCCGTCGCGCCGTCAGTTCGTCGCGGCCGAGGCAGAGCACGAGCACCGGCTCGTGCAGGTAGCGGACCAGGTACTCGATCAACTGGAGGCTGCCTTCGTCGGCCCAATGCGCGTCGTCGATCGCAATCACAAGGCGATCGGTCCGGCTGATCGCCTCGGCAAGCAGCCGGAACGCCGAGAAGATCTGGGCCTGGGTGTCGGGGCCGCTCAGCTCGGCGGTTAGCGGTTCGACATCGACCCCCGGTTCGATCCCGAGCAAGGCGGCCAGGCGGACCGCGGTCCAGGAGCCGCGAACCGCCAGCGGCGTGCCGACGGTGAGATCGTCGATCCCGTCGATCAGCTTGCGCCAGGCGAGGTTCGGGTCACCGCGTTCGGCGATTCCGAACTGCTCGCGGACGATCTCGGCAAACGGCCAATAGGGCGTGCCGGCGCCGTATGCGGGGCAGCGACCAATCCGGACCAGGGAGCGACTCGGCTCCAATGTCAGCTCCGAAGCGAACTCTTCGAGCAGGTGCGTCTTGCCGATCCCGGGGGCGCCAATCACCATCGCCAGTCGGGCCCGATCCTCGCGTCCGGCGCGCGCCCAGCTCAGCTTTAGCCGCGCCAGCTCGTCGGATCGTCCGATCAGCGCCGAGGTCCGACTGACGGTGGCGCGACGTCCGTCGGGAGTCAACGCCACCAGAACCTCGAAGGCCGCGACCGGTTCTGACTTGCCGCGCAGCGCCAGCGGCTCAAGCTCGCGGCATTCGAATGCGGTCCGGCACGCCTTCCAGGTCGACTCGCCGATCAAGATGCTTCCCGGGCGCGCCTCCCCTTCAAGTCGGCTGGCGACGTTGACGGTGTCACCGATCACCGTGTAGCTATCACCGAGCGGCCCCGCCAACACCTCGCCGGTGTTGATCCCGACCCGCAAAGCCAGTTCGGTCCCGGCTGCCTGGACGATACGTCGGTTGATTTCGCCCATTGCGGCCTGCATCGCCAACCCAGCCCGAACCGCCCGCTCGGGGTCGTCCTCATGCCCGATCGGCGCCCCAAAGACGGCCATCACGTTGTCGCCGATGTATTTGTCGACCCGACCGCCGAACCGAGTCGCCTCGGCGCCAAGCCGACGCAGCGCGTAAACGATGATCGTCTTGACCCGCTCCGGTTCGAGCCGCTCGGCGATCGCGGTGTAGCCGCTCAGATCGGCGAACAGGATCGTTGCCAGCCGCCGCTCCTCACGCCCGGTCCCGGGCGCACGCCCGAGCTGACGCCCGCAAGCCATGCAAAAGCGGGCCTGGACTGGATTCGTCGTTGTGCAAGCCGCACATCTACCGCTCATATCCTGATCCATCCATCCCGATCATATGCGGCCAACCCTGGTCCGGGTGTGTGAAATGGCACACACGGCCGAATTCGCCCCGCAGCGCCCCGCAGCCGCGTATGTGATTACATACAGATGTATGTCATCAGCGACGAAGATCGAGCCGGAAGGCCGCGAGGATCGGCTCGGCGGACGGGTGCGGTGTGTCCTCGGCGATGCTGTCGCAGGTCGAGCGCGGCGAGACCAGTCCGACCCTGAACGTCGCGGAGCGGATCGCTGCCGGGCTCGAGCTCAGCCTGTCGCAGCTGCTCCGGCTCGACGAGGACAACCACTTGGTGGTGGTCCGCGCCGGCGAGGGTCGGCAACGGCGCCGTCGCGGCCATTCGATTCGCGAGTTGACACCGCCGCTGCCCGGCCAGCGGGCCGACGTTTCGCTGCACCTTCTCGCCTCCGGGGTCGCCACCGGCGGCCCCGATGATCCGCCGATCCATGAGCCTGGATCGCGTGAGACGATCGTCGTCATCGCGGGTTCGGTCGACCTCCACTTTGACGGTCGCCCGATCCGGCTCGATGACGGTGACAGCGTTACCTTTGATGCCGATCTTCCCCACCACCTGGTGAACCCCGAGACCAACCCCGAATGCGCTGATGTCCGGCTGATCGCGATCGTCGCGGCCGGACTGCGAAGGAGCTAGAGATGACGACGCCAAGGACTATGTTCGAGAAAATCTGGGAGCGCCACGAGGTCGCCGACGATCTGATCTACGTCGACTTGCACCTGGTCCACGAGGTCACCTCGCCGCAGGCATTCGACGGGCTGCGACTGGCCGGACGGCCGGTCCGACGGCCGGATCGCACCGTCGCGACCGCCGATCACAACGTCCCGACCGACGATACCCCGAGTGCCCGGATGATCGTCGACGAACTGTCGCGCAAGCAGGTTGAGACCCTCGAGGCAAACTGCGCCGAGTTTGGGATCGAGCTGTTCTCGCTCGGCTCCGAGAAGCGCGGCATCGTCCACGTGATCGGCCCCGAGCTCGGCCTCACCCAGCCCGGGATGACGATCGTCTGCGGCGACTCGCACACCTCGACCCACGGTGCCTTTGGCGCCCTCGCCTTCGGGATCGGAACCAGTGAGGTCGAGCACGTCCTCGCCACCCAGACGCTGGTCCAATCGCGGCCGAAATCGATGCGGATCAACTACACCGGCAGCCTCGGCGCCGGGGTCGGCGCAAAGGATCTGATTCTGGCGACGATCGGGCGGCTCGGGACCGGGGGGATGAGTGGCTTTGCGGTCGAATACAGCGGTCCGGCGAGCGAGGCGCTCTCGATGGAGGGTCGGATGACGGTCTGCAACATGACGATCGAGGGCGGCGGGCGGGCCGGGATGATCGCGCCCGACGAGACAACCTTCGAATACGTGCGCGGTCGCGCCGCCGCTCCAGTCGAGGGGGCCGAGTTCGAGGCCGCACTGGCCGATTGGCGAGATCTCCTGACCGACCCCGGCGCCGAGTTTGATCACGAGGTGACGATCGATGCCGCCGCGATCTCGCCGATGGTGACCTGGGGGACGACCCCTGGGATGGTCTGCGAGGTGGCCGATCGGGTGCCCGACCCGACCCGATTTGACAACCCCGCCGACCGCGAGGCCGCCGAGCGCGCACTCACCTACATGGGGCTTCAGCCCGGTACCCCGATCGAGGAGTTGAAGCTCGATCGGGTCTTCATCGGGTCGTGTACCAACTCGCGAATCGAAGACCTGCGCGAAGCGGCGGCGACGGTCGATGGGCGCCGGGTTGCCGAGCACGTCCGAGCGATGGTTGTTCCGGGGTCCGAGCAGATTCGCGCCGAGGCCGAACGCGAGGGGCTCGACGAGGTGTTCCGGGCGGCCGGGTTCGAGTGGCGCGCGTCGGGCTGCTCGATGTGTCTCGGGATGAATCCCGACACGCTGGCCGAGCGGGAACGCTGTGCATCAACCTCGAACCGCAACTTTGAGGGGCGACAGGGCAAGGGCGGCCGAACCCATCTGGTCAGCCCGCGGATGGCGGCGGCCGCGGCGATCGAGGGCCACTTCGTCGATATCCGGAGCTGGTCGTGAGGCCAGCGTGGTGTCGCGACAGCGATTCGATCTTCGACTCGAGCCGGAAAGGAACTAACCAATGAAGCCAGTAAACGTGATCGAGGGGGCCGTCTCAGTGCTCGACCGCGCCGACGTTGATACCGACCAGATCATCCCGAAGCAGTTTTTGAAACGGGTCGAACGGACCGGTTTCGGGGAGTTCTTGTTCTACGACTGGCTGCGCGACGGCGAGATCAGCCTCGAATCGAACCCGATCCTCCTCGCCGGTCGCAATTTCGGCTGTGGATCCTCGCGCGAGCATGCCCCGTGGGCGCTCCAGGATTTTGGTTTCGAGGCGATCATCGCGCCAAGCTTCGCCGACATCTTCCGCAGCAATTGCACCAAGAACGGGCTGCTGCCGATCGAGCTCGAGCAGGCAGGTTGCGACGCGATCGCCGCCGCCGGGCGAGCCTCGATCGACCTGGCTGCACAGCGCGTCGGCTGGGCCGGCGGCGAGGCGCACTTCGAGATCGACCCGAAGATCAAAGATCGCCTGCTCAACGGGCTCGACGAGATCGCAATCACCCTGGGGCAGGTCGCGGCAATCGACGCCTACGAAGCCGAGCGAGCGCGCTTTGGCCCGCCGAACCTCGCCGTTGACCGGCTACCCGCTGAGAACTGACCCCCCGAAGGAACGCCAGCCGGTAGGGTAAAACTATGAAGAAGCTGCTCTGCCATTCCGCCCTGCCCGTCGTCGTTGTCACCGCGTTGATCGGCGTCTCCGTCGCGCTTGCCGCGGTGGCACATGTCTCGGCGACCGGGGTCGGTCAGGTCAAGCTCGGCGACACGCCGAGCGAGTTGCGTGACGCTGGCCTGGCTGGACGGGTCCGGCAAGGCTGCGAGTTCGCCGGTCCCGACGCGCGGGCGGCGTTCCTGAAGCCGCCGCTGGATGGATTCGTCAACTTCACGGTGTCGACGCCGCGGGTCGTTGAGGACATCCAAATCAGGGGCGGCGCCAGGGCCAGCGGTGTCGGGATCGGCGCATTGAAGTCGAAGGTCAGAGATGTTTTCCCGAATGTCCACTTCGATCACAGCACCGAAAGCGTCTTTGGGATCACCCTGGCCAAGGTCCCGGTTTCCGACGGCGGCAAGTTCCAGTTTGCGATTGACACATCGACTCGGCGGGTCGTCGTCATCGGGGTTCCGTGGATTGCCTTCTGCGAGTAGTTCCGATTGGGACGGAACTACCTACGATCGGATCAGCGACCCGCAGCTTGCCTGGGCCGGGCCGGTCATCGAGCGGCTCCAGCTACGCGGCGACGAGGTAGTCCTCGACGCTGGCTGCGGCTCCGGCCGGGTTACCGAGCTGTTGGTCGCGGCGCTGCCGCACGGTCGCGTAATCGCGGTTGACGGTTCGGCGAAGATGCTCGAGGTGGCGCGGGAGCGTCTCGGCGCCCGGGTTGAGCTGATCGAATCAAACCTGCTCGACCTGCAGCTCGACCACCCGGTCGACGCCGTCTTTTCAAACGCGGTTTTCCACTGGATACGCGATCACCGGCGCTTGTTTTCGCGATTGGCGGGGTTGCTCGTCCGGAACGGTCGGCTCGAGGCGCAATGCGGCGGCAAGGGCAATGTCGCCGATTTCAAGGCCGCCGCCGCCGAGCAGATCGCGACCCGGCGCTGGGCGCCCTACTTCGTCGACTGGGAGCCGGCGTGGCGATTTGCCGGGCCGAAGCGAACCGAAAAGCGCCTCCTTGAGTCCGGCTTCGCCGACGCCAGCTGTTCGCTGCTGGCCGCGCCGACTCCGATCGCGGATCCGGTACCCCATCTCAAGACCGTCTGCGCCAACCCCTACCTGGAACGGATCCCAGCCGCCGAGGCCGACCGTTTCGTAGCCGAGCTGCGAACTCGCCTCCCCGATCCGCTGATCCTCGACCACGTCCGGCTCAACATCTCGGCCCGTCGCCGATAACCGCGACGGCGAGCGCGACGGGCTCGCCGCGGCCGCCCGTCCGCGGCAGCGACGATCGCGGGGCGGGCACCGCGGATCGGCGCCCGCCCCGGATCGCTTGCCGGGTGCGGCTCAGCCGCCGTACTGCTCGTTGCAGAACGAGGTCCCGGTGTCCTTGGCGGTCTCATCGGTGATCGAATCAACCGTGGCGAGGCACTGCTGGAGCAGATCGTCGCTATTGAGGCCCTCGGTCTGGCCTGTGATCGCGTCGACCTGATCGAGCGCCTGCTGTTGCGCCGCCGCCGGGTCTTCGCACGCGAGCTTTGCCAAATCGAGCGCGTCACCGGTCAGACCGGCCGACGCGACCCCGTCGAGGCAGGCCTGCTTTTGCTCGTCGGTCAACTCAGGAATGTTGCCACTGCCGACATCTTCGCACGCCGCTTTGGCCGCCTCGGCTTCGGCGCCCTCGATCCCGGAGGCCTCGACTCCGGCTTGGCAGCGCGCGGCGACGCTATCTGAGATCGCCGATGGGTCGCTCGACCCGTCGCCATCGTCCCCGCAGCCGGCGCCGATCAGTCCGAAAGCCAAGACGGCTGACAGTCCGATCAGGCACCTGATCAATTTTCCGCTCATGTCGCGACATCCTCCCTCGTGTGGTTGCTGCGACACCGTTGTCGCCGCCCTGACGCTATACCTTCGGAGCTGATGAATGCATCCGAGGGACCCGAGCCGACCGCGCCGCAAGCTCCAACTATCGCCGTTTTGCCCGGCGACGGGATCGGGCCGGAGATCGCCGCGGCCGCGGTGGAGTTGCTGGGCGCGATTGGTCGTTTTGAGCTGCCCGAGTACGCGATTGGCGGTGACTCGATCGATCGCTTCGGATCGCCGTTGACCGATCAGGTGCTCGAGGCCTGTCGGAGCGCTGACGCGGTTTTGCTGGTGGCGGTTGGAGGCCCGAAGTGGGACAGCACAAAAGCCGACGCGCCGCGCCCCGAGTCGGGGCTGCTCGGCCTTCGCAAGGGACTTGGCCTCTTCGCCAACCTACGCCCGGTCAAGCCGAGCCCGTCGCTGCTCGACGCCAGCCCGCTGCGTCGCGAGAAGATCACCGGGACCGATCTCCTGGTGGTCCGCGAGCTGACCGGCGGGATCTACTTCGGAAGGAAGCTCCGAAGCGAGGATTCGGCGCTCGATGAGTGCGTCTACACCGTCGCCGAGGTTGATCGGATCGCCCGGACCGCCTTCGATGCGGCGCGCCGTCGGGTCGACCCAACCAGCGGCGCCGCCCCGCGCGTCACCTCGGTCGACAAGGCGAATGTCCTTGAGACCTCACGGCTGTGGCGCCAGGTGGTGAGCGATCTGGCAGCCGCCGAGTACCCCGACATCGAGCTGTCGCACCTGCTGGTCGACAACGCCGCGATGCAGTTGGTTTCGGAGCCGTCGCAGTTCGACGTGATCCTGACCGAGAACATGTTCGGCGACATCCTCAGCGACGAGGCGGCGATGATCACCGGTTCGATCGGAATGCTGCCTTCGGCGAGCCTCGGCGCCGAGCGCCCCGGGATGTTTGAGCCGGTGCACGGCTCGGCCCCCGACATCGCCGGGCAAGGGATCGCCAACCCGCTGGCGACCTTCGCTTCGGTGGCGATGCTGTTGCGCGACGGGCTCGGGCTGGCCGAGCCCGCAACCGCCGTCGAAGCCGCGATCGAGACGGTCTTGGCGGCCGGGCTTCGCAGCGCCGATATCGGCGGCAGTGCCCGGACCGAGCAGATCACCAAGGCGGTGATTGCGGCGCTTTGATGCGAGCGCGGCGAAACTTGCGCAATACTTCGACGGTCCGACCAATCAGCAACGAGGGCGAACGAGGCGCGGGTGGAAAAGGCCGAATACATCTGGATGAACGGTGAGGTTGTCGCCTGGGATGACGCCAAGATCCACGTCCTGAGCCACGCCTTGCACTACGGCACCGCGGTCTTCGAGGGCATCCGCGCCTACGACACCGAGATCGGGACCGCCGTCTTCCGCCATCGCGAGCATCTCGAGCGCTTCCATCGCTCCGCCTCGATGTATGACCTGGCGATGCCCTACACGGTCGATCAGATCCGCGATGCGACCCTCGATTTGATCGCCCGAAACGGCCTTGACTCCTGCTACATCCGCCCGCTCGCCTGGCGCGGATACGGGGAGATGGGTCTGTATGCGAGTTCGGCCCCGGTTGACGTGATGGTCGCAACCTGGCCGTGGGGCGCCTACCTCGGCGAAGAGGGCAAGCGCAACGGCATCCGCGCCAAGGTCGCGAGCTGGCGGCGAATCTCTCCCGACAGCCTGATCCCGCAGGCCAAGGCATCGGGCCAGTACCTGAACTCGATACTCGCCAAGACCGAGACCGCCAAGGCGGGTTATGACGAGGCGATCCTGCTCGATTATCGCGGCATGGTCTGCGAGGGCTCCGGCGAGAATATCTTCGTGGTCCGTGACGGCATCATCTGCACCCCGCCGCACACTGCATCGATCCTCGACGGGATCAATCGGCGATCGCTGATCCAGATCGCCCGTGATCTCGGCTACACCGTCGTCGAGCGCGACATCGCCCGCTCCGAGCTTTATCTCGCCGAGGAGGTCTTTCTGACCGGCACCGCCGCTGAGCTGGTCCCGGTCCGAGAGGTCGACGATCACCCGCTGTCGGCGCCGGGCGAAATAACGCGGGTTCTCCAGGCGAAGTTTGAGGACGCGCTGCATGGCCGGGCTGGCGAGTACCATGAGTGGCTCGATCCGGTCCGTGCCGCCGCCGCCGCAGGGCAGGGCTCGTGACTTTTTTCTCGCACCGGAACCTGCCCGCGCCGCCGCGGCGAATTATTCGGGCCGCGTAGTCCTACGGGCGCATCTGCCCGGGGCTTCGCGGCACGCGGCCAAGCGCCGCTCCGCCGTCTTCCGACGGCCCCACAGCAATCGCCTTCGAAAGGCAGCCGGCAGCAAGATGACCGAGAACCGACGACAACAGGTAGCCCTCTATGACACCACCCTGCGCGATGGGATGCAGGGGCAGGGGATGTCGCTTTCGGCGGCCGAGAAGGTCCGGGTGGTGCGCGCCCTCGACCGGCTCGGCGTCCCCTTTATCGAGGCCGGATTTCCCGGCTCGAACCCGAAGGAGGTCGAGCTGTTCGAGATGCTCGCCGACCTCAGTCTTGAGTCGAGCCTTTTGTGTGCCTTCGGGATGACCCGCCGCAAGGGGATCGAAGCCGCCGAGGACGAGAACCTGGCGGCGGTGCTGGCCGCCGGCACCCCGGTGATCACCTTGGTCGGCAAGACCTGGGGCCTTCACCTCGACAAGGTGACCCGGGTGAGCCGCGACGAGAACCTGGCGATGATCGCCGAGTCGGTGGCGCTTTGCCGCCACGCCGATCGCCGCGTCATCTATGACCCCGAGCACTTCTTTGACGGTTACGCCGACGACCCCGGTTACGCGTTGGAGTGCCTGCGAACCGCCGTCGGGGCGGGTGCCGAGAACGTCTCGCTGTGCGATACCAACGGTCGGGCGCTGCCGTCTGAGATCGGCCGGGTCGTCGCCGCGGTTGTTGCGGCGCTGGGTGGGGGCGTGGTAGGGATCCACACCCACAACGACGCCGAGTGCGGCGTCGCGAACGCGCTGGCGGCGGTCGAGGCCGGGGCTCGCCTGGTCCAGGGGACCTGCAACGGCTACGGCGAACGCTGTGGCAACGCCAACCTCGTTTCGATCCTGCCGGCCCTTCAGCTCAAGCTCGGCTTCGACTGCGTTAGCGACCGCCAACTCGGCCTGCTCAGCGAGACCGCCCACCTGATCGACGAGATCTGCAACCTGACCCCGGACCCCGATCAGCCCTACGTCGGGCGCAACGCGTTCGCCCACAAGGGGGGCCTGCACGCCGCCGCGGTCAATGTCGACCCCAGCACCTTCGAGCACCTTGATCCGGAGCTGGTCGGCAACGGGCGCGAGGTCTTGATCTCGGAGCTGGCCGGTCGCGGCTCGGTTCAGAGCTGGGCGGCTCGGCACGGCTTTGAGCTCGATGACGAGGAGGCGCGGCGGGCGATCCAACAGATCAAACAGCACGAGCATCGCGGCTACCACTACGAGGCCGCCGACGCGTCGTTGGCGCTCTTGCTGCGACGCGAAGGCGATGATTACGAGCCGCTTTTCGAGCTTGAGGGATTCCGTGTGGTGACCGAGAAGTTTCGCGACGGCGCGGTTAGCACCGAGGCGACGCTGCGGCTTTGGGTCAACGGCGAGCGCCAGTTCTGCGCCGCCGAGGGCAACGGTCCGGTCAATGCGCTCGATCGGGCTTTGCGGGAGGCGATCAGCACCCACCACCCCGAGCTGGCCGAGATCGAGCTGACCAACTACAAGGTTCGGATCCTCGACCACGGCACCGACGCCATCACCCGGGTCCTGCTCGACTCGACCGACGGCCAGACCGAATGGGGGACGATCGGTGTTTCCGCGAACATCATCGAGGCGTCGTGGCAGGCCCTGGTCGATTCGCTTGAGTACGCCTTCCAGCCGACGATCACCCGGTCCGGTCCGAAGCGATGAGCAAACCGCTCGCGGCCGACGAGGTGATCCCGCTCGCTCGGCCCTTGATCGGCAAGCGCGAGATCAAGCTGGTCAAGCGGGTTCTGCGTAGCGGGCGCCTCTCGCTGGGGCCGATGCTGGCGCGCTTCGAAGCCGATCTGGCGGCGTTTTGCGGGGGTCAGGAGGCGGTGGCGACATCAAGTGGCACCACCGCCCTGCACCTCGCGGTCCGCCAGCTTGGCTGGGAGGAGGGGGCGGCCGTCCTGACCACCCCGCTGAGCTTCGTCGCGACCGCCAACGCGCTCCTTTATGAGCGCGTTGAACCGGTCTTTTGCGATATCGATCCGGTCACCCTCAACCTCGATCCGGCCGCTGCGGCCGCCGCGGTCGGCGAGCGAACCGTCGGTGTCCTGCCGGTCCACATTTTCGGCGCCGCCGCCGCGATGCCGACCTTCGAAGCGTTGGCGGCCAGCGGCTCGTTGTCGATCCTTGAGGACGGCTGCCAGGCGCTCGGGGCCCGCGACGAGCAGGGGCAAGTGATCGGCTCGCGCGGCAACCTGACCAGCTTCGCCTTTTACGCCAACAAGCAGCTCACAACCGGTGAGGGCGGGGCCTTGGTCTGCGCCGATCCCGCCACCGCGGCGCACCTGCGAAGCGCCCGAAACCAAGGCCGCGCCCCCGACATGTCGCGGCTTGACTTCGATCGGCTCGGCTTCAACTATCGACTTAGCGATCTCCAGGCGGCGCTCGGGGTCGCCCAACTCGAGCGGGCCGACGAGATCCTGCGGGCTCGCGTCGAATTGGCGGCGCTTTATCGCCAGGCGCTGTCGTCCAAGCTCGATCCGGCGCCGCTTGGGGCGGCCGCGGCGGACCAGCTTGCCTATCTGCCAGACCTGCCGGGCGAGGCCGAGCGAAGCTGGTTCGTCTATCTGGTCCGGCTCCCCCGCGGAGTCGACCGCCGCGCCGTGATCGACCGACTTGCCGCCGATCTGATCGAGACCAAGGACTACCTGCCTTGCATCCACCTGTTTGAGTTCTATCGGGAGAGATTCGGCTACCAAAGCGGCCAGTTCCCGATCGCCGAGGAGTTCGCGGCGCACTCGCTCAGCCTGCCTTTCTGGGTCGGGATGGGTGAGGTGGAGGTCGAGCGGGTCTGCACGGCGCTGGCGGCGGCGCTCGCCGCGGCGGCGCCTCGCGCGGCGCGCCGGATCGAAACCGCCGGGTGATCAGGTGCTGATCCGATCGCGGCACCCTACAACCGCCTTCGTAGTCGCGATCGCGCTTGCGGTGATGTTGGCGCAGTTCGGCTCGCCGACCCCGGCCCAGGGCGGATCCGGCCTCGGGGATCCGCTGATTCCCAAGACCGGCAACCCCGGTTACCAGGTCGAGAAATACGACCTCCGGGTCCGCCTTAAACGCGATCGCGCTTCGATCAAGGCGAAGGCGCGGATCAGCGCGCTCGCCTTGACCCCGTTGTCGTCGTTCAGCTTCGACCTGGCGGATGGTCTCACGGTTGGCCTGGTTAGGCTCGGGGGGCGACAGGTAGCGTTTTCGCAGGAGCGGGACAAGCTCGAGATCATCCCCGAGTCGGGCCTTGATCCCGGGGCGTTCACCCTCACGATCGTGTACTCCGGCAGCCCCAGACCGCGTCGATCCGTATCGCTTGGAACCTTTGGTTGGGTCGCCAATCAGCAAGGCGTCTGGGTGGCGAACGAGCCGAACGGTGCCGCCACCTGGTTCCCGAGCAACGACCACCCATCCGACAAGGCTCGCTATCGGGTTCAGCTCGAGGTGCCGCACCAGTTGACCGCGGTTTCGAACGGAGAACTTGTCACGACACGACGGGAGGGCGGTCGACGCACCTTCGTCTGGAGCTCGCGCGAGCCGGTCGCCAGCTATCTCGTCACCGCCAGCATCGCCCGGTTCGACCTTGAACGGCGTCGCATCGGCGGGCTGCCGGGCTGGTTCGCGTTCGCCCCGTCAACCGGTCTTGAAAAGGGTCTTGATCGGAGGCGGTTCTTCTCGATCTACGGACACATTCTGGGCCTTTTTGAGCGCAAGTTCGGTCCCTACCCGTTTAACAGCCTCGGGATTATCCAGTTCCCCGACTTCGATCGACCGACGATCGGCTATGCCCTTGAAACCCAGAACCGACCACTGATTCCAGGATATGTCGACCTCGACTCGCGGAATACTTCCGCGATCCTCGCCCACGAATTGGCACACCAGTGGTTCGGAGACAGCGTCACCCCCGCCTCGTGGGGCGATATCTGGCTCAACGAGGGCTTTGCCACCTGGGCCGAATGGATGTG
>JAHEXU010000269.1 GCA_023251975.1 bacterium | reverse complement strand
GACCCCCTCTCTATGAAGGAGGGCCGGGTGTCAAGAGTGGGTTGGTCGATCGGTTTTCTCCGTTCGGTCGGGGGTTTGAGCGTGGCTCAGCTCTCTATGGCACCGTGGTGTGTTTGGTGATCAGTTGGTTGGGGCTGCTCCGGTAGCGCAATTCCTTAGTGGGCCGTCATGCGGCCAAGGGGGTTGGGGCGCCTGCCGGAGCAAAGGGACGGTCGTGGGTGAGCATGTGCCAGATCGCTTCGGTGAGGCGGCGGCCGATCTCGATCGCGGCGATCTTGGAGCCGCGTTTGCGGCCGTGGCGGGCGCGCATGCGTTCGACGATCGGCTGGTAGCGGGGGTTTCGGCCGGCGGTGTGGGCGGCCTCGATCAGCGCCCAGCGCAGGTAGTCGGGCCCGTTCTTGCGGAGTGGGCCGCGGCGGTCGCGCTCGCCGGATTGCTCGACTCGGGGTGTGAGGCCGGTGTAGCCGATCAGCTTGCGTGCGCTGGGGAAGCGGTGGATGTCGCCGATCTCGGAGGCGATCGTGTAGCCGAGTACCCAGGCGACACCGGGGAGCGTGGTCAGCAGCGGGATGTAGGGGTGGTCGGCGCCGAGCCGGCGCAGCTCTCGCTCGCAGCCGTTGATCTGTTCGTCGAGTGTGTCGATCAGCGCCAGACTCGCCTGCACCGTCGACGCCCACGGCTCGGGCAGCTCCAGCCGTGTGAGCAGGTAGCGGCCGCCGGCGCCGAACAGGTCGCGGTGCGGGTTGGCGATCCCGTGTTGGAAGAGGATCGCGTGCACTCGGTTTTTGAGCGCGCTGCGGTGCTTGACCAGGTGCAGCCGGAACCGTGCTCGCTCACGCTCCGCGCGCACCTGCGGGTCGGGCAGCCAGATCTCCGGGATCAGGTTGAGCCGGGCGAGCTCGGCCAGCACCCAACAATCGATCCGGTCGGTCTTGCAGGCCAAAGGGGCCAGCCCGCGCGCCTTGACCGCGTCCGCGATCCTGACGTCCCAGCCGGCGAGCTCGAGCTGGTCGTGCACGAAGCGGGCGCCGCTCATCGACTCGATCACCGCCAGTACCGGCCGATCGCCCAGTCGCTGCCCGAGCCCGCCGAGCGCGTCACGGTCCGGCGGCACCGCTCCGATCCCGACCCGCTCGCCCTCACAATCGAGGGCCTGCCAGTCGAGACGCTTGCGGCTGAGGTCCAATCCGACGTACAACATTGCACGGGCCTCCCTTCGTCTTGTAGAGGACGCGTGGAGCATGCTCCACGGGAGGCCCTCCTTCATCAGATTCCTTGCGAGCGGCGTAATCGGGTCCGATGGTGGCGGAGCCGACACAGCAAAGCGTGAGGCAATCGGGATCTCCGATGGCCAGTGTGGGCCGCGCCCGCCATGTCGGTCGCGGCGGCGGAGACTGTCAGGCGGCTCTTAGTCTGCGGGCGGTCTCGCGCAGCTCGAGCAGCGCTGTGCGTAGCTCGGCCAGCTCGCCGTCCGTGCGCGCGATGCCCTTCGCCAGGCCGGCGACCTCGACGACATGTTCCGAGCCCGGGCTCTCGGTGAGCGACGCTGCCCGCTCCTCGAGCCGCTGCCGCAGCCGCCGGCTCTCGGCCTCGATCTGAAGCGCACACGCATAGCCGTCCGCGAGCGTGCGTTCGACCTGTGCGAGCAGGGGCCTGGGAGCGGCGGTCAGGACGCGGATGTCGTCGAGTACGGCTCCGCGATCGGGGGCGTTCGCGGCCATTCGACGATTATCAAGGTCCCGCCGGGCGTACTCATGGGCCGGGCGTCCTATCTTTTCCGACGGAGAGGCCCAGCTGGACGACCGTTCGAGAGCCGGCTCTAGCTGCGCAGTAGCGCGGCCAGGTCAGCCTCGCTGAGGAGCGATACGCCCTCGCGTTGAGCCTTCGTCAGCTTCGACGCACCCGGTTCCACGCCCACGATCAGGCCTGTTGTCTTCTTCGATACCGAGTTGGTTACCTTCGCGCCCTTCGCCTCGAGCGACGAGGTCGCCTCTTCGCGCGACATCGATTCGAGCGTCCCCGTGATGACGTACGTGCTGCCGGTGAGCGGCCCTTCCGCCGGCCGATCCTCGGCGTCCGTCTCGAATCTGAGGCCGAGCTCGCGCAGCTCCTGGACGAGCGCGCGGTTCTGGTCGTCCGCAAACCACTCGACGACGAGCTCGGCCCGGTCAGGGCCGAACCCCTCGACCTCCTGTAGCTCCTCCTGCGTCGAGGCGAACAGCCGGTCGACGTTGCCGACGTGCCGGGCGAGGTTCTGGGCGAGCACCCAGCCGAGCTTGGAGATGTTCAGGCCGAGCAGGACGCGCGAGAACGGCACCTCCTTCGACCGCTGGATCGAGTCGATCGCGCTCGTCGCGGAGATTTCCGCGAACCCCTCGAGCTCGAGCAGCTGCTGTTTGTCTAATCGATACAGGCCCGGAAGAGATCTGACGAGGCCCTTGTCCCAGAGCACCCGGATCGTCTGCTCGCCGACCCCGTCGATGTCGGCGATCCCGGTCCAGTTGATCAGCGTCTCCAGGCCGCGCGACGGGCAGGCGCGGTTCGGGCAG
>JAHEXU010000151.1 GCA_023251975.1 bacterium | reverse complement strand
AACGCTGCGGCGGTGGACGCCGTAGCGGCGGGCAAGCTCGCGGAACGATGTCCCCTCCCTGCCGTGATCACAGCGGATTTGCTCAAACACGATTGCATCCTCTCTGCCACCTTTCCGTCGGGCTCGTTGGAGCCGTGACGGTGGGCGACGGGTCGGACGGTGGTGGGGCCAAGTCAGGCCGCCGTTCCTGGAAGCGGGGACAAGCCAGTCCCGCCCAGGACGACCGACCAGCGCATCCAGCAGCACCGCTCAGCCGCGCCCCGGGCGGCGGATTCGAGCGAAGAAGGGCCGAATTGGCCTGAGCGGACGGTGCCTGACTTGCCAACAGCATCACCGCCAGGACGGCTGGGAGCCCACGCGGGCCGCATCGACTATGCGCCGTATTAGAAGAGGGGTACCTGGACTGAACCGTGGCACCACGGCCTTGCATCCCGCCGTACCCAACCGGCGCTGCGCCGCCCAGGCGGCCGCCGCGTGACGGCGCTCATCGGTGCCAGCGCCGGATTGGCCCTCCTGGATCCGATCGCCGCTTGGTCATCTCCATTCACGCGATCAAGGAACGCTGCCTTTGGTGCGACGAGGACGGCTGCTGCGCTGGTTGAAATTCGCCGGCAGCGGCTACGACTGACGGATGAAAGTCAAGCGGGGTGGACGGTTTGGGGCTGCTTGTCATCGTCTGGGCGGGTGCGGGTGACTGACGGAGCGAAGTGCAGGTGTTGGGAATGCCAGCCTGCCGCGCGGCTTGCCATCAGGGGGCTTTGAGATGCGCCCCCGGTGTCGCGCCCGCACCGCTGAAGTTCAGCCAATACGTATGTATATCTGAAGGGACTATCATATGTTCTGATGAGCCACGAAGTCCACGGACACACCTCGCCCCCGACAATTGACGCCGAGCTTGCCCGAGTCGTTGCCGAACGGATGCAGATGCTGGCCACCCCGTCTCGCGTGCAGATCCTCGGTCACCTCAAAGCCGGCCCCTGCTCGGTCGGTGGGCTAGCCGAGGCGGTCGGGATGGAGTCCTCGGCGGTGTCGCACCAGCTGCGCAGCCTGCGTCATCTGGGACTGGTCATCGGAGAGCGCCGCGGTAAGCACGTCTTCTACGCGCTGCACGACACCCACGTCGCCGAGCTCCTCGACCAAGCGATCTTCCATGTTCAGCATCTGACCCTCGGCGCTCGCGCTCCGATGAACCTTCCGGCGCAAGCGTCGTGAGCAAGCTCCAAGCCACGTCGAACGGTCACGGGAACAGCCACGAGGCCCAGGGCCACGGTCACTCCCATGGCGTGATCGACCGAACGATCATGCGCTCACGCGACGGCTTGAAGACCGTCGCCATCAGCCTCGGCGTCCTGCTCGTCACATCGATCCTTCAGGGAGGCGTGTTCGTCGCCACGGGCAGCGTCGCGCTGCTGGCTGATCTCATCCACAACTTCGGCGACGCACTGACTGCCATCCCGATGGGGATCGCGTTCATCATGCGCTCGTTCGTGGCCGAGAAGCGCGCCGGATATTTCGTCGTCGCCACGATCTTCGTAAGCGCCTGCGTCGCCGCCGCCGAGGCCGTCAACCGACTCATCCATCCACAGAGGCTGACGCACCTGTGGGCACTCGCCGTCGCGGGCGTGGTCGGGTGCATCGGCAATGAGGTCGCGGCCCAGGTCCGCCTGCGCGCGGGCAAGCGCCTCAACAGCCCGGCGCTCATCGCCGACGGCTACCACGCCCGCACCGACGGCTTCGTCAGCCTTGCCGTCGTCGCCAGCGCGATCGTCGTGGCGTTCGGGTTCAAGCTCGGTGACCCACTCATCGGCCTGGCCATCACGCTGGTCATCCTGCGTATCACCTGGCAGTCGATTCAGACCATCAAGGCTGACCCTGGGCCGCCCGATGAGCCTGTCCACCGCCACGCTGAGGGATTCGCACCCGGCCACCATGCCGCGCATGCCGCCATCGCGGCCGGTGGCACGGGCGCCGGACACCACGAGGACCATGGCCACCACTAGCCCTGAGGACGTAGCTGGACCCTCCGCGACGTGCGGCGCCGGGTTCGACTCCACGCTGCCGGTATCGATTCGTGGCGCCAGCGTCGCCCGCAATACCGGCGGAGGCACCTTGGCTCGGCGGTGGCGCTGGCGTCATGCACGAGCTGCGTGCTGGGCACTCCTCCAAACGCACGTGGGCGAGGGCGTTCGTGTTGCGATCGTCGACGTCGGCAACGGCGACGACCTTCCCCTCGCACGCTTCGTTCGTCGCGCGGGAAGCGTCGACTTGATCGACCTTGACGCGCGGGCGCTCAAGCGCGCGCGACGGCGCTGCGCCGTCGCGCGAACGCCGGTCCGGCGAGTGGTCGAGGACGTCAGCAGCGGAGCGGCCGATCTCATCGTACGGCGTGCGCTCGGCGAGGGAGCTAACCGCGTGAGACCTCTCGCCACGCCGGTCGGACGGGGCTCTTACGACGTAGTCATCGCGGACCTCTTCGCTACGCATCTGCTCTATCCGGCGCTTGCGGACTCAGGACTGGCGGCGGCGCGGATCGACGCGACGCTGCTCACCGAAGGCCAGCGGCTCACCGAAGCCGTCACCGCCCGTTTGCACGCCGCGGCTCCCGAGGGAGCCGTCATCCATCTCCGCGATCTGCTGGGCTGGTGGCATGGCCACGATCAGCCGCTTGCACTCGATGCCGCCCTGGTGCTGGTCGAGGCTGACCCGGCGACGATGCTAACGCTCGCCGCCGGCGCCAACGCCCCCTCCGGTTGCGATCCGCGCGCGGCGTCGCGTGCGCTCGGCGCGGAAGTCATCGACACCCGGTTCTGGCGCTGGCCGTTCGCTCCGGGAACGGAGTACCTCGTTTGCGCAAGCGTGGCCCGGACGCGACGCGTGACCCTGAACGACGCGGGGTCGACACGATGAGCGGCCACGATCACGTGACCGACGCTGGCGGCGGCCGCGCGGGCCACGCCCACGGGGTGACGGCCGACGCTGATCGCGCCAAGCTGGCCGTTGCCCTCGGGCTGATCGTCGGGTTCATGGCCGTCGAGGTCGTCGTCGGCGCCGTCGTGCACTCGCTGGCGCTGCTCTCCGACGCGGCGCACATGCTCACCGACGCCGGGGCGCTCGGCCTGTCGATCGTGGCGATCAACCTCGCCAAGCGCCCGGCCAAGGGCGCTTTGACCTATGGCTTCAAGCGCGTCGAGATCCTCTCAGCTCAATTCAACGGCGCCACGCTGTTCGTCCTCGCGCTGTTGATCGTCTACGAGGGCATCCGCCGGCTGGTGACTCCACCCCCGGTGCACGGATCCGCTGTCCTCGTCGTCGCGGTCGTCGGGATCTTCGTCAACCTTGCCGCGACGTGGACGCTGTCGAAGGCCAACCGCCAGTCGATGAACATCGAAGGCTCCTTTCAGCACCTCCTCACCGACCTCGCCGCTTTCATCTTCACCGCCATCGCCGGGGTGATCATCCTCACCACTGGGTTCAAACGCGCGGACGGAATTGCCTCGCTCATCATCGCCGCGATCATGCTCAACGCCGCCTACGGACTGCTCAAGGCGTCCGGGCGCGTGCTCCTCGAGGCCGCGCCGGAGGACATCGATGTCGACGCGGTCGGCCAGGCGCTGGTCGAGCAGGCCGGCGTTAAAGAAGTACATGACCTCCACGTGTGGGAGGTCACCTCCGGCTTCACCGCGCTCTCTGCCCATGTGCTCGTCAGCCGTGAGGCCGACTGCCACGCCCTGCGACGCGTGATGGAGCAGGTCCTGCTCGACCGCTTCGCGATCGGGCACACGACGCTCCAAGTCGACCACGAATGCGGAGAGCTACTCACAATCGGGTGATGCGTGGGCGGGCCTGAATGTTCGCGGCATACCCGCGAGCGTGCGACGGGCCGCTTTGATCAGCTGAGAAGCCCAATCCGGCGCGCCACTCCCACATTCCGTAGCGACCGAAGGACCGAAAACCGAGCCCGTGCGTATGTGCTTCCGGCCATCGCGGTTGACTCAAGCGTTGTTGTCGTGCAGTCGCGAGCCTGAACAGCCCGCAACGCCTGCCGCGCTAGCCCTTATCGACCGGCTGGCGAAGCGCATCGACGACGACGCGATTCCCGGTGGCTAGCAGGCTCTGAGGTCCGCGGCCGCAAGCGTCGGCGGCACGACCTGGGGACGGCACACAAGGGCTCGAGCGAGGCTGGTGCTGACATGACGCTGACATGGGGCCCGAGCCGAGCTGCCCGGTCGCGGGAAATTGGCTCGTTATTTGTCGCACTAGAGCCAAATCTCCTAGATGGCGAGACCCGGAATCGAACCGGGGACACCACGATTTTCAGTCGTGTGCTCTACCAACTGAGCTATCTCGCCGTGGCCGTAAGGCTAGCCGAGGGTGGGTCGGCCGGGGCGGCTGCGAGCATCCGACCCATCAGCTCGATCGCGGCCCGCTTGTGGAGATGATCGTTGAGGTTGCCGCACTTCGGGCTCTGCACGCAGGAGGGACAGCCGTCCTCGCACCGGCACTCCCCGACCAGGCGGGCGGCATCGCCGACGAGCCGCTCAAACATCTCGAATCCACGTCGGGCGATCCCGACCCCTCCGGGGTAGCCGTCGTAGATGAAAATGGTTGGACGACCGGTTTGAAAATGCAGGTTGGTTGAGAGCCCACCGACATCCCAGCGGTCGCACATCGCGATCAACGGCAGGACCGCGATCTGGCAGTGTTCGGAGGCATGCAGTGCCCCGAGCATCACTGCGGCGGGAAATTGAGCCGGTCCGACCATCGACTCGGGGAGCAAATACCAAAGCGCCTGGGTGAGGAAATTCTGCTCCGGCATCTGCAGCGAGACGTAATCGAATGCCTCATGATCGCCGAAGCGTTTGCGTTGGAACCCGATCACCTGATCGCTAACCGCCACCTCGCCGAAGCAGAGTTCGATCCCGAGAACGCTGCGCTGGGCCTCGGTTCGTTCGATATAGATCTCGGTATCGCTGCGCGGTTGGGTGTACCAGTCGCCGTCAAACGGCTTCACCATCGCGCAACCCGACTCGAAATCGAGACGGGAAACCTCATAAGAACGCCCCAAATGCAGATAGACGGCACCGGGATGGACCGTCGCGGCGGCGCGTTCGGCTTCGACGGTCCCGAGTAGTTCCCCCTCCTCCTCCAAGACGATCGCGATCACGCTCGAAGAGGCCGAGCGCAGCGATATTTCGGCGGCTGGATTCGCTGCCGAGCGGATGACGAATCCGCCGCCGCGACGCCGCGCGAGGATTCCCCGCCCAACCAGTACCTCGGCGCGATCCTCCCATCGCCCTCCGAAAACCGCGTCGTCGCGGGCGCCGCCGAGCGGCAGCTCAGAGGCGGCGGCGGCGAGGTGAGCCGACTGGATTCGCTCGTTGCCCGGATCGAGGATTGCCGCCTCGACCGGTCGTTTCAAAAACTCCTCGGGATGACGACAAAAGAACTGATCGAGCCCGTCCTCGCCGGCGATGAAGACCGCGATCCCCTCACCGGTTCGACCGGCTCGGCCCCACATCTGGCGCAGACTCGCGACCGTCCCCGGGAAGGTCGAACAAACCGCCGCATCGAGGTCACCGATATCGATTCCGAGTTCGAGCGCGTTGGTCGCGACCACCGCCAGGATCTTGCCGCTGCAAAGGTCGGCCTCGAGCGCGCGCCGCTGCTGCGCAGTGTAGCCGGCGCGGTAGGGCGAGATGCGGGCGGCCAGGTCAGGGTGTCCAGAGGCGGTCAGCCGCTCCCGAATGTGGCTGTTGATCATCTCGACGCCCTTGCGGCTCTTCATGAAGCAGATCGTCCGCGCACCGCTGCGAACCAAGGAGGCGACCAGATCAGCGGTTTCAGTCAACACCGAGCGGCGAGCTTCACTGTCGCGATCGACCAGCGGCGGGTTCCAAATCGCGATTCGACGACCCGGCTGCGGGGCGCCGTCGCGATCGATCAGCTCGAAGGGCACCCCGACCAACGCCTCGGCAAGCTGGCGTGGATTGGCGATCGTCGCCGACGCGCAAATGAACCGCGGCTCGGCGCCGTAGGCGCTGGCGATCCGGCGCAGGCGCCGCAAGACATTGGCGACGTGTGAGCCAAAGACACCGCGATAGACGTGCGCCTCGTCAATCACCACGTACTCGAGCCGGGCGAAGAAATCGCCCCAACGCTTGTGATGCGGCAGCAGCCCAATGTTCACCATGTCGGGGTTTGAGAGGATCAGGTTCGAGTCGCGGCGAATCAGCGGCCGCTCCTCGCGCGGGGTGTCACCGTCATAGATCGCCAACCGAACCGCTCGGAGGCGAAGCTTCAAGATCGCTTTTGCTTGGTCTTGGGCGAGCGCTTTGGTCGGGTAGAGATAGAGGGCTCGAGCGCGCGGGCGCCGCGCGAGCGCATCGAGTACCGGCAGGTTGAAAGCGAGCGACTTGCCCGACGCGGTGGCGCTCGCGATTACGACGTGGTTGCGAGCGAGCGCCTGCCATACCGCCGCCTGATGGCTGTAGAGGGAGGTGATCCCGTTCGTGGCCAGGCGCTCGGCCACCGCCGCGGCAAGCTCGGCTGGCAGCGGCGCTGGATCGGCGGGCCCGGCCGGGGACCGCGAGTCGTGGACCAGCCGACCGTCACTGCGACCGCTCTCGATCGCGGTGGTCCAAGCTAGATCGACCGCGCTGCCCCATCCCCGCTCACCCACCGTCGGCACCGTCGCGAATCGCCGCGGCGACCCGCATTGCATCGAGGGCACTACGGTCGTGCAGGCGGTGCAGCAAGGCGCCGCGCGAGACCGCCAAAGCGGTCGCTGCGGCGGTCGCTGCCTCGCAGCGACCGGGCGGCAACCGCTGCACCCACGATCCCGCCAAAATCGCCCCGAGAAAGTCCTTTCGCGACAGCGACATGAAGATCGGCCGTCCCAGCCCGGCCAGCGCGTCGAGCCGATTGAGGATCGCCAGGTTGTCGGCAAGATCGAGGTCGAAATCGAGCCCGGGGTCAACCACGATCTGCTCGCGATCAACCCCATAGCGTTGCGCCAGCTCGATCCGCTCGGCAAAGAATTCAAGCAGTCGCGCCACCACGTCCGGATAGTCGGGCTTGGGACGCTCGACCCGCGGCGGCCCCTCGATATGCATCAAAACGTAGCCGCAGCCGGTCTCGGCGACCGCCTCAAAGATCGCCTCGCTGCCGCCACTGATGTCGTTAATCGCAGCGGCCCCAGCAGCGACCGCGAGCCGGGCGACCACCGGGTTGAAGGTGTCGGCGCTGATCGGAAGCTCGATCCGCCTCGCCAAACCCTCAATCGCCGGGATCAACCGCGACGCCTCGTCGGCGATCGAGACGGTGGGGCCATTTCGCGCCGCCACCGCACCGAGATCAATCAGGTCAAATCCCTCGCTGGCCAGCCGCACCCCGTCGGTGATCGCCCCCACCGCGGTGCCGCTGCGGGCGCCGCTGAAGAAGGAGTCGTCGGTCACGTTGACAATCCCGAGACCAAGCGGCCGGGCCAGGTCCAGTTCGCGGTCGGTGAGACGCCACTTCATAACCAGCGGCTACCGTAGCGGGATGGGATTGCGCGCCGTCTACATCGACCTCGACGGTACCCTGCTGGGTCGAGACGGCGCCTTGGTATTCGACGGCGACGGCACCTTTTCAAAAGCGCCGATCCGGATGCTCGAGGCCTGCCACCGCGCCGGGGTCGAGGTCGTTTTGACCTCGGGACGTCGCGAGGGCGGGGTTGCCCCCGTGGCTCGGCTGCTCGGGCAGAACTCCTACATCTTCGAGGTTGGCTGCGGCGTAATGATCGGGGACGAGCTAACCGTTCTTGACGGTGGGATTGACTGCGGTGGCGACACGATCAGCAACTGGCTCGCCAAGGTCGGGGTGCCCGAGCTGCTGTTCGAGCTCGCCGAAGGAAGACTTGAGTCGGCCACACCGTGGGACCAGGGGCGGCGTTTTTCGCTGCTGCTGCGCGGCCTAGTCGACCTCGAAGCCGGAAATCGGGCGCTCCGCGAGGCAGGCCACGAAAACCTGCGGTTGCTCGACAACGGCCGGATCACCCACCCGATGGCAAACGTCGCGGCTCCGCGCGCCTACCACGTCGTCCCGGCCACAGCGAGCAAAGCCAACGCCGTCGCCGCGCACCGAAGGGCTCGCGCCTACTCGGCTTCGGAGACGATCGCGATCGGTGATTCGGTCGAAGACCTTGAGATGGCGAGCGCCGTCGGACACTTCTTCTGCGTCGCCAACGGAGCCGTCAAAGATCCGGGGGTGCGGGCGCGAATCGGCTCGTTCCCAAATGCCACGGTGACCGAGGGCGAGCGCGGCGAGGGCTGCTATGAGGCGGTCGTTGCGACCCTCGCCGGGGCGGTGGCGCTGGGGTGAGCGCGTCCCCGCGAACGCCGGTCTGCCTCGACGATTTCGAGCCGTTGGCGGCGGCCCGCATCAGCAGCGCCGCCTACGACTACTACCGCTCCGGGGCCGGCGACGAGCGCACCTTGGATCGAAACCGCGATGCGTTCGATCGGATTCTGTTGCGGCCTCGCGTCCTGCGCGATGTCTCCACGCTCGACACCTCGACGAGCCTTTTTGGGTCGCGCTACGACGCGCCGCTGATCGTTGCCCCAACCGCATTTCACGGTCTCGCCGACCCCGGCGGTGAGGTCACGACGGCGGGCGCAGCCGCGGGCGCCGCGATCGGGTTTTGCATGGCTACGCTCGCAAATCGCACGATCGAGGAGGTCGCCGCCGCGTCGGGCGCCGGACCGAGATGGTTCCAGCTCTACTTATTTCGAGATCGCGACTGGAGCGCCGACCTGATCGACCGGGCAACCGCTGCCGGGTTCGAGGCGATTGTCGTC
>JAHEXU010000150.1 GCA_023251975.1 bacterium | reverse complement strand
CCGAGCTGAAGCGGACCGGCAGCGTCCTGCTGGCGACGATCGTCGGCTTCTTTGCCCACCAAGCGCTCGGGATCGAGCCCGCGACGGTCGCCCTGACCGGCGCATCGGTCGCCTTACTCCTGACCCGCCAGGATCTCGAGTCGGCGCTGGCCAAAATCGAGTGGCCAACCCTGTTTTTCTTTATCGGGCTGTTTGTGATCGTCGGAGCGCTCGAGTCGACCGGCGCGATCAGCGAGGTCGCGGAGGCACTGCAGGACGTGACCGACGACGATCGCGGCGCCGAGCTTTTGGGGATCGTCTGGCTGTCGGGATTCGGCTCCGGATTCATCGACAACATCCCGTTTACGACCGCGATGGTGCCGGTGGTCGACTCGCTGCGCCGACCCGGCGATGACGCCTACTGGTGGGCGCTCTCGCTCGGAGCTTGCTTCGGTGGCAACCTGACCGTGATCGCGGCCGCCGCCAACGTGGCGGCAACCGGGCTGGTCGAGCGCTCCGGCAAGCGGCTCGGCTTCTTCGTTTTCTTGCGGGTTGGCGTCCCGGTAACGCTGCTGTCGCTGGCGATCGCCAGCGCCTATATCTGGCTCCGCTACATTCATTCCTAGTCGATGGACACGATCATCAAAGGAACGCTGCGTGAGATCGAGCCGCTACGCGACAGCGACAGCGTTGCGGTCGCGGCGCGACGGATCATCGCGCAGGGTCTCCCCGGGATGCCGGTGGTCGACGGAGCCGGTCACTTCGTCGGCATTTTCGGCGAGCGCGAGTTCATGCGGGCGCTGTTCCCCGCCTACGTCGGCACCCTGGGATCGACCGCGATGATCTCGCGCACGATCGACGAGCTGATCGAGCGCCGCGACAGTTGCGGCGACGAGGCGATCCGCGATTACCTGACGACCGACAACGTCGTCGTTGCCGACGAGTACTCCGACACCCAGCTCGCCGAGTTGTTCTTGCACCACCGGGTCGTGTTGATCCCGATCGCGACCGCCGGCCGGGTCCACGCGGTCGTCACCCGCAGTGACTTCTTCCGCGAGATAGCTCAGCGAATCTGCGAGCCGCTCGACGACCTCGGCGACTGAGCCGCCCCGCCACGGCGTGCCGGGGCGGCGGGCCGGGGTGGGACGACGCCGGGCTCGATCCGCAAGCCACTCTCGCCCTTGGGGCGGAACCAATCGACGTACTTCCCACAGGCCTCGCGGCGCTGGATCCGCTCGATCACCCCAAGCGGGGTTGCCGACAGGTTGCGCAGGTGGGCCTCGTTTGGCGCCTGCAAAAGCCGCGCCAGCGCGTTGGGGGGGGAGGTCGTCGCGGCGAAGGCGTAGCTGCCGCCCGCCTCGACGCTGACCTCGCCAACCGGCAGATACGGCGCCGGACCACGAAAGTCGAGGTTGGCCGCGAGCACCCGGTCGAGCCCGAGTTCGGGCGCCGCGATCCGCAGCGGTCGGCGGCTGTCGTAGGCGAGCGAGATCAGGTAGTCGCCCGGCCTTAACCGCAACTCGATCCGGGCGGCTGCGCCGTCGTTGATCGTCGCCCCGGGTGACCAGGCGGCCTCCTCGGCGATCACCGGCGGCGCTCGCCAGATCACCGCGCTGCCCTTGCCGGTCGCAATCTCGGCGCCGACCCGACTTTGGCAGTTCAGGACCGCCCCGGGTTCTGACCCCTCGTCGAGGGTGCGCCGCTTACCGGCGGTTCCGGGCAGCTCATAAAGAACAAAGTTTTCGGTCCGCTTGACCTCTTTGAACAGATTCGAGGACTGCGACTGCGGTCCGCCGGTGGTGGTGAGGACGTAATCGAACTGATCCAGGGTCGAGGGATGCGCGGCATCGATGTCGAACTTCTCCCCGCCCCCTTCGGACTTGCGAAAGCGGCCCTTTGCATCCTCGACGTTGTAGTGGTTGAGGACCACCCCGGTGATCGTCTCGGCGCCCCGCAGCTCCCAGCCGATGAAGTCGTCGCGGCCCAAAAACAGGACATCTGAGCCCTCGACCAGCGGCGCGATCGCGGCCAGCTCGGCGGGATGATCGCCGGGACCGACCGGGGCTTGGCGGAGCACCAAGAAGCTCGACAACGCCGCCGCCAACAAGACGACCGCCCCGACCGCCCGGGTGAGCCGTTTGGCGTCGGCGCTAAAGACCGCCAGACAGATGATCGCGATCACGAAAGGCGAGGCGATCGCCAGCGCCTTGGCGGCGATGTAGGCGGTCGAGAACAGCTCTGAGAGCCCCCAGACGAACAGGACTCCGATCAGGAGCGCCGGTAAAACCGGCCGGGAGGACCGCCACAGGTTGCGCATCCCGACCAGCAGCAGCGACAGCGCCAGGGCGCCGAGGAGATAAAACAGCGCGGCCGGCATCCCGGCGCCCGACGCCGAGACCTTGTAATCGCCGGACGGCCAGACGCCGAGCGCCTCGATCGGTGCCAAGGCGTGGCGGAGGTTGCCGAGGTCGGAGCCGAAGCGGTCGGGATTAAGCGCCTCAAGCCGGGCAAAATCGGCGATCCGACTCCACTCCTGGGCGGTAAAGAGCGCCACTACCAGCGCCCCCGCGCCGAGGTATGGGACCATCGCCCGACCCGCCCCGGCCGGCATGTCGGCGCGGATCGCCGCCACGATCGGCTCGCGGCGTTGCCACGCCGCGGCGATCGTCGGGACGAAGCGGGCAATCACGACGCTGAGCGCGATCGCAGCGATCCAAAGCAGGCCGGGCAGCGAGTAGTTAAAAACGCTGGCCGCAGCCACGATCGCTAGCGGCGCGACCCGGCGGGCGGGGTGGGCCGGCTCCTTTTCGGCGTCGGGGGCGATCAGACACCACAACCCGATCGCGAAGGCGGCGATGATGATCGCCTCAAGCGACTCTTTGAAGGCCCCTTGGGTCAGGTAGGCGGCGCCGAGGTAGCAGAGCGCCGTGAAGGCGCCGGCGATGACTCGAAGCGGTGCCCGCAGTCCGCCCAGCATCGTCAGCGACAGCAGCGCGGTCAACGGCGCCAGCGCCAAGGTGAAGCCGGAGAAGGTGTTGACAAGGCCTCCCCCGGCCTCGCTGATCCCGGCGACCAGGCCGTGCGGTCCGGTCGGGTAGCCGCCTTTGACAAACGACGGAATCGGCCCGGACGGATCGCGCACATAGTCGGCGATCATCAGGTGCGAGGACATGTCGTCGTTGACGTAGCCGACCCCGAGAATCCCGAAGTGACCGGCAATCGCAAACGGAAGCGAGCCGGCAAGCACGGTAATCGCGAAGATCGGCAACCCGACGGTCCGCCACTCCAGCGCAGCCAGGTTGGAGCCGCGCAGGTAGAGAGCACAGCCGATCAGGGCCGCCGCGGTCACGACCGCGACGGTGACGGCGTGACCGGGCAGGCGGGACGCGCAGCCGGCAATCACCAGCAAGGCGGCGATCCCATAACCCGGTGCCAGCCAGCCGCCGTCAACACCGGGGACCGGGGGCGAGCCGTTGGCCGCCCAGACAAAGAGGGCGCGGCCGATCACAAGCGAGGCGCCGACAACGAAAAGCAGCGACCCGTAAACGCCGATCATCGCTTGTCCCTCACCTACTCAAGCCACGAGGCTTGGCGTCGGCACCGAAACAAGCCCGCGGGCAACGAGCAACTCGGCGATCTGGACGGCGTTGGTTGCCGCCCCCTTTCGCAGGTTGTCGGCGACGATCCAGAGGTTGAGGCAGCGCTCGTGCGAGGGGTCGCGGCGAATCCGCCCAACCAGCACCTCGTCGCGCCCCGTCGCCTCAAAGGCGAGCGGGTAGCCGCTGGCCGCCGGATCATCGACCACGACGACCCCGGGAGCGCTGGCAAGCAGCGCCCGGCACTCTTCGGGGCTGAGTGGGGTGGTGGTCTGGACGTTGACTGACTCCGAGTGCGCCCCAAAAACAGGGACCCGAGCGCAGGTCGCAGAAATCCCGAGTTGATCGGCATCGAGGCCGAAGATCTTGCGGGTCTCGGCCATCATCTTGCGCTCTTCGGTCGTGTAGTCGTCGCCGGCGGCAAAGCTCTCGACCTGCGGCAAGACGTTGAAGGCGATCCGATGCGGGTAGACATTCGCCTCGACCTCAACATCCGCAGTGGGTTCGGCCCCGCCCTCCAGCAGGGCGATCGACTGCGCCCGCAACTCCTCAATCGCGCGCCGACCGGTGCCGGAGACCGACTGGTAGGTCGAGATCACCAGCCGCTCGATCCCGACGGCGTCAAGGATCGGCTTCAGGGCCACCACCATTTGCATCGTCGAGCAGTTCGGGTTCGCAATCAGACCGCGATGGCGGGCCGCGTCGGCGGGGTTGACCTCCGCGACGACGAGCGGAACCCCCTCGTGCATCCGCCAGTAGCTGGTGTTGTCGATCACGACCGCGCCGCCCGCAACCAGCCGCGGTGCCCATTCGGCGCTGATTGAACCACCGGCCGCGGAGATCACGATGTCGAGGCCGTCGATTGTGTCGTCGCCGAGTTCGACGCAGCGGTAGTTTCGACCCGCCAGTTCGATCGGCTTGCCGACCGAGCGGGCGGAGGCAAACGGGACCAACTCGCCAACCGGGAAGGCTCGCTGCTCGAGCACCCGCAAAATGGTCGAACCGACAGCGCCGGTGGCGCCGAGCACGCCGACGCGGTAGCCGCTCACGCTCGCACCCGAGGGTGATGCGCGGATCCGTGCGGGTCCTCGGCGAGGACCTCGTCGCGATCGAGCCCAAACGCGTCGTGCAGGCCACGAACCGCATCGGCCACCCGGTCGACCGCGATCACGCAAGAAATCTTGATCGGTGAGGTCGAGATCATCTGGATGTTGATCCCGAGTTCGCCGAGCGCGTTAAAGACATCGCGGGCGACCCCGGGGTGGCTGCGCATCCCGGCGCCGATCACCGATACCTTGCCGATCCGATCGTCGGTCAGGATCGGGGTTGCGAGATCGGTCCTCTCGAGCGCCGAAGTCGCGGCCGCGAGGTCACCCCGTTCAATCGTGAACGAAAGGTCGGCGCCGTGATCGGTCGAGACCGGCTCGTTTTGAATGATCATGTCGACATCGACGTTGGCGTCGGCCAGGGCGGTGAAGATCCGCCCCGCGACACCGGGCTCGTCGGCGATCCCAGCCAGGGTGACCCGAGCCTCGTTTTCGGAGTGGGTGACGGCTGTTACAAAGGGGCGTTCCAAGGTTTCTGACTCCGGCAGGACGAGGGTACCGGGGGCGTCGTCAAACGACGACCGGCAATGGATTCGGACATCGTGATTGCGGCCGTATTCAACCGATCGAAGCTGCAGGACGCCGGCCCCCGAGGCCGACATCTCGAGCATCTCCTCGAAGCTGAGCAGCTCGAGCTTGCGAGCGTCGGGAACGATTCGCGGGTCGGCGGTGAAGACCCCGGCGACATCGGTGTAGATCTCGCAGACTCCGGCGCCAAGCGCCGCCGCGAGTGCAACCGCGGTCGTGTCGGAGCCACCGCGGCCGAGCGTCGTAACGTCGTTCGAGTCGGTCGAGACCCCCTGGAATCCGGCGACCAAGACGATCTGACCCGACGACAGCGCCGCGCGAATCCGGTCTGCCTGGACATCGAGGATCCGCGCCTTGGTGTGCGAGGAGTCGGTCACGATCCCGGCCTGCGAGCCGGTCAGTGAGATCGCCTCGTAACCCATGTCGGCGATCGCCATCGCACAAAGTGCGCAGGACTGGCGCTCGCCGGTCGAGAGCAGCATGTCGAGCTCGCGAGCAACCGGTGCGTCAGAGATCTCATACGCCATCGCCACCAACTCGTCGGTCGTCTTGCCGCGAGCCGATAGGACCGCGACGACGCTTTGGCCCCGCTCGCGCGCGGCGACAATCCGCCGCGCCGCCCGCTTCAAATCATCGGGGCTGGCAACCGAGGTGCCACCGAACTTCATCACCACCGTGTCAGGAACGATCGCGGCGGGTTCTTTTCGCGCTTCGCTGCTCACCATCGGAGGCGCAGGATAGACTTCCTGCCCCCTCGTGAGCCCATCGAAGACCGTCCGGCGGCGGCGCTTGTTCGCCGTACTGGCAGCAATCGGTGCCACCGCGGCGATCTGGCTTGTCCTGTTCGGCGGAGGCGAAGATGCGACGACCAGTCCCGATCGACTCACCGGAGCCGATCTGTCGAGCCGCGCCACCGAGATCGTGGCGGGCCTACAACCGGCCGACAAGGTCGACCAGGTACTACTGGTCGGATTCGAGGGAACCGACCAAAACGCGCCCCTGGTCAGCGAGCTGGCAGACCGGGCCTATGGCGGCATCCTGGTCGGTCGCGCCAACTGGAGCGATCCGATCCAGGGCTCGGCGCTGGTCTCGGCGCTGCGCGAAGGCGCTGCCTCGGCGCCGGTCGCGCCGCTGATCGTCGCCTCCCAAGAGGGCGGCGACTACCGCAGCCTGGCCGGGCTACCGCCCGAGCAACGCGAGATCGAGATCGGCGACTTCGCCGACCCCGGCAAGGCCGAAAAGTGGTCGGCCGAGACCGCCGAAGCGCTGGCCGACGCCGGCTTCAACCTCAACCTCGGGCCGATCGTCGATGTCGCCACGATCGACAGCCCGATCGCTGACCGTGCCTTCTCCGATGATCCGCGGGTCGCTGCCCTGATGAGCGCCGCCGCGGTTCGCGGCTGCTCGCTGCCGGCGCTGACCTGCGCGCCCGGCCACTTCCCCGGCAACGGCGCCGCCTCGCAGAACACGATCGACGGCCCGGCCACGGTCGCGCTAGACGAGGCGACCCTGCAACAGCGCGACCTGGTCCCATTCGAGGCGGTGATCCAAGCTCGTGCCAAGGCGCTGGTTGTCTCGCACAGCTTCTACGCCGCCTACGACCCGGTCACCCCGGCCAGCCTGTCCTCAACCGTCCTGGTCGACCTGCTGCGCGACGAACTCGGCTTCGAAGGGGTCGCGATCAGCTCCGACCTCGAGGAGGGAGCGATCACCGCCGGCTACAAGGTTCCCGAAGCGGCCGTCGAGTCGATCCGTGCTGGCGCCGATTTGCTGATAGTTACCGCACCCGACTCGCAGCCCAAGGTGGCCCGGGCGCTCCTCGACGCGGTCGATTCCGGCGCGATCTCCGAGCAGCGCCTCGACGAAGCGGCCGGTCGAGTGATCGACCTCAAGCTCGACCTCGGCCTGGTCAAGTAGGTCGACATGACCGCCCCCGCCGACTCCAGGCGCGGTGAAAATCCAGGCGCGGTGAAAATCGCTGCGGGCCTTGGAGCGCTCGGGGGCCTAGAACGCCTATTTCCCGGTGCGAGACAACCCTCACGATCAGAGGGTGCGGCGACCGCTGAAGGCGCGTCCCAGCGTCACCTCGTCGGCGTGCTCGAGGTCAGCGCCGACGGGTAGCCCACTAGCGAGCCGAGTCACAATCACAACGCCACCGAGCTGCCCGGCAATATGGAGCGCGGTCGCCTCGCCGGTCGTCGTCGGATTGGTCGCGAGAACAACCTCGCGAACCTCCTCGGCACCGGCACGGTGCAGCAGCTCGGCGATCTTGAGGTGTTCGGGGTCGATCCCATCGATCGGTGACAGAGCCCCGCCGAGCACGTGGTAGAGGCCACGAAACTCGCCTATCCGCTCAAACGGAATCACGTCGGCGGGCTCCTCGACAACACAGATCACGCTGCGATCGCGCCCCTCGTCCTGGCAGATTCGACAGCGCGGCCCCTCGGCGAGGTTTTGGCAGATCTCGCAGAGCCCAATCTTCTCCTTGACCTCGCGGATCGCGTCGGCCAGCGCGAACGCCTCCTCGTCATCGGCGCGAAGAATGTGGAAAGCGAGTCGCTGCGCGGTCCGTCGCCCCACCCCCGGCAGCCGCGACAGCTCGTTGATCAGTCGGCTGATCGGGGCGGCGTGCATCGACCCGGCTAGCCGCCGAGCCCGAGCCCGCCGAGCCCGAGAGCGTCGAGCCCTCCCGGGCCAGCCAGAGCGTCGAGGCCACCGGCGGCACCGCCGACCGCCTGACCCGCCTTCTCCTGCGCGGCCCGCATGCCCTCGTTAACCGCCGCGATCACCATGTCCTGCAGCAGCTCGGCGTCCTCGGGGTCGATCGCTTCTGGGTCGATCGCGATCGACTTGAACTCGAGGTCACAGCTCAGCGTCACCTTGACCATCCCACCGCCTGAGGAGGCCTCGACGACCTCGTCCTTCAGCGACTCCTGCGCCGCCAGCATCCCGGCCTGCATCTGCTGGACCTGCTGGAGCATCTTGCCCATGTCCATCCCGCCGGGACCACCAGCCCCGCCACGTGGTCCGCGACCGCCCGGCATCGAACCCGGTACCCGTTTACCCATCAGAAATCAGCCTCCTGTCTCGCTCGGCAACTCATCGAAAACCTCCTCGGCGTCAAACGCCTCCTTGAAGCTGGCCAGGATCGCATCGTCATCAGCCGCCGTCTCCTCAACCCGATCGGCCGCAGCGGCCGGAGCGGGATCGTCGAGCAGGACGAAGGTCGACCGCAGCTGGAGTCCGGTCACCTTGCGAAGCGCCTCGCCCAATCTCTCACGATTTTCGCTTGACTCGGCCTTTCGCTTGTTGAAGGCCGAGTCGGAGGGGAACCCGATCTCGACGGTGGCGGCGGCGGAGTCAAGCGCGACCGGGTTCGCCGACTCGAAGAAGGTTGAGAGTAATTCGGCTCCGGACTCGTGCAGTTGCTCGATCACGGCGGGCCAGGCGCTGCGCAGATCGGCGAGCGAAACCGGCGGGTCTGCGGCAGCGATAGCCGGAGTGGGCGTAGGGTCCGGGGCTGCGATTGCCGCGATCGCCGACGGGTCCGGGGCTGCGGTGAGCGGGGCGGGCGGCTGCGGTGACGGGGCGGGCGGTGACGGAGCACCCGGTGGCGGGGCGGGCGGTGGCGGGGCGACAGCGGGCGGGGCGGGCGGTGGCGCCACGACCGGGGCCGAGGGGGCCGCGACCG
>JAHEXU010000268.1 GCA_023251975.1 bacterium | reverse complement strand
GCCTCGGATCTCCGGAGTCCACGGCGTCTTCAAGCACCTTGACGGCGCCGGCCACCCCGACGACGCCCGCGAATTCTTCGACCAGGCCAAGCTGAGCGAGCTACGAACCCGCCAGATCGCGGCCGTCGGCTACCTCGACACTGTCTTCGCCTCGCTCTTCAACGCTCTCCCCGACGACACCTGGCTGATCGTCACATCCGATCACGGCGAGTTGTTCGGCGAGGCAAGAATGTTCGGCCACGGCCCGATCATGCACGAGAAGGTCTTCGAGGTCCCGTTCGTCGAGGGCCGGGTGCCGTAAGGCTGGCGGCGCCGCGGCGCCGCCGCCGCAAAAGGCAACGGGGCTCAGGCTCGATCCACCGCGCCTCAGGCCCGCGGGCCGACGGCGCGGGCGTAGACCTGCTCGGCGATGTCGAGGGTGCGCTCGAGGTCGAAATCGGCGGCACGGTTACGGCAGGCGGCGACAGTGGCGGGGTCGCGACCGAGGGCGAGTCCGTCGCCGAGGGCACGGGCCAGATCGACCGGGTCATCGGGATTGAAGAGACGACCGTAGGAATCGTCGGCGACGATCTCGGGGCAGGCGCCGGAGTGGGCGGCAACCACCGGGGTTCCGGCGGCCAGCGACTCGACAATGACGAGGCCGAACGCCTCGTCGACCGCCGCCAGAACGCTGACCGAGGCGGCCGCGTAGGTCCGGGCAAGCGACTCGCCGTCGGATCCATCAACCCAGCTCACCCCTTCCGGGCGCTGCGGCGTTTCCCAGGCCGAGAGCAGCGGATCGCGAGGGCGGACCAAGACCAGCCGAGCGTCGGGAACACTGCGGCGGAGCAGCTCGAACGCCTCTAGCAGGAGATCACCGCGCTTTCTTGGCTCATGAATTCCGGCGGCGCAGACAATCGTCGGGGCCTCGGCGCGGGGCTGATCGACCGCGAAATCCGCGACTCGGACGCCGCCGGGCAGGACCGTTGGCTGGCGCAGCAAATAACGCCGGGTCGGCAGCGCGGCGGCGTCGCTGAGCACCGTCAACTCGGCGGCCCCATCGACCGCAGTCCGCAGCATGTCGAGCCGGTAGCGACGCTCGACCAGGTATTGACGGATCGGGATTCCGTGCAGCGAGACGACGACCGGCGGCCCTCCAAAGTGACGCCGCGCCTGGACCGCGGCCCAACCGTCGACCGGGAAGAAGGCGTGGGCGAGATCAAAGTCCGCGCCGCGCAGATGCCACAGCGCCTGCGGGCCGCCGCTCAGATGGTCCTCATACCAGCGCAGCGCCCGCAGCGGGGGTGGGCGCCGCGAGCGGACCACCTCGATTCCGTCCTCGTGTGACCGCGAGGCCGCTGCGGTGTGGCTGGTGAACAGCGTCACCCGGTGACCGCGCGCCGCCAGCCCGGCGCCGAGGTCGTGGATCAGGCGCTCCGAACCGCGACGCACCTCGGGCCAATAGGTCGGATGCAAGAAGGCAAGCTTGAACGGGGAATTGAGGGATTCGGTTGGCATTGGAGGCGTCAGACTAGTCATTGTCGGCGCCGCGACGAGCAGTGTCTTCGTCACGACGGCGGCCACGAGCACCGATCCGGGCGGCCGTTGCGACGCCATCGAGCACCCCCTCGACGGCGAGATCGGCGGCCAGTCGGAAAACGCCGATCGGGGCCAGCGGATTGGGATTTCGCAGCCGTTTGTCAAGCCGCCCGCGCAGGTATGGGTAGCTGGCGAGGGCGGCGAGGGAGCGGCTCCGCGGGGCGATCACAAGCGCCGCCGCGGCGAGTGCAAAGGCGGCGTCAGCGGGCTCGAAGGATGTCTCGCCGCGAGCTGAGTCAAACGGCGGCGAGGCGGCGGCGCGAACCGCAGCGCTCGGCGACTCGACCCGAACCGCGCTCCACAGGATTGCATCGTCGACCTGGCTGAGATTGGGTCCGTCATAGCGACGGAGTTCGTCATAGCCGCCGAGCCGCCCCAGCAACGACCGGCCGGCCGCGAGGTTGGCCCCGGAGCTGCGGGCGGCGCCGTAAAGCAGATGGACCTCGGCCGGATCGGGCTCGGTCTCGCCGCGTAACGCCGACTCGGCCGGGCCGCCGTCGCAATCTGTCGCGGCGGCGGCAAGGCAGAGCGCGGCCAGCCAGCCGGGGCTTGCGCGGCAGTCCTCGTCAAGGAAGGCAACCAGCGGCGCCGAGGCGCTTTGCCAGCCGAGATCGCGCCGCGCCGAGAGACCGGTCCCGGGAGCGGCGAACAGCCCCAAACTGAGCCCACGCGGCGCCACCAGGTCACGGCAAAGATCCCCGTCATCGACCACGATGACCTCGAAGCAGGCCGGGTCGAGGGTCTGCTCAGCCAGCGAGTCAAGCGCGAAGGCGAGCCGGGTCCGGTCGCGCTCGGCCGCGACCACGACCGTGATCTCAGGCGCGGCGTCCGACCGGCTTCGCCTGGATGCACCGAACCGGACAAGTGAATCCGACCGGCTTGGGATTGGGATCGGACCCGGAGGCTTGCTCACAGGGCGACGCTCCGCGCTTTGGCGCTGCTGCGTGCCCGCATCGTCACCTCGACCCCGTCAACCAGCCCGCCGATCCCGAGGTCGACCAGAAATCTCGCCAAGCCGCGGGG
>JAHEXU010000267.1 GCA_023251975.1 bacterium | reverse complement strand
CGGTTGGGTCAGGGCGGTAGCTGACGCTCGTGCCGGGGTCCTCAGGGAAATCGGAGGCCCGGGTCCAGGCGGTCAGCTGGTCGCGTGAGTTGTAGGAGTAGGTGCCGCGCTCGTCGGCGGTGCGGTTGGCGTTTTGGTCGTAGGTGTAGTGGATGTTCTTTTGCTCGGTCCCATCCGAGGCAATCCGGGTCATCTGCGAGATCTCGCCCGGACCCTTATAGAAGCGCCGTTCGACGGTGCCGTTGGGCTTGACGCGGCGGCGTAGCTGACCCGAGGGCCACCACCGCGAACTCGTCTCGAAGCTGTCGTCTGCGCGCTCGACGGTGGCCGAGCGCTCGCGCTCGGCGGGGTTGTAGGTGTAGCGGCTGATCTGGCCGCCGAGGTATTTGCCCCCCTCAGAGAGGCGGCCGTTGGCCTTCAGGGTCTCGACGTTGGCGGAGCGGTCATAGGCATAGGCGGTGTCGATCCCGTCCTCGCCCCAGCCCTCGGCTTGGTCGACCCGTTTGACCCGGCCCGCGTTGTCGTGGCTGATCTCGGTTACGAGCGGGCCGCCCGAGCCGGGGTAGGTGTCGGTCAGGGTGGTGAGGCGGCCGCGTGAGTCATAGGTATAGGAGGAGGAGCGGATCGTCTTGGCATCGCCTGTTCCCTTCTGACCGCTGCGGGTGGCGAGGGCGCCGGAGGGGTAGTAGGTGCGGCTGATCTTTCGCTTCGAGGCGCTCTCCCAGCGGGTCTGATAGCCGCGGCGATCGTAGTTGAACGACAGCGCCCGCTGGCCGTCGGGAATCTCGCTTTGGAGAGGTTCGTTCGGATCGAGGCGGGCGGGTTGTGAGATTGCCCGGACCCAGCCGGGGTCGAAGTAGCTCAGGGAGGTGCGCTCGAGGTGGCCGGGGCTTTGGCCGGGGCCCGCGCCCGGAGCGAGGTCGTAGGGGTGGGGGGAGTCGATCGCGGTGATGTAGCCGCGGCGATCGCGGTGCAGATCGCTGACGTAGCCGCGACGGTCGGTGCGGTCGCGCTTGCCCCACGCCAGGTAGGTCTGGCTTGGCAGGTCGTCGGGCGTGTAGGTGTGGACCTCGGCCTCGTAGGTGGCGCCGCGCAGCCGGGTCTCGGCCCGCTCGGCGAGTTTGGGAGAGGGCTTGTCGGCGATCGCGGTGTCGATCAGAGACGGATCGTAGCGGTGCTCGGGGAGGGCGAGTCGCCCATCGCCGGGGACGGCGGTGCGGCGCAGGGCGCGGCCGGAGACGGTTCGGATGAGGTTGCCGTTTTGGTCGTATTCGGTTACCTGGCGGTGGTGCAGCTCGCCGTCTGTGGTCGCGACTTGGGTTACCCACGGGGTATCGCGGCCGTCGTAGCGGACCTTGGTGAGGAAGCGAACCCTCCCCTGATCGCCCTCACCGCCGCTGTCGGTTTGGGCGCCGGGTGCGTCGGTCAGGGTGAGATTCCCGTTCGGGTCGTAGCGAAAGCGGGTCGTGATCCCCTGCGGCGCTGTGATCCGATCGAGCTGACCGGCGCTGTCGTAGTGGGATGTCGTCGCGAACTTTGCGACCTCGCCGACCAGCTGGCCGCCCGCCCGACGGGCCAAAGCGCTGTCCAGGCCTCGCTTCAAAAGGCGCCGCGGGGCGCGGGGTGAGATCGAGACGGTGCGGTTGCCCTCAGCGTCGTAGCCGTAGTAGGTGGACTCGCCCTCGGGGTTGGTGGCCTGGGTCAGGCGGTCGAGCGAGTCATAGGCGTAGCGGCTGGCGCGCGAGTTCTCGCTGCCGGGCCCGGGCGCGATCTCGCGGCGCAGGTTGCCGTTGGGATCCAGCTCGTAGCGGGTCCGCGGTCGCTTCGCCTGATCGCTTGACGGCGGGGTGCGCATCTCGATCATCCGATCGAAGCCGTCGTAGCGGTAGCGGGTCGAGTTGCCGAGCGGGTCGAGCTGTTCGCTGAGGTTGCCGTTCTGGTCGTATTTGAAGGAGGAGGTGATGAAGCGCTCCGTCTGGCGTTGCAGCGGCTCGGTCAGCTTTGAGACCCGGCCGAGCGGGTCGCGTTCGATCGTGCTCATACCGCGGCCGGTCCCCTTGACCGAGCTGAGGCGCATCTCGTTGTCGTAGCGGAACTTCGTCTTGCCGGCAAGCGGCATCAGGGCCGGGGTCTGGCCTCGCGCGACTGCTCCGAAGTCACCCTGACCCTCGCCGGCTGGCACCATCGGGCCGGTGTCGGAGCGCCCGGCGTTTGCTGAGCCGCCAAGCTCGGTGACGCTGCCCGAAGCCGGATCGAGCGACCACCACGAGGGACGGTCGGTCTGGCGCAGATCGCCTGAGTCGTAGAAGCGGTTGTTGATCTTGTTAGCGCGCCCATCGATGATCGCGACCGGATCGCCGACCGAGTTACGCTGCCACCGGACCCTGGAGTTCGTCGGCCGGGACCCGTATTGCCCCGCCGCGTAGGGGATCGAGCGGCGCCGCAGCTCCTTGGTCGGGTAGTAGTCGAAGTGGGTCGTGAAGTCCTCGCTCAGCCCCTCACCCCGGGTGCGGACGCCGCGGGGCGAGGTGATCGAGTCGACGAGCCCGTCGGCTCGGTAGCGGTAGCGGGTGGTGCGGCCGAGCGGATCGATCTGCAACCTGAGCTGATCAC
>JAHEXU010000149.1 GCA_023251975.1 bacterium | reverse complement strand
TCGACCTCGCGATTGGCGAGGCCCAAGATCCCTGTGGCAACGGCGGTGCCGTTCACGTCCTCTACGGCGCCTTGACGGGCCTCGACACAAGTGGCGATCAGTTTCTCACCCAGGACAGTCCAGGAATCGCGGGGAACGGATCGCAGCCCTGCGATGAGTTTGGCGGTGCCCTCTCGGGTGGCTGATCAGGCTGGAGAGGATCCCGCGACCGATCCTCAACCTCACCCGCTCTTGCCGACCGCAGACAACGCCGAGGCTGTCGGACCGAGATCGACCAGCTCGAATGTGGCGCGCTTCGGGATCGACTGGGACTTGATCGGCCGCGACGGCACAGCTCGCCCCGGCCGATCCGCCCTAAACCGCGCCGCCGGCGATCGTCGGAGCGGTAGG
Organism: bacterium; assembly: GCA_023251975.1. GTDB lineage: Bacteria > Actinomycetota > Thermoleophilia > Solirubrobacterales > 70-9 > JAHEXU01. The sequence continues at coordinate 8,682 of JAHEXU010000149.1, read as the reverse complement.
GTCGAGATCCTCGGACCCTCCCTCGCGCGCCAGGTACTCCTCGGCGAGCAGCGGATTCTCGCGGGCCCGCTCGACGATCTTCAAAAGCGCCGAGATCGTCGCCACCTCTTCGACCTGCTCCTTGATGAACCACTGCATGAACTGCTCGCCCTGGTAATCGTTGCCGGCCCGCGCCGCCGCCGCCAGCGCGTTGATCTGGGCGGTGACACGCTTTTCCTGCTGCAATGCGAGCGCGACCGGCGCAACCACATCGTCGAACTCGGGCTGCGGCGCCTCGACGCCGGGAATCTGAACCTCGTGATCGGCGTCCATCAGGTAGCGGACGATCATCATCGCGTGGTTTCGTTCCTCGAGCGCCTGCCGGTAAAAGAACGCGGCGAGTCGAGGCAGCGTCTCGGAGTCGTAGTAAACCGCGATCGCGACGTACTGCTGGCTGGCGGCGAACTCGAAGGCGACCTGTTCGTTGAGGGCTTGGGGGAAGGTGCTCATGGCGCCGACGCTAGCGAATTGCGGGGGTTTGGTCGCCCGAAGTAAGCGTCAGGGCAGCCGAACTCGCCAGCCCCCGGTTCACGCCAGGCCGAACCCGGTGGCGGCGGGCTCGAGCAGGAGCGGGCTCGATCTGAGTCCCGCAGGCACCTCGGTCTCGTTGTATTCGCGCGGAGCAACGTCGTTTGGGGTGTCGGGGTGCATCAGCGCCGCCAGGTATTGGATGTGATCGCGACCGACTCCAAGCTCGGTCTGGCCACCGCCATACGCGCCGATCTCCTCGCGTTCGCAGTACTCGTAGGTGGCGAACAGATCGGCGAGCCCGCCGATCCGCGATGGCTTGACGTTGACGATCTTTGGTTTCCAGGGCCGCGACTCGATGTCGGCGATCGAGTGGATCGGGGCATCCCAGGTGATTCGATCGCGATGGGGTTCGAGGATCGGCCTGGTTTCGTCGTTGACATCGGGGTCCTCGATCCAGGCGTCCGGGAAGGCTTCAAGGAGGCGAGCGTAAAGCGGTGGGTCGGTCTCGACATCAACCACTGTGCCCTTGTACCAACCCTTCATGTCGAGCGAATCGACCGCCCCGGACTCGACCAGCTCGGCGATTAACGGGTCACTCCAATCGGTCTGCGGGTCGAGCTTGAAGCGCAGCGTCGGGTAAAGCTCGCGACGCCGGGTAAGCGGCGCCAGCGCGCGGGCGATGTCCCCGTCTTCGACCGGGCTGAGTCGGACCGAGCAAACGAAGCTGAGCGGCGAGAGCTGGCGGCCGATCGCCGTGGTCAAGGGGCGTCCGGCTTGCTTGAGCGCGAGGTCAAGCGCTGCCGATTCGAAGCCCCAGCGGCGGTAAAGGCGCGAGAAGTCGCGCTCCGGTGGCGTCGGGAACAATTCGAGCGAGCCGATCAGCTCGCAAAGCTCGCCGAGCGTCGCCGGGCCGGAGAGGTTGTGGATCGGGCCAGCGTCGCGGTGTGCCAGGTGGTCGAGGGTGTCGTATACGACATCCTCGCCGGTCCCCTCGAGGCCGTCGCCAAACAGCCTGATCGCGGTTGACGGGCGCTCAAAGCCGTTTGGAAAAACGCGATCTGCCGCGACCAGCTCGTAGCGGTCGATCGCGATCGGCAGGGCGGCAACGCGGTCAAACAAGCTCATTCGAGGAGGCTATCCGACGATCGGAGCGGGGGGCGAACTGCCTGCAAATGGCGGCCCGGATTCGGCGCGCCGTTGACAATGGCGGATATGCAGTATAGATTCTTTACGTACCTAGCCTCCGTGTAAACGCCAACAAGGGAGATTGAACACCGATGGAAGCCGCCGCCGCTTCGCTGAGCGAGATCGATTGGAAGGATCCAAAACGCTATCTATGGATCGCCGGACTGATCGTTCCGACGATTCCGCTGATCGCCTGGGCGACGGTCGAGCTGACCGGGTTCGGGATTTTCTATTGGTTCGGGCCGATGCTGGTCTTCGGGGTGATCCCGTTTCTCGACGCCGTGATCGGCAAGGACGATGCGAACCCGCCGGACGACGTGATCAAGATGCTCGAGAACGACCGCTACTACCGGATCTGCACCTACCTGTTCATCCCGTTGCAGTACGGGTCGTTGATCTTTGCCTGCGCGCTGTGGGCGTCGGGCGATCTTTCGATCCTCGAGAACATAGGCTTGGCACTGTCGGTTGCGATGGTTTCCGGGATCGCGATCAACACCGCCCACGAGCTCGGGCACAAGCGAAAGAGCCTCGAGCGTTGGCTCTCCAAGGTGGCGCTGGCGCAGAGTTTTTACGGCCATTTCTTTATCGAGCACAATCGCGGTCATCACGTCCGGGTCGCGACCCCCGAAGACCCGGCGAGTTCGCGGTTTGGCGAGACCTTCTGGGAGTTTTTGCCGCGCACCGCCGTTGGCAGTCTGACCTCGTCGCTTCACCTCGAGCGGGAGCGGCTCGACCGTCTCGGCAGGTCGTTTTTCAGCCTCCAAAACGATGTCCTGAACGCCTGGGCAATGAGTGTCGCCCTGCTGGTCGGACTGATCGCGGTTTTCGGGCTTGAGATCGCACCCTACCTGCTGATTCAAGGCCTGGTCGGTGCGTCGCTTTTGGAGCTGGTCAACTACCTCGAGCATTACGGTCTGATGCGGCAACGGCGCCCCGACGGCCGCTACGAGCGCTGTCGCCCCGAGCACAGTTGGAACTCCAACAACGTCGCCACCAACGTCTTCCTCTACCACCTGCAGCGCCACTCCGACCACCACGCCAACCCGCTGCGCCGCTACCAGGCGCTGCGTCACTTCACCGGTCTCCCCGAGCTACCCTCAGGCTACGCGACGATGATGGCGCTGGCGATGGTCCCGTCGGCCTGGCGCCGAGTGATGGACCACCGCGTGCTGGAGCACTATCGGGGCGACATCACCCTGGTCAACATCCAGCCGCGCAAACGCGACCGAATCCTCGCCGCGTACGGCGCCCCCGCCCAGCCCGTCACTCCGACCCCGGGTTCGCCGCGCCTCACGGCGGACCCCGCAACGGGCAGCGACGCCGATGCCTATCGCTGCCCGGGCTGCGAGTACACCTACACGGTCGAAGCAGGGGCGCCGCGCGAGGGATTTCCGCCTGGAACGCCGTGGAGCGAGATCCCGCTGGCGTGGTGCTGCCCCGACTGCGGCGTTCGCGAGAAGCCTGACTTCGCGCCGCTCAGCCGAGCAGTTAGCCTTGCCGTCTGACGATGCGTGAGAACAACCGCTACGTGGAGGCGGTGACGGCGCTGCGGCGTGACACCGTCCTCGACGCGGTCGGCGCCCTGCTCGCAGAGCAGCGCTGGAACGATGTCTCGATGAACGAGATCGCGACCGCGGCCGGGGTCAGCCGCCAGACGATCTACAACAGCTTCGGCAATCGCCAGGGGCTCGCAGGTGCCTACGTGCTGCGGGAGGCGGAGCGATTTCTCAACACCGTCACTGAGGCGGTCGAGGCAAATCCGACCGACCCGCGCCATGCCCTCTTCATGGCGTTGCGGATTTTCCTTGCCGCCGCCGAGACGCATCCGTTGGTTCGGGTCGTCGCCGACTCCGACGCCGCCGACGAGTTGCTGCCGCTCTTGACCAGCCGTGGTGCGCCGGTGCTCGAGCTGATCACGGTTCGCCTGGCTGCACTGCTCAGCTCGACCTGGCCCGCGGTCGAGCGCCGCCACACCGAGCCGCTGTCGGATTGTCTGGTCCGGCTCGCGATCAGCCACGCCGCCTTGCGCACCGCGACCCCGGAGGTGACCGCGGGTCAGATTGCGGCGATCCTCGGCCCGTACCTCGAACAACTGATTCGCGAGGCCTCGCGACCGACCGCCCCGCCGCCGCCCCGCCGCCCGCAGTAAACCCAGGCGCCGCGCCAAGCGGCTCGTCATCGCCGCGGCCACCGTCCTAACGACACCGCCAGCGGCTCGAAACCGCCTCGTGGCGGGGCTAGGATGGGTAGCTTGGCCACGCCTGCGCCCGCCGACCAAACCAACCCCCAAGCCGATCCGCTCGGGTCGTTTTCGGCGCCGGTGCGGGGCTGGTTCGAGCGCTCCTTCGCGGCGCCGACTCCGCCTCAGGCGGCGGGTTGGCCGCGAATCGCATCCGGAGCTCATACCCTGATCTGCGCTCCGACCGGGTCCGGCAAGACCCTGGCGGCGTTCCTCGCGGCGATTGATTCGCTGGCGCGCCGCCCCGAATTGCTTGGCGGCGGGGTTCGGGTTGTCTACATCTCCCCTCTCAAGGCCCTCTCATACGACGTTGAGCGCAACCTGCGCGCCCCGCTCGCCGGGATTGATGCCGCAATCACGGTCGGACTTCGGACCGGCGACACCCCCCAGGCCGATCGTCGGCGGATGCTGCGAACCCCGCCCGACATCCTGATCACGACGCCCGAGTCGCTCTACCTGATCCTGACCTCGCAGGCCCGGCGGATCCTCGAATCGACCGAGACGATGATCGTCGATGAGATCCATGCGGTCGCGGCAACCAAGCGCGGCGCCCACCTCGCCTTGACGCTGGAACGGCTCGACCACCTGGTCACGGGCCTCGATCCGGCCCGGCGCCCACAGCGAATCGGACTGTCGGCGACCCAGCGACCGTTGCACCGGATCGGCGCCTTCCTGGTCGGCCCGAAGCGACACTGCGAACTCGTCGACGTCGGGGTTCGGAAATCGCTCGACCTCGAGATCGTCGTCCCGGTCGAGGACATGACCGATCCCGGCGGCACCGTGATCCCGGCTCAGCCGATCAACCCGGTCGGCGCCGATCGGATCGACCCCGAGTTTGTCGGCGAGCCGAATCACCGCTCGATCTGGCCTGCGATCTACCCCGAGCTGCTGCGCTTGGTCGGTCAGCACCGCTCGACGATCGTGTTCGTAAACAACCGCCGCGGCGCCGAGCGCTTGGCAAAGCGGCTCAACGAGCTGAACGCCGACCAGTACTCGGAGGCCAACCCCGATGACCCGACGCCTCCCAAGGAGATCGCGCGGGCTCACCACGGCTCGCTCGCCCACCCGGAGCGCCAGGTCGTCGAGGAGTTGCTGAAAAGCGGCAAGCTGCCGTGCATCGTCGCTACCTCGTCGCTCGAGCTGGGGATCGATATGGGCGCCGTTGATCTGGTGATCCAGGTCGAATCGCCGAAATCGGTCGCGCGTGGACTGCAGCGGGTCGGGCGGGCCGGGCATGAAATCGGGGCGGTCTCGAAGGGCAGGATCTTCCCGAAATTCCGTTCTGACCTGTTGGAGTGTGCGGTTGTCGCCAAAAAGATGCGGCTCGGTGAAATCGAGGAGACGCAGATCCCCCGCAACCCACTCGATGTACTCGCGCAGCAGCTGGTTTCGATGGTCGCTTCCCGTGATCCCGACGACGACTGGCGGGTCGACGAAGCCTTCGCGCTGGTCACCGCGGCCGAACCCTACGGCGAACTCAGCCTCGAGCAGTTCGAGAATGTCCTCGACATGCTCGACGGGCGCTACCCGTCCGAGCGGTTCGCCGAGCTGCGGCCGCGGATCGTCTGGGACCGCGCCGCCGGGACGATCCGAGCCCGCAAGGGAGCCCGTTCGCTCGCGATCTTCAACGCCGGAACGATCCCCGATCGAGGCCTTTACGGGGTTCATCTGCCGGACGGGCGGCGGGTTGGCGAGCTCGACGAGGAGATGGTCTACGAGGCACGCCCGGGCCAGCACTTCCTGCTCGGTGCCTCGTCGTGGCGGATCGAGGAGATCACGCGCGATCGAGTCATCGTCACCCCGGCCCCCGGGGTTCCCGGTGCGGTCCCGTTTTGGCGCGGCGAGGGGATCGGTCGGCCGGTCGAGCTGGGACGCTCGATCGGTGAGTTTTCCCGCCACGCGGTCAACGCCGACCCGGTCGAGTTGGCCGCCGAGTACGACCTCGACGAGCGGGCGGCCCGCAACCTGGTCGCCTACCTGCGCGAGCAGCAGGCGGCGACCAGGGTGGTCCCATCCGACCGCACAATCGTGGTCGAGCGCTTCCGAGACGAGATCGGCGACTGGCGCCTTTGCATCCTGAGCCCGTTCGGGGGTCGGATCCACGCCGCCTGGGGCCTCGCCGTCAGCGCCCGAATCAGGAGCGAGCTCGACCTCGAAGCGGACGCGATCTTCTCAGACGACGGGATCGTGATCCATCTGCCCGACGCCGACCAGCCGCCGTCGCCGGAGTTGGTCAGCCTCGAGCCCGACGAGGTTGAGGATCTGGTGGTGGCCGAGCTTGCCGGTTCGGCCTTGTTTGGGGCCCGCTTTCGCGAGGCGGCAGGTCGCGCTTTGTTGATCCCTCGCGCCTTTCCCGGCAAGCGCACGCCGCTGTGGCAGCAGCGGCTGAAGGCGCAGTCGCTGCTCGAGGTGGCGCGCGAGTTCCCGCGCTTCCCGATCACCCTTGAGACCTATCGGGAGGTAATGCGCGATGTCTTCGACCTGCCGGCGCTGACCGAGATTCTTCGCGATCTGCGGTCGCGTCGAATCAGCCTGGTCGAGGTCGAAACCCAAACCGCATCGCCGTTTGCATCCTCGCTCCTGTTCGACTACGTCGCGACCTATATGTATGAAGGGGACACCCCGAACGCGGAGCGGCGTGCCGCGGCCCTGGCGCTTGACCGCGACCTGCTGCGGGAGTTGCTCGGTCAGGAGGAGCTGCGCGATCTGATCGACCCGGCGGCCTTGATCGCGCTCGAGGATTCGTTGCAGTATCGAATCCCAGAGGCTCGCGCGAGCGACCGCGATCAGCTTCAGCAGATCCTGCGAAAGCTTGGCGATCTGAGCGGCGAGGAGATCGCCGAGCGGGTCGGCCAGGGCCTCTCGGCGGAGTCGATGATCGAAAAGCTGTGCGCCGAGCGCCGGATTACCGCGGTCCGGGTGAACCGAGCGGAGCGCTGGATAGCCGTCGAGGACGCGGGGATGTATCGCGACGCGCTCGGTACCCCGGTCTCGTCGGGCCTGGCGGATCCCTTCCTCGCCCCGGTAGACGAACCGCTGGTCGGGCTGGTCCGCCGCTACGCGCGAACCCATGGCCCGTTTCCGACCGCCCAGGCGTCGAATCGGTTCGGGGTTGATGTCGGTCCCGTGTTGAAGCAGCTCGAGCGCAGCGGTGGGCTGGTCCGGGGTGAACTGCTGCCGGGCGGAAGTGAGCGGGAGTGGTGCGACCCCGACGTACTGCGACGGGTCCGTCGCGCCTCGCTGGCGGTCCTCCGCAAGGAGGTCGAGGCGGTCGACCCGGCGCAATGGGTCCGCTTTTTGAGCTCGTGGCAAAACGTTGACGCCCACCGGGCGGCCGGAGCCGGGGTCGATCGACTGCGCGAGGCGCTGCTGCCGCTCCAAGGGGTCGCGTTGACCCCCGAGGTGTGGGAGCGCGATGTCCTGCCGCGGCGCCTCGGGGCCTACTCGCCGACCTGGATCGACCAGCTGACGACCGGCGGCGAGATCGTTTGGATCGGCGCCGGTCCGCTCGGCGCCGGCGGTCGAGTCGCGCTTTATTTCCGCGAGGACATCCGTCTCGCCGGGCCGCCGCCGGCCAATCTGAAGCTTGACCGCCCTGCTGAGGAGCTGCACGATCGGCTCCGCGACCGGCTCGCCGCGGCCCCCGCCTTTTGGCTTGACCTGCTGGCCGAGATCGACGCGGGCTCCGAGCAGTTGCACTCGGCGCTGTGGGATCTCGCCTGGGCGGGCGAGGTGACCAACGATGCGTTTGCCCCGCTGCGCGCGCCGCGGCTTCGCGCTCAAAGCGCCGCCCCGGCGCGAGCGGCACGGCGCTTCTCCTCGCGTCGCTACCCCGGCGCGCAGGCGGTGCAGGGGCGCTGGTCGCTGACCGAGGCGCTGTTTCGCGATCGCCCCGGCAGCGGTCCGCGAATCCGCGCCCAGGCCGAGCTGATGTTGGAGCGCTACGGGATCGTGATGCGGGAGACGGTCTTGGCCGAGGGTTTCCCCGGCGGCTTCAGCTCGATCTACGGCGAACTGTCGAATCTTGAGGTCCTCGGGACCGCTCGCCGCGGCTACTTCGTCGAAGGCCAGGGCGGCGCCCAGTTCGCGCTCGCGGGGGCGGTCGAACGGCTGCGCTCAATGCCGCCGAGCGAGGGCGAGGTCGTGATCTTGGCCTCGACCGACCCGGCGCAGCCCTACGGAGCCCACCTGTCGTGGCCGCGCCGACCCGACGAGCCGGTGGGCCGACGCGGTGGCCGCCGACCCTCCCGCACCCCCGGCTCGTATCTGGTGCTGCGTGACGGGGTTCCGGCGCTCTACCTCGAACGCGGCGGCAAGGGGATCTTGCGGCTGGCGCAGTTCGAGGCGGCCGAGTTGACAGGTTTGCTCGAAGCGGTGGTGGCGGCGGCGAAGGCGGGTACGATCGGACGGCTTCAGATCGAGCGAGTCGACGGCGAGCCGGTCTTCGCCGTTGGCGCCGAGGCGTCCTTTATCGCTGCCGGGTTCAGCCGTCGCCCGACCAAGCTGGTCGCCGGATAACTCCTGATCTGAGTCGGCATGGCCGCTCCCCGCCCGCCCGCGACCGATCAAACTCGGAGTCGGCCAAGCCAGCCATTGTCAACCGTTTGCCCGGAGGGCGTGGGCGTGGGCTTAGTGCTGCCCGCCGCAAGTTCGCTCCACTCACGCGGCGAGCGCGGGTGAGAGCGGTTCAAGTTCGTCGATGCCGCTTGCCTCGGTCTGATTGGTCTCGCCGCCGGAGTGCGAGGCCG
>JAHEXU010000148.1 GCA_023251975.1 bacterium | reverse complement strand
GTCCGCAGCCGCGACACCCCGCGGAGCCTGCGGTGGCCGTACCCGATCGAACCCCCGGGCTACGGCCCCGCCGGGCCGCGCTGAGCAACTCCCCGACCGATCGGCCGGCCCGAACACCCAGCCCGCCGGGGCTACTCGCACCGGGCGGGGTCGACCGGCGCAAACCGCCTCGCCGCGACCGGCGAGCGGTCGCCCAAACGGGACTGAAGACGATCGTAGATCGCGGCCGTTTTCTCCGCCACATCGACCCAGTCGAAAAGGCGCAGATGCTCGTAGGCCTGGGCGACGAGGCGATCGCGAAGGACCGGGTCGGTCAGGAGGCGTTCGGTGACGGTGGCCAAGGCGGCCGGGTCGCGAGCGGTGAAGCGCAGCCCGACATCGCCGTCACCGGGGACGACCTCGCGCAGGCCGCCGGTGTCGGCGACGATGCAGGGGCAGTTCGAGGCCATCGCCTCGAGCGCGACCAGCCCGAACGGCTCATAGAGGGACGGGACGACGCAGACATCGGCGATTCGATACAGCGAATGCAGGACATCGTCGCCGATCCAGCCGAGGAAGGTGCCGTGCTCGGTTAGACCGAGCTCGACCACCTGATCGCGCAGTTGCTGCTCGTGGGTGCCCGAGCCTGCGACCAAAAAGCGGGTGCCCGGAACCCGTTCGATCAGGGTCGGCATCGCCTCGAGCGCGACCTGAATGCCCTTCTCGTAGACGAGCCGCCCGACCAACAACACCAACTTCTCCTCGGGGGCGGCAAACTCGCCGCGCAGCCGGATCAACTCGGCCGGGTCGGGGGCCAGCAGATCGCCGGGATCGATCCCGTTCGGGATCACCTCAACCTTGCTCTCCTCGACGGCGAAGATGTCGACAATCTGCTCCCGCATGTAGTGCGAGCAGGCGATCACCCGGTCGGCGCGATTTATAAACCAGCGCTCGACGCCGTGGATATGGCTCTGCGGGTGCTTGTCGACCCAACCCTGGTGTCGGCCGTACTCGGTCGCGTGGATCGTCGCGACCAGCGAGGCGTCGAAGCGGCGCGCCAGGTGGTCGCAGGCGTTTGCGACCAGCCAGTCGTGACCGTGGACGACCTCGAAATCAAAGCGGTCGCCGAGCTCGACCCCGGCGGCCAACATGTCAAGGTTCATCCGCTCGATCCAGGCGACGAACTCGGCCAGCTCGCTGGGGCGCCCCGGCTCGATCACCCGGTGGATCGAAACCCCGCCGACCTCCTCCTCAAGCGGCGACTCCTCGCCTCCTCGAGTCAGGACATGGACCTCAACGCCCTGGCCGACCAGACCCTCGGACAGCTTGCGGACGTGCCGAGCCAATCCACCCTCGATCAGCGGCGGGTACTCCCAGGTGAGAATCAGGACGCTGGTCATGGCGCGGGTGAGATCAGCGGGGCCAGGCTGAGGTCGGGGGCAAGATTACGCAAACGCGGCGAGGCGACGTTCCCCCGCAGCGCCTCGAAAGCCGCCTCACAGTGTTGGGTCGCCCGCTCAAAGCCGTAATCGCCCGCCTGGCTGGTCTTATCAAGGAAGGCCCAGTCGCTCGATTGCACCATCACCAGCTCGCGCGCGGCCCGCTGCAGCGCGGCCGCAGAGACCGCGCCAGCGCCCGCGGCCCGCAGCACCGCCAGCTCGAGCCGGCGGGCTGCCCAGGCGATCTCGGCGACCTCACGGCTGTCCCAGGTGGCAAGGCTCTTATCAGCGCCCCAGCTGGAGCGAACCAGCGGCCGCTCGACCGCCCGATGAGCCGCCGCCGCCTCGCTCAGGGTGCAAAGGCCGATCCCGGCGGCGCCAGCGCGCGCCAGCACCGTCTCGAGCCAGACCGGCCCCTCCGACCACCAGTGCCCAAACAGCTCGGTGTCGGCAGCGAACACGATCAAGCCGCCCTCGCCCGCGGCCTCACGATGCCTCGCCAACCGCGCCGCCACCGCCGCCAGGAACTCGTCGGCCTGCTCGACCGCCCGTTGCGCCGCCGCCGCCGGATCGTAGGGGCCGCCATCAATCGCGAAGATCCGCATTCCTCGACCGGAGATTCGGTGGAAGTCGGCGTAGCCGCGAAACGACGGATAGCCCTCCCACGACCAAACCAGGTCGACCGTCGGCCAGTCGATCGCCATCGCCACCGGGCCCGCCGCGGTGGCGATCGGGCGCAGCGCATCGCCGTCCGCCATCACCGCCGTCTGGTCAATACAGAACCTCTCGACGCCAAACTCGGCCAGCAGCGACTCGAGGCCCGAGTCGTAGGCGCATTCGGGCAACCAAAACCCCTCGCAGGCGCCAAAGCGACGACGGTGGGAGCGCAGTCCGGCGTCGATTTGGAGGCGTTTGCCTTGATTTGAAGCGAGCAGCGGCAGAACCGCATGACTCGCCGCGGACGCGATCAGCTCGACGCCACGGGCCGACGCAGCCTCGCGAAAGGCATCGAGCGGACCATCGAAATGCCGCAACGCCGCCAGCGAACGCCGGTAGCGGCTGATCTCGAGATCGACTGCGGCGCGGTACTCGGCGGGAACGTCCTCGCGGTCCAGACAGGCAGCGCCGACCCGGTGATCGTCGCAAAAGCCGCGTAGCCGCTCGATCACCGGCGGAGATTCGAGCTGATCGGCAAGCACCGGGGTGACGGTCAGGGTGAGGTTCCGAGCGACCGCCGCGACCGGCAGGTGGGAACGCACCACCGCGTCAAACAGCCACTCCTCGCCGAACGGATAGGTCCCGTAGCCCTCGACGTAGGGCATGTGGCTGTGCAGGACGATCGCGAGGTCGCCCACGACTTCGACGCCCTCGGGATTGTTCAGCCGCGGGCCGCCCACCGAACAAGCGTAGCGGCGCGCCGAGCCGGTAATCGGTCGCTCAGGGGCCCTGCAGGATCGGCATAATCGCCTCGCGGGCAAAGCTGCGGCGGCTCGCCTCGTCCCCATCAGCGAGGGCGCCGCGGCCGAGCAGCAAAAAGGACAGGCCGATTCGAAACAGCAGCTCTCCGATCACGGCGGGATCGGCGGCTGAGTGGGCCTCGCCGGAGATCTGGGCGCGGCGAACATGTTCGGCGGCAAAACCGACCACCACTTCGAAGACCGGGTCATCGGGGTCGTTGAGTGCGCTCAGAAGCCGGCCCGGCTCGTGGTCGGCGAGGCGGCGCAAAATCGGATGGCTCCGGGTCAGCCCAAGCGCGGCGACAAAGCCGTCGGCAACCTGCTCGGCCAATGGGGCGCTCGGGTCGAAGGCGCGCTCGAGCTCGACCAGGACGCGGCGGGTCTCGCGAACAACCAGGGCGGCAACCAACTCGGAACGCTCGCCGAAGCGCCGATACAGCGTCATCCGCCCCACCCCGGCGCGCGAGGCCACCTCATCGATCGTGATTCGTCGCATCCCGACCGCGCCCGCGATCTCGACTGCGGCATCGAGGATACGCTCGCTGGCGCGATCGTCCGGGGTCAAGACGGCCGGGTCGAAGGCGCGACCGATCAGGCCGATCACGCTGTCGCCGAGGTCAGGCTGCGGCACCGCTAACCGCCGCGGTCGCCGCATCGGCGTAGGGGCCGTCAGCGCCAAGCGGGCCGCGGCGGATCGCTTCGCGGCGCCACTCAAGGTAGGCGGGACCGCCCAGCTTGGCGACCCCGGGCAGCAGCGGTCCGGCGGCACGGCAGGCGAGTCCGAACCCCCCCAGCTCGAGTTCGGCGGCGCGATTCCAGCGCATCCCGAGCCGGGCCCGGACCGAGTCGCCGAGCAACCCGTAGGTGGCGAGGCGCAGCGCGTGCGACGGCGGCACCCGCAGCAGCTTCCAAAGCGGGTCAAGACCCTCCGGAAAAACCGGCGGCGCGGCCGGAATCCGCATCGTCTTAAGAACCGTCTCGACGGTCTCGGTCCGCTCCAAACGCTCGGCGATCATCGTGTCAACGTAGTCGCGAAAGTCAAGCCAACGCTCCGGCAGGTCACCCTCGCGCACCCCGACCAGGCGACCCAGCGGCAGGTACTCGGCGTAGAACGCTTCGATCTCGGCTGCGCTGAGCGGCCCGACAAAGAGCTTGTGAGCGCGGATCCCGGCCTCGATCAGGGTCGCGTGGACCCAAGCGTAAGCCTCAGGCTCAAGCGCGTGATAGCGCGAACCGTCGGGATTGACCCCCTTGATCGTCTTGTGGGCGGCCCGCAGGCGCTTCCCGATCACCCCCGCCTCAGCCCCCCCGTAGACCAACAGCGACAGGTAGTCGAGGGTGCGAAGAAGCCGATCCCAGGGCTCACGCTGGAAGTTCGAGAAGTCGCGGACCCCGGAACCAACGGTCGGGTGGGCGACCTGCAAGAGCAGCGCCGCACCGGCGCCAAGGAAGATCCTCGCGTCGCTGAAGCGTTGCCAAACGATCGAATCGGGGCCGAGGATGATCGCCTCGAGCTCCTCGTCGTTGGGGATGACCGACTTCGCCATTGTTCGACTCCTTATCGGCGCTGGATACTGATGATACGAATTCTATCCCATTCGTACCAACGACGAAGTTCCGCCTCGACGGCGGTGCGGATTCGGATTGTCAATCGCGCTCAGCGACGATGTCCGAAGGAGCAATCACCCCAGTCAAGGCCGAACCAGCTTTCGACGGAACGCCGCGTCGGCGGTGACGAGCGCTACTCGATGGCGTCGGCGACGGCGATTCCTGCGCGGCGACCCCGACTCGCCCGCTACGGGCGCCGGATCAGTAGCCGCTGGGGTGGCGGACGACGAAGCCTGAGGTTGAGGCCATGTCGCTGTGCCACCGTGGGCCAGCGCCACCGGAGGTGTCCCAGCGCAGCCCGGCGATTACCGCCCAGACATGCCCAGAGTTGGCGTAAACGGTGATCCATTGACCGACGCCTGCCTCGCCCCAGAAGCTGAGACCGGTCGAGTCCAGCGGCGAGGATAGGAAGCCACCGCCGTGCAGCGCATAGCTGACCCCGCCGGAGCAGTCGTAGCCAGAAGATTCAAACGAGGCGTGACCGCCACCCCAGATGTATGGGGTGGTGGCGATCGCGTTGGCGGAGGCAATCACGTCCTTGACCGCCTGTGGGGCGTTGGCAGGGGCGATCGCCTGTCCGTCGGCACCGAGAACCGCCGAGTCACCGGCCGCCGGGGGCGGCGCCGGAGCGGGTGCCGGGGTGGTCGCGACGGCGTCGGGCGACGCATCGGTGGTCGGGGTCGACGGGGTGACCGTGAGCTGATCGATCAGATCCGCCTCCCGGCCGCGCAATCCCGACAGGACATCCTTGCGCTGATCGCGGGCCGCCGCCATCGTGGCCTGGCTCGACTCGAGGCCAGCACTGATCGAAGCGAGTTCTGAGTGTCGCTCAGCGGCGGCATCGCGTGCATCGGCGATCGCGGCGCGTTGGGTGGCAAGTCGTTCGACCGTGGCCGCAACCTCTTCCCGCAGCATCTGAACCCGGTTCACCACCGCGGCCTCGTACTCGTTGATCCGATCGGTGTACTCAGCCTGTGCGAGCATCTCGTCGAAGGTGTCGGCGCCAAGGATCATGCTGATTTCGTCCGGCCGGTTTGACTTGTAGGTGACCAGCAGCAGTCGCTCCAGCGAGTCGATCGCCTTCTTCAACTCGACGCGGACCGCCCTCAGGTGCTGCCGGTTATCGGCCAGCTCGGCGGTCGCCTGGTCGAGCTTCTGCTGCTCGGCGGCGAGTTCTTCGGCCGCCTGGCCCTCGCGCTCGCGGGCGGTCGCAAGCTCACCGATCAGAGCGTTGATCTGCCGGTTCTGCTCGGCTATCTGCGCGGAAACCTCGGCCTCGTGATCGCGAACCGACTCCAGACCCTGGCCAAGCCCCGGTTCGGCGCGAACGGCCGACAAGGCCGACAGCGCGACGACCAGCGCCAGCAGAGCGAAAATCGAAGTTGGCCGCGAGATCCGCGGCGTCAATGAGCGTGTCAGGACGGGCATGAGGGACGGCGAGGCGACTACGAGAGCCCCCACCGGGACCCGTAGGCTAGCGAATGACGGCTAAATGTTGAGCAGTCGCTCACATAACGCAAGAAAAGTTGCGAATTTGCGACAAAACCGGACCCGTCGCCGCCACGGGTCAAATCCGATCTCCCAGGCAGTCGACCATCCAAAACGACGCCGAACCAGTTGTCTGGGTTGGGCGCCTCCCAGCCCAACGGTCGTAAAAAAAGGCTTTGATCGCGGAGCAGCCCCGGCACTGCTGCTCGCTCCTCCTCGCTCAAGGTGATCTCCGGGGCCTTCGGCTTTTGCGATTCGGCGAGGTGCTCCTCCGCGAGCCCCCGCGCAGGACCGCGCTGGCCTTTCGATTTCGCTCCGACAGCCGGTAGCCGAGGGTTCGGCTTGAGTGCCCCATCCGGAAGTGCTCGACCGTCTCGGGGTGGCGCAGCAGCCAGTTCACCCGGAACGGGTTCATATCAGACCCCCACATCGGCGGAAATACGGCAGGTCCAGCAGGCATGGGAGGTGGCCGGGTTGTGGTGCGAAACCCGAGGTTCGTTCGTTTGTCGTTCGTTTGTCGTTCGTTTGTCGTCCATTCGTCGTCCTTCGCCGTTCGTTCGTCGGGCCCCACCCCGGGCGGGGCGGGGCCCGACGAACGACGGATTCAGGGGGGGGTGAACGGGTACCCCGGGATCAGCCTCGCGACGATCCGCCTCGCTCTCAACGAGTTTGCGAGACGCCGGCAAGATCGCCGCGACCGGCGGCGATCCGAGCGCCCGGTGGCGGCGGCTGGGCGACTAGAGCGATTTAGAAGGGTTATGCCGAGTTATGCCAAACTTGAAAGCTCGGCTCGAGCGCATTTTCAAGTTTGGCATAACCAGGGTACGGCGCGCCGTCGATACGGTTTATGGCAAGGAATACCGCGTACCTCGGCGTTCCTCGATCCGCTTCAGGCGACCGTCGGCGACCAGTCTGTTGAGCATGGCGAGACTCTCCACGCGGTCGAGGCCGGTGGCCCGGCGAACGTCGCTGTTGGTGACGGACCCACGATCGTGGCTGAGTTCGAGGACCATCTTCAACAGGTCGGCCTCGCCGAGTCTCAAACCGGAAGGCGGGTTCAGCGAGCCGGTGAGCCGATAGGTCGCGCCACCGCGCCGGCCATGTTGTTCGAGAAATCCCGCATCACGAAGGCGTCCCAGAACGGCGGTGGCAGCGGCGCGGTCGAGGGCGAGCAGCTCGCGGACACGTGCGTTCGTGAGAATCTCTCCGCGCGCTGCATTCACGATCGCGATGCGATCTGCGCCGGTCAGGTTGCCCCGGTGCTCAAGCTTGCGAAGCCAAGCCCGTTCCATCGGGGCGAGCGAACTGCGCAGCGGCAGCTCGACAACAACTTCGTGGCCATTGTCCGTGAACCGCGGCGGGTCGAGCATCGCGTCGGCCATGGTGTCTTGCATCACGTCAACACCCCGGCCCTGGTCTTCAGCCAGGCCGTATCGACGTAGAAGGCTGATCACGATGAGGTTGGGCCGGCGCTCGCCTCCCGAATGTTCTCGACAGTCACCGGCTCAGGTAGCCCGCCCGGCGAGCGGACGATTACGGCGGAAGGTCGAAGTTCGACGCGGACGGCGGTCCCTGCCGCTTCGTAGCTTCGGTGAGCCAGCGCGTTGGCGATCGCCTCGCGGAGCACGCGCTCGGGCAGTCGTGGGAGGTGCGTAACGCCTCATTCCCAGGACCACCAGTTCAGCGCCCAGTTCCGACATCGCGCCTTTCACGGCCTCCGTACGGACGGCCGGTAGAGGACCTGTGATCTCGCGGCGTTGGTCGTAGTCGATCGTCGTGTCGTTGGGGAATCGCTGAAGTTCGAGGTAGGTCTTGCCGAGCTCCCCGTGCGGGTCCTTGGGCAGGTAGAGCGCACCGGCGACCGTGATAATGAGATGTCCATCCTCAATCAGGCGAGCCGCTTCGAGGCGCGCGGGCGTTGCACGCGACCATCCGCAGACGCTCTACAGGGGATACCGATGGGCAAGGTCGTCCAGCTGCTCGCCCTGATGGGGCTGCGGGTCACCGCCGGCGGCCTCTACCAAGCGATCGCTCGACTGGCCATTGCCGCCGAGCCGACATCGCAGGCGTTGGCCCTCGCCGTCCGAAGAAGCGCCGCGGTCGCCGCCGATGAGACCGGCTGGCGGGTCGGCGGACACCGCCGCTGGCTTTGGGTGTTCGTCGGCGAGGCGGTCACGGTCTACCTGATCGCCCAGGGCCGTGGCTACAAGCAGGCCGCGAGCGTTCTCGGCGAGGACTTCGCGGGCGTTCTTGAGCGCGACGGGTGGGCTCCCTATCGGCGCTTCGCCGATGCCAAGCACCAAAGTTGCGTAGCCCATCTGCTGCGACGCTGCCATGAGTTGATCGTCGACTCCGTAGCCGGACAGGCCAGGTACCCGCACGCCGTCCGGCGGTTGCTGCTGGACGCCCTCGCCGTTCGCGATGCCCACAGTGACTTGCTCAGCGGCGATCTGAGCGACGCTGGCGCCGTGATCGACAGCACCTGCGTCGAGATCGACGACGATCAGATCCGGAGCTGCGCCGAGGCTGACGAGGCTGACGAGGCTGACGAGGCTGACGAGGCTGACGAGGCTGACGAGGCTGACGAGGCTGACGAGGCTGACGAGGCTGACGAGGCTGACGAGGAGATGATCGCCGCCACCGAGGTGATCGACCTGAGCGTCGTGGAGATCGGCTTCGACCAGCCCGAGCCGAGTGGATGTGAAGAGCGCCCAACCGACGAGGGAGAAGAGCTGTCGGTTGGCGCCGAGGTGATCGAACCGACCGCCGCGACCAGCGACGACCAGTCCGAGCCCTTTGCCGATGAGGAGCGCCGGGATCCCGACGACGGCCGCCGCCTGCGACCGTGAGCACCTCGACACCGAGATCGCCCGACTTGAGCGCGAGCTTAAGCCTGAATCCACCGAACGGCCGATCCGACGAGGGAAATTCACCCGAATCCCGGCGCAATTCACCGGAATCCCGACTTTGACCCCGTCCCTCATCCTCAATTGACAGATCCGGGCGGCAATCGCAGCGTTCGCCCGCGGCCCAGAGGCCTGCCGAGCAGTTTTTGGCCAGGCGTGAACGCGCCGGTATCGGCGAGGGCCCGCTCAAGTTGATTGACTGGACGGCCCGCTCAGCTCAGAGCAGGAAGTGCCCGAA
>JAHEXU010000266.1 GCA_023251975.1 bacterium | reverse complement strand
CCGCAGCGGACGCCCCGTCGGCCAAGAACAAGTGGTTGACGGCGAGCGTGGTTGAAGATGCTGCAACCGTCGTCGCCAGGCTGTTTGACGAGGCGGAGCGCCGCGACCCCGAGCACATCCGTGATTGGGCCGCGCTGGTTGACGGCAACAACCACCAGATCAACCGGATCAAGGCGGAAGCGAAGGCACGCGGGGTTTCGATCTCGATTGTCTGCGACTTCATCCATGTGCTCGAGTACGTCTGGAAGGCGGCTTGGAGCTTTCACACCGAGGGCGACCCCGCAGCCGAGCTGTGGGTCCGTCGCCACGCCAAAGCGATTCTCGAGGGCAAGGCAACGGCGGTGGCCGGGGCGATCCGACGCGAAGCGACCAAGGGCGCGCTTGAACCCTCCGCGCGGGTGGGCGCCGATGCCTGCGCCAAGTACCTGACCAACAAGCGCGACTACCTCGATTACCCGAGTGCCCTCGAAGCCGGTCTGCCGATCGCGACCGGGGTTATCGAAGGCGCCTGTCGTCATCTCGTCAAGGATCGAATGGACATCACCGGTGCCCGCTGGAGCCTTGCGGGAGCGGAGGCGATCCTCAAGCTCAGGGCGATTCGTTGCAACGGCGACTTTGACGAGTACTGGCGTTGGCACCTCGATCAAGAGCAGCGGCGCGTTCATTGCTCGGGCTACGCGGGCGGCGTAATTCCGGTGGCTGAGTGAGTCCCTCCAGGGGAGCCGCACCCAACTAGGATAGCGGGTCGATGCCTGATCGCCACACCAACGAATTGGCCGAGTTGGTCGCAGCAATTGACGAACTGCTAGCGCCCAGCGAAATGTTGCAGCGCGCGGCACTTTGCAGGCGGATTATGGAGATCCTGCCCACCGGGACATCGGCGGAGGTGGTGGCTACGTTCCAAGTCGAGTGTTCGAACAGCTTGGCGCAGGCATCCCACGGCGAGCGCGCCGCCAACCTCGAGGCGGCGATCGAGGGGTATCGGGCGGCGCTGCGGGTCTATACCGAGGTGGCCGCGCCGCTGCAGTGGGCGATGATTCAGAGCAACCTTGCGGATGCCTACACCGACCGGATCGGAGGCGACCCTGCCGCGAACATCGAGGCTGCGATCGAGGGATATCAGGCGGTGCTCCCCATTCTCGCCAAGGAACTCGAGCCCGTTCAGTGGGCGATGACCATCAGCAACCTTTCAGGTGCCTATGCGGCGCGGATCACCGGTGATCCCGCGGCGAACCTCGAGTATGCGATCGACGGCTACAAGTGGGCGGGCCGAGTCTACGCCGAGTCTGCCGCGCCTTCTGAGTTCGCGATGATCCAAAACAACCTCGCTAGCGCCTATTTGAAACGGATCGGAGGCGAGCGTGAATCGAATCTCGAATTCGCCATCGATGCCTGCGAAGCTGCGCTTGGGGTCTACAGTGAGGAGACCGCGCCGTTCGATTGGGCGATGGTCCAGAACAACCTTGCGAATGCCTACGCAAACCGGATCAAGGGCGAGCGCGAAACGAACCTCGAGTACGCGATCGAGGCCTACAAGGCTGCACTACGGGTTTACACCGTTGAGGACGCGCCGCGCGATTGGGCCATGACCAAGAACAACCTCGGGAATGCCTACTCGAACCGAATCAAGGCCGAGCGCGAAGCGAACCTCGAGACGGCGATAATGTCCTATAGGGCGGCGCTTCAGGTCCGCACCGAGAAGGCCGCGCCGCGTGATTGGGCGACGACCCAGAACAACCTCGGGAATGCCTACTCGGTCCGGATCGCCGATGAACGCGCCGCGAACCTCGAGAAGGCGATCGAGTCCTACAAGGCGGCTCTTCGGGTCCGCACCAAGAAGGCCGCGCCGCGCGATTGGGCGGAGACTCAGAACAACCTCGCGGTCGCCTACTCGAACCGGATCAGGGGCGAGCGTGCCGCCAACCTCGAGGCGGCGATCGAGGGGTACCAGGCGGCTCTCCGGGTTCGCAGCAAGAAGGCCGCGCCGCGCGATTGGGCGGAGACTCAGAACAACCTCGCAGCCGCCTACTCGAATCGGATCAAGGGCGAGCGTGCCGCCAACCTCGAGGTCGCGATCGAGGGGTATCAGGCGGCGCTTCGGGTCTACACCGAGGAGGCTGCGCCGCTCGAGTGGGCGATGGCTCAGAACAATCTCGCAGCCGCCTACTCGAATCGGATCAGGGGCGAGCGTGCCGCCAACCTCGAGGCGGCGATCGAGGGGTATCAGGCGGCGCTTCGGGTCTGCACCGAGGAGGCCGCGCCGCTTCAGTGGGCAGCGACCCGGAACAACCTCGCGCTCGCCTACTCGAACCGGATCAAGGGCGAGCCTGCCGCCAACCTCGAGGCCGCGGTCGAGGGGTACCAGGCTGCTCTTCGGGTCCGAACCGAGGAGGCCGCACCGTTTGAATGGGCGGCAACCGAGAGCAACCTCGCAGCCGCCTACTCGAACCGGATCAAGGGCGAGAGTGCCGCCAACCTCGAGGCGGCGATCGAGGGGTACCAGGCGGCTCTCCGGGTCCGCACCGAGGAGGCCGCGCCGCGTGAATGGGCGGCAACCCAGAACAACCTCGCAGTAGCCTACTCGGACCGGATCAGGGGCGAGCGTGTCGCCAACCTCGAGGTCGCGATCGAGGGGCATCAGGC
>JAHEXU010000004.1 GCA_023251975.1 bacterium | reverse complement strand
CTGCTTGATCGGGGTTGACCAGCTTCGAGTCGGTCTGGCTTTTTAGCCAGCCGGTCTCGTAGTAGAGGTAGGCGGTGCGGCGGGTCTTGCCGAGGAATTGGTTGGGCTCGGCCTCGAAGTCGTAGAAGTTGTCGATCGAGGAGATCTCGCCGCGAGGGTCGTAGGCGTAAGCGCTGGCGGTAGCGGTGATCATCGGGGTCGGGGTCGCGCTCGGCGCCGATTGCGTGCGGCGCGTAGGTGTCGCGGAGGAGGCCGTCTTGATCGTAGAGGTTGACGGTGGCGTGGCGGGTCGGTGCTTTGAGCGCATCGGTGTCGGCGTGCTCGGTTTGGATTTGGGGATAGTGGATCGCATAGATCGGATCGAGGGTTGGGGAGGGGCCGGGGGTGGTGGCGGCGCCCATTCCCCCGGCCATACCAGTCATGCCTTTCGGGTTGACGGTCCGGATCAGATTGGAGTCGGGGTCGTATTCGGTCGCGGTTGAGCGGGCCTCGGGGGTGCCGGCGGCGATCGTCGAGATCCAAGGCAGGCCGCGGGCGTCATAAAGGGTGGTTGAGACGCGGCGGGAGTCGGCCTCGTCGGTGCCGGGGAGGTTTTGTTTGGTCAGGTTGCCCTCGGCGTCGTAGTCGAGGTAGCCCTCGCGGCCCGAGGGAGCGTTGATCTCGACCAGGCGATCGGCGGGGTCGTAGTGGTAGGTGGTTTGGAAGTCGGCGCCGATGTCATTGGGGCCGGCGAGGCCGCGGGGGGAGATCTCGGCGGTTGTTTGGCTGGTGCTGTTATAGGCGTAGCGCCTCGATTCGCCGACCGGGTTGGTTTCCTTGACGAGCCGGTCCAGGGCGTCGTCGTCGAAGCTGAAACGGGTATCGGCGGCGGTCATCCGCTCGGTGATCATCGAGTTGGGATCGTAGCTCCAGCGGGTGGTTTGGGAGTCGTAGGTTTGATCTGATTGGTGGGAACATGAGCCGGGAGCGGTCTCGGAGTTGCGGCGACGGGACATCACCTCACCTTAACTCGCCAGGCTACCTGAAGCCAATTCAGCGATTGCGCGCTTTGCGGTGTTGCCAGTTCGGGGCGGTCGCCATTCGGCGACCGCCCCGAGGTGATTGCGCAGGTGCGGCGGCACTAACCGTCTCGGTCGGTTGAACAAGCTAATCGTGACGCAAAGAATAATCCCGCTCAGGAAAGCCGCTCCCGTGACGGCATGCGTGACATCGGCAATTGTCCCTGGAGAGTGTGCTGTGACCAAATCGGGGATTATAAACGGCAACATCACCGCGACAACCGGCATGATCCGCAAGCCCCTACGCCACCGGGAAAGGCCCCCTGACCATCCCTGTGGCAGTCGATCTGAATTCAGATACGGAGCCTTATCATACCAAAGCCGCCATGTCACCAGTAAAACGAACGCCGTTAGGATCGACGCCGCGGCAATTCCCACAGGATTTGCGAGATCGACATCTGATGAGCTCATCTCAGCAGCGGCCTAACGGTAGCGCACAGAAAGCATCACCTGTCGCATGGTAGGTCCAACCAGCGGCATCGCCCGTCGCGTGCAATCCCCAACCGCCAGCATCGCCCGCGGCGTGGTAGGGAGCGTTGATCTCGACCAGGCGATCGGCGGGGTCGTAGTGGTAGGTGGTTTGGAAATCGGTGGCAGCGTCATCGGGGTCGGCGAGGCCGCGGGGGGAGATCTCGGCGGTTGTTTGGCTGGCGCTGTCATAGGCGTAGCGCCACGATTCGCCGGCCGGGTTGGTTTCCTTGACGAGCCGGTCCAGGGCGTCGTAGTCGAAGCTGAAGCGGGTATCGGCGGGGCTGATCCGCTCGGTGATCATCGAGTTGGGATCGTAGCTCCAGCGGGTGGTTTGGGAGTCGTAGGTTTGGTCGCCCTGATGGGAATATGAGCCGGGGGCGGTCTCGGAGTTGCGCCGTCCAAAGCCGTCGTAGCCGTAGCTGGTGGTGTAGCCGCGGCCGTCGGTTGCGGCGGCGAGGTTTTGGTCGGGCAGGTAGGCGTAGGTGTGGGTGATTGGGGCGGCGGTGAAGCCCGAGGGCCAGCGCTTCTCGGTGATCTGGCCGATCGGGTCATAGGCGATCGTGCGGGTCCGGGTGGCGTCGTTTCCGATATCGGCCGGGGTGATCTTGGTCAGGCGCATCTGATCGTCGTAGTCGCGGGTGGTGGTGCCGGCCGCGAATGGGAGCGACGGCGAAGCCGGTAGCGAGGGAAGCGGCGGGAGTGGCGGCGAAGCCGACACCGACGGGAGGGCGGCGCGATGCGCCTGGCTGAACTCGGGCCCTATTTTGGGCTCAAGGCCCGTCCGTTTCGCTCCGATCTGGCGCCGCCGGCGCTGGCCGGCTTCGGCGCTGAGTACTGGCGTTGGCACCTCGATCAAGAGCAGCGGCGCGTTCATCGCTCGGGCCACGCGGGCGGCGTAATCCCGGTGGCGAGTGAGTCCCTCCAGGGGAGCCGGACCCATCGAGGTTGGTCTCGTGATCAGAGTGCACTTACGGCTACTAATTCCTACTAGGAAATTCGTTCGATCTCTCCGACGCTCGAACCGATTCAATGAGCTTCTGACCAGCCCGGAAAAATAAAAAGGCAGAAGTCCCGGCGAGGATGCCTGCGAACTCCGTGGGCGTGTCCGCGCCAGAATGGATGATACCCGACAATAACCCGACGGCGATGGCTGCTAGCAATGCGGACAATACAAACGGGACAAACGCCCATCGCCAAGACAAACCCTGGACACCCCCCGCTAGACCTCGAATGCCTGTGACATCCCAAGATGAGCGTACGCTCGTACGTACCCGGAACACAGCAAGTCCGCCAAGTAGCAGATCCACGAGCCCCCAAACCTCCCCGTGGACAAGGCGAACCAGACCGACCACTATCAGCAGCGGCGCCCCAAACGCCAACAGGCCAGTGCCGGGTCTCATCGCGCTGGGTTGGCGCAGGGCGCGGTGGCGGACATGCGGTCGCGGTCGGATTCGGGGGGAGGCTCGGGATCCAACCGAGCAACTGCACGGGATTTCATTGCGAGCATCGGGACCGGCGCGGGTCGGTTACGACATCCAGGTCGAACATTGCTTCGATTCGGATTGGCTCGGTCGAGCTCGCCTCAAGTCGAGTCCAGTCGCCGATCGGCTCGATGCAGCCATCGCCGTCGTCGATCTGGAAGTAGGGGGTCCAGCGGATCCGTAGATCGAGGCGACCGAGCCGGGTTGGCACGACCGTGAAACCATCGGGCCCGACCTTGAGGAGATCGGCGGGCCCGTCAACCAATGGATGTGGGCCGGCGCCACCGATCATGAACAGCCGCCAATCCGGGTTCGACCAGACCTCGCGCAGATACGGCAGGCCGGCCTCGATCAGCTCCGACTCGTCGCGAGCCAGGTAGTCCCGATCGACTCCGAGCGGTAGCGCCACATAGGAGACCCCCTGTCGACGCAGCCAGTCGCGGTAGCTCGCCGGATCGAGATTTTGATGCTGGAAGAGATCGAAGTCATCCGCCTCGAGCTGGCGCAACCAGCCGCGCGCCAGCGGCACCCGCTCGGCCAGATAGACCGCCTCCCAACGACTACGGGTCGGCGGCACCTCGACCCGGACGACCCGACCGTCGGCCAGCTCTTCGATTCGATCGGCAAGCGGCTCGTAGTAGGCGGCGCGGGTCGTCTTGTCGCCGGCCGCGGCGAGGTCATCGCGAATCGTCGCGACCCATTGCCAATAAAGCAGCGGTAGCGCAAGCAGGGCCAGCGCGACCGGACGGCGCCGAACCAACAGCAGCGCCAGCACGGGGCCACTGAAGGTGGTGGCGAATCGGACCACATTGCCGCCGAGCGGGGTGTCGAGGTAGAGGGCGACAGTCGCGGCCAGTAGGTAGATAGCGGCGACCCAGCGGACAACCGTTTCGCTGCGATCGGCCAGGACGAGCAGCGCGATCACAGTCAGTGGGATGAAGTACCAGGCTTTGATCGTGAACGGCTGGTAGCCCGCGGTCGGAAAGAACAAAATCAGGAGACAGATCGCGGCCATCGCTCCGATCGCGGCGGCGAGCGATGCGCGGACCGGGAGTCGACGCTGGCCACCCCAGCCGAGACGGCCAAGCAGCGCGCTCAAAACCACCCCGGAAGCGGCAATTGCGACGAACAACCCGGCAACCGGGCTGGCACAGCTCGAACCGGCGGCGGCCAGCGCCGCCGCGACCGGTCGGCGACTTTGGATTGCCAAGACGCAGCCGAGGCCGAACACGATCCCGAGCCCGAAGGTGAGGCGGCCGCCGTAAAGCGCGACCGTCGAGGCGAGGCCAAACCAGAGTGTGCCAAGCCAGGCCTGCTCCCCGTAGGCGCGGCGAGCGGCGATGCCAAACAGTGCCGCCGCGCTGAGCGAGCAGATCAGCCCCAGCAGGTTCGGCGTCAAAAGCGCCGCCAACGGCGGGTAGAGGAGGCTGTAGCCGGGGATCGTGTGGCCGCCGTACCAGTCCGGGCTCCACAGCACCCAGCCGTCGCTCTCCCAAAGGTCGGCCCGGAAGGTCTGGGCGGCAAGATCGAGCGGGTGCGGATCCCACAGTAGGTAGGCGAGGCTGGCCAGCGCCGAAATCGCTACGGCGACCGGGATCGGCCGAGCCCGAACGGTGTTTGTCAGGCGAGTCGCCATCGCCACAGGGTAGGGGCGGGGCGACCCTCGACCGAGCGCGCGGCGCTCGGTCGCCGCTCAGCCGTTGGCGTACTCGATCCGGATCTGCTTGCCCGCGATCTTGGTGCCGTCAAGTCGCTCCACGGCCTGCTCGGCAAAGGCGTCATCGATGTCGACGAAGCTGAATCGCTCCAAAACGCGGATGTCGTGGATCGACTGGGCGGGCAAGACCGCACCCTCGACCAGCGCCCAGCGGATGTCGTCCTCGCTCAACCCGCTGCCCGCGCCACGATTCAAGAATAGCTTGGCGTGATCGCCGTCAGCCGACGCTGGACCCGGCGCTTGCCCGGACACCTCCGGCTCGACGAGCTCGGCGAACTCGGCGCCGTCCGCGGCGGTCGGTTCGCTCGGCGGCGGCTTGGCGGCGCGGCGCTCGCGGTCCTCCGAGTGATCGCGCCGGCGCGGTCGCGGCGCGTGCTCGAGCCGCTCTTCCGGCGATTCCCATTCGCCGATCGAAACCTTTGCCTCGCGCTCAATCCGACGCAGATCGTCCTCTTGTTTCGGAGTGATCAGGGTGATCGCGCGGCCGGTCCGACCGACCCGCCCGGTGCGGCCGATCCGATGCACATAGATCTCGGTCGTGTTCGGGACATCGAAGTTGATTACGTGGGTGACGTGCTCGATGTCGAGGCCGCGAGCCGCCACGTCGGTCGCCACCAACAGCGGGTGCTTGTGCTCCTTGAACGAGATCATCACACCGTCGCGCTGGCCCTGGCTGAGGTCGCCGTGCAGCGCCTTGCAGGGGAGGCCGCGATCGCGCAACCGCTTGTCGAGCCGCGAGGTGCCGATCTTGGTTCGGCAGAAAACAATCGCCTGCTCGGGCTCCTCCACCCTCAGGATCTCGATCAGTTTGTCGGTCTTGTCCTTCTCGGCAACCGGAACGTAGGCCTGTTCGATCGCCTCGACAGTCAGGACCTTTGGGGTGATCCTGATCGTCACCGGGTCATACATGTATTGCTGGGCGAGCCGCTCGACCGGCTCCGGCATCGTGGCGCTGAACAGAAGGGTCTGGCGGCCCGACGGGCACATCCGCAGGATCCGCTCGACATCCTCGATAAAGCCGAGGTCGAGCATCTCGTCGGCCTCGTCGAGCACTACGAAGCGGACCGCGGTCAAAACCAGCGCGTGGCGCGAGATCAGGTCCTTCATCCGCCCCACGGTCGCGACGACGACGTGGGCGCCGGAGCGGACCCGGGCCTTTTGCTCCGCGATCGGGGCGCCGCCGAAGACCGCGACAACGTTGATGTCGAGATGCTCGGCGTAGGAGCGAAGCGCCTGCGTGACCTGAATGCACAGCTCGCGGGTCGGGGTGAGCACGATCGCCTGCGTCTCGTCGCTGCCGGGGTCGAGGTATTGCAGCAGCGGCAGGCCGAACGCCGCGGTCTTGCCGGTCCCGGTCTGGGCCTGGCCGATCACATCGTGGCCGTCGAGCAATTGCGGGATCGCCTGCTCTTGGATCGGGGAGGGCTGCTCGAATCCGAGCTCGTCGAGCGCGGTGAGAAGAGACTCGGACAGCCCGAGTTCCCTGAACGTCATCGTCTGCGTTTGCGACATCAGTCGATCAGCTTGACGGATCGAGCAGGAGCTTGCCCTGCGTGCGCCGTTCGCCAAGCGCGATCTGCGCCTCCCCGGCTTGCGCCAACGGATAAACCCCGCCGATCACAACCTCGAGCCGTCCGCTCGCCACCGATTCGAAAAGCTCGGCGATCGCAGCGGCCGCCACCTCCGGACGGCCGAGCAGATGGACCAGCCAAAAACCGACCACAGCCCGGCTGGTTCGCATCAGGTCCTGGGTTTGCACCTGATTGGGCTGCCGCGAGGCAATCCCGAAACTGACCAAGCGACCGAACGGTGCCAGCGCCTCAAGACAGACATCGAAGGTCTCGCCGCCGCTCATCTCCAAAACAACATCGAGCTTGCGGCCTTGGTTGGCCTCCGACAGCGCGCTGGCGAGTTCGTCTCCGGCGAGTCGCGAATCGACGCAGGCGTCGGCGCCGAGCCGAGCTGCCAGCGCTCGCTTCTGCTCACTCGAAGCCATCGCGACAACGCGACCGGCGCCGAATTGCTTCGCCAGTTGGACCGCCAGGGTCCCGGTACCGCCACCGGCCGCCTGGACTAATACCGACTCGCCGGGGGCGATCCGCGCGCACTGGCGAAGCAGCGCCGAGGCGGTCAACCCCTGCAGCAAAAGCGCCGCCGCCTGATCGTCGCCGACCGGGTCGGGAATCTCGATCAGTCCGGCTTGGTGGACCGCGACCCGCTCGGCGTAGCCGCCGCTCATCAAGATCGCGGCAACCCGGCGGCCGTCGGCGGTCCGGCCCGCTACCTCGGCGCCCGGAATCAGCGGCAAGGTCGCCTTCGCCAGGTAATCATCGCGGCGCTGGTGGGTGTCGGCGAAGTTCATTCCGGCCCGTGCGACCTCGACGACCACCTCGCCGGGACCGGCGACCGGATCGGGCAACTCGGACAGTTCGAGCACTTCGGGACCGCCGAACCGGTTTATCTGAATCGCCCGCATCGCTCGGCATCTTATGGGAGACTGCGGCGCTGATGGCCCTGACCGCAGTTGGATCAATCGCCTTCGACTCGGTGCGGACTCCGTTTGGGGCGCGCGAGCGGATGCTCGGCGGCTCAGCGGTCCACTTCGCGCTGGCGGCTCGCTTCTTTACCGATGTCCGGATCATCGGACCGGTTGGCGAGGACTTTGGCGACGCGGAGTTCGGGCTGCTCGACGAGGCCGGGATCGAGACCGCCGAGATCGAGCGAATCGACGGCGCCAAGACCTTTTTTTGGGCGGGTCACTACGAGCACGACATGAACCTCGCGCACACCGACCAGACCGAGCTCAACGTTTTCGCCGACTTCGAGCCGAAGCTGACCGAGCAGGCCCGCGCCGCCTCGACCCTATTCTTGGGCAACATCCAACCGGATCTGCAGCGGCGGGTTCGCGGCGAGGCCGACGCGGCCCGATTTGTCGCCCTCGACTCGATGAACCTGTGGATCGAGATCGCCCGCGAGTCGCTGCTCGCGGCGATCGCCGAGGTCGACTGCGTGCTGCTCAACGACGCCGAAGTGCGGATGCTGACCGGCCATCCGAACCTCGTCAAGGCCGCCGCCAAGCTGATCGAAGCTGGTCCCTCGATTGTGGTTGCAAAGCGCGGCGAGTACGGCGCGGCGTTGTTTACCGCCGAGGATCGAATCGCGATCCCAGCGATGCTGCTCGACGAGGTCCGCGACCCGACCGGGGCCGGCGACAGCTTCGCCGGCGGCTTCTTGGGCTACCTCGATTCGATCGGCTCCGACTCGATTTCAAGCCGCGAGCTGAAGCGCGCAATGGCCTACGGATCGGTCCTCGCCTCGTTCAACGTCGAGGACTTCGGAACCGACCGGGTGGCACGCCTGACCAGGCCTGCGATCGAGGAACGACTGGCCGAGTTCCGTGCCCTGACGCATTTCGGCGGGTAGGCGCCCGGTTGAAGGCGGCCCCGGCCTGCGATACTGCGCGCTCGCCGTATCCACACTTGATGGGCCGTTGGAGGGCTGATGGGAACTGAAGAATCATCGATTGAGTCCGGGGTATCCGAAACCCTGACGATCACCGACAACCGGACCGGCAAGAGCTACGAGGTCCCGATCACCGACGAGACGATTCGGGCAATCGATCTGCGCCAGATCAAGGTCAACCCGGACGACTTCGGGATGATGACCTACGACCCCGCCTACACCAATACGGCGTCGTGTCGATCCGCGATCACCTACATCGACGGCGACAAGGGAATCTTGCAGCATCGCGGCTACCCGATCGAGGCGCTTTGCGAGCACTCCTCCTACCTCGAGGTCGCCTACCTGTTGGTCTTCGGCGAGTTGCCGACCACCCCGCAGCTTGAGCGCTGGGTCTGGGATGTGACCCACCACACCTTCGTTCACGAGGACATCAAGGCGATGCTGGAGGGGTTCCGCTACGACGCCCACCCGATGGGGATGCTGGTCTCGGCGGTCGGGGCGATGTCGACCTTCTACCCCGACGCGAAGATGATCGAAGACCCCGAGGAACGCTACATGGCGGCGATCCGGATGATCGCGAAGATGCCGACCCTGGCCGCCTTCTCCTATCGCCACAGCCTCGGACTCCCCTACATCTACCCCGACAACGACCTCTCCTACGCGGGCAACTTCCTCAACATGCTGCGGAAAATGACCGAGGTTAAGTTCGAGCCCGATCCACGGCTCGAGCGGGCGCTTGATGTCCTGTTCATCCTCCACGCCGATCACGAGCAGAACTGCTCGACCAGCGCGGTGCGCTCGGTCGGCTCCTCGCAGGTCGACCCCTACTCGGCGGTCGCCGCCGGGGTGGCGGCGTTGTATGGCCCGCTGCACGGCGGTGCCAACGAGCAGGTGCTGCGAATGCTGCGCCGGATCGAGACGGTCGACAACATCCCCGACTTCCTCAACGGGGTAAAGGCGCGCGAAGAGAAGCTGATGGGCTTCGGGCACCGCGTCTACAAGAACTACGACCCGCGCGCCCGGATCATCAAAAAGCACGTCGACGAGGTGCTCGACGCGGTCGGCCTCGACAACCCGCTGGTCGAGATCGCGACCGAACTCGAAAAACGGGCGCTCGACGACGAGTTCTTTACCTCGCGAAAGCTCTACCCGAACGTCGACTTCTACTCGGGCCTGATCTACGAGGCACTCGGCATCCCGGCCGCGATGTTCACGGTGATCTTCGCGATTCCGAGGACCTCGGGCTGGATCTCGCAATGGCTCGAGATGACCGACGACAGCGAGCAGAAGATCGCCCGTCCCCGCCAGATCTACACCGGCGACCGCGACCTCGACTACGTCCCGATCGAGGACCGAAACGGCCCTGAGAAGATCGCCGGACCGCCCGCCCGTCGCCCGGTCAAGTCGCGCCGCGGCGCCTGAGGGCGCGGCGGCCCGACGGGATGGATCGGTTCCGACTGACCGCCCGGCAGGGGCCGCAGGTTGAGCGCGACGAATACGCGAACCTCGATGAGGCGGTGGCGGCGCTTCAACTACGGGCCGAGCGCGTGGTGGCGGCAGGACCGCTCAAGCAGGTCTCGATGCTGCGCGATTTCGAGCCCCGCCGACAGGTCGCGGCGCGGCTTGAAATCTCGACCGGACCGCGGCGGCGCCGCCGGGTCGCCGGGGTCGACGTGATGGGCGACGGCAGCCTGGTCCCATACCGTGCCCAAGCCGGGTTGGCTGGCCGTAGGCCACTGCGAAGCGGCCCCAAAACGAGCGCAACGATGGAGCTGGTCCGCCAGGAGCTGAGCGAATGAGCGCGCCCCGCGAGGACGGCAGCATCGAGGTCGGATCCCGGGTCATCTTGCCGCGAGGCGCCGAGCGCCCGATCGCGGTCTACATCAACGGGATCGAACAAGCCGAGGGGGTCGGCTACAAGCTGATCGGCAGCGAGGTTCGATTCGCTCGGCCGATCGTCAAGGAGGGCAAGCTCGGCGGTCTGCGCTGGCTGTCGATGTGGATCGGGCTGGTCGGCACCTACCGAAAAAATGAAACGATCGACATCTCCTACCGACTGCGGGGCGAGACGCGACTCGCCTCCGATGTCGAGGTGATCGAGTGAGCCGCCTGCCCACACCACCCCGACTGGCGCTGACGGTGCTGACGGCGCTGGCGGCGTCAGGACTGCTCGGCTGCGGGGACAACCCGAGCGGGGGTGCGAGCGGGGGTTCGAGCGGCGGGGCGGACCGCGATGCTCGGGGGGAGGCAGACACGACGCTTACCCACGACTGCTCGGGGACGGGCAGCCTCGAGGGCTTTGACAGCGCCGCCTGGAACGATCTGCCGGGCGCGACCCGACCGACCGCAGCGGGGCGAACAGCGCGTTACGCCTTGGCGCTGCGGTTGACGCGGTGTCACTCGCTGGTCGGTCTACCGCGCAGCGAGGTTGAGGCGGCGCTCGGCGCGGTGGCGCTGAAAACGCCCGCCGAAACCGGCGCCTCCGACCCCGACCCGGGTCGTCCGTCGGCGACCAAGCCGCGTCGGCCGGCCGGGCCGACCGAACGTCCGCTCGGCACGCCGCCGGCCGACTACCGGCTCGGCCCGGTTGGACGCGGCCCCGGCAACCGCGTCGCCTTGCTGCGAGTTCGCTACGAAACGGCGGACCCGGACGCGGTCGTCAGCGGCGCCTCGATCTATCAGTACGCGGCGACGCGCCCGCGCAGGCCGACCTGAGCCCAGCGGATGAAGAGGAGACAGAACAGCAGAGCGATCCCGAGTTCGAAGCTGCCAAGCAGCGGATCAGCCGGGCTCGTAGCCGTCGCAGGGGAGTTTGAAGCGGAGGCCTCGAGCGCGTCGGCAAGCGACTTATCGGGCTTGTCGGGAGTCGCCTCGTTACCGAGCGCGGCGGCCGGGATCGCCAGCGCCAAGGCGATGTAGACGGCCGGGGCGAGCGGCATCATCAACCTGAAATCGGGGGGTCGGTTGACAACCCCGGCCAGGGTCAACTCGCGACAGGCGACCCCGGCAAGCGCAACCAGCATGATCTCGCAGTAGCAGGCGAGCAGGCCGACGAGATCGAACCAGTGGCCGCGCTCCTCTGCCAGTCCCGGCAGGCCGAAGCTACGGCTGAGAAGAAAGGCAACCAGCGCCGTGGCGGCGAGCAAGCAGCCGCCGACCCAGAAGCCGCGCACCATCGAGGCCGGGGCGCGGACCAGCGCGATCACGAGCAACAAGCAGGCCGCGACCAGGGCGAAGAAAGCGATGGTGACGTAGCCCGCACCCTGTTCGACGATACCGGAGACCGCGAGCAGGTGGAGGAATGCGATCACAACCAACAACACGACGCCGACGAATCGTGCTCGCGCGTCGCTTGGAGAAATCAGGCCCATGCGGAAGAGTTCCCCCCACCGCGCCCGATCCCTTGAACTGGGAGCGATCCTGCAGGCCTAAAGTTTCTGCCTGAGTGGCCGATGCCTTAGCGGTGTCTTAGAGGCCGACAAGTTCGGCGACGCGCTCGCGGTGGCGGGCGCCGCCGCCAAACAGCTGGGTGTTGGCGCGGGCGCGCTTGAGAAGGAAGTGCAGGTCGTGCTCCCAGGTGAAGCCGATCCCGCCGTGCACCTGAACGGCGTCCTTGCAGACCTCCCAGGCCGCGTCACTGGCCCGGGCCTTCGCCATCGCCGCCGCGAGCGGCAGCGAGGCGGGCTCCGAATCGGCGGCCCAGGCGGCGTAGTAGACGAGCGACCGCGCCTCCTCGACCGCCCAAAGCATCTCGGCGCAGCGGTGTGAAACCCCCTGATAGGCGCCGATCGGACGCTCGAATTGACGGCGCTCCGCGGCGTAGGCAACCGACATGTCCAGCGCCCGCTGGGCGAGGCCGAGGCTGTCGGCGGCGATTGCCACGGCGATCCGATCGCGCGCCCCGGCTATCGCCTCGGTTTCGCCGCCAAGCGGTTCTCCAGCGGGCCCGACAACCCCGTAGCGGCGGGTCTGATCGATCGTCAAAAGCCCTTGCACCTCGGCGTCTGCCGCCTCGACCGCCCGCGCCTGATCGTCGCTGAACAAAACCAGCAGATCGGCGCCCTCGGGGTCGATGCAAAGCTCGTCGGTGCCGACAGCGCCGCGGCTGCTCGCACTCGCCAACCCGGGGAGGTAGCGCTCTTGCAGCGCCTGCGAACCCGCCACTTGGAGGGCCAGCGCGCTCAACGCTTGGGCCAAAAACGGGCTCGGCGCGCAGGCGTAGCCGAGTTCCTCGGCCAGCAATACCAGCTCGATCAGACCGAGGCCCTGGCCACCAAAGCGCTCGTCGATCGCAATCCCCGGCCAGCCCAGCTCGACCATCTGCGTCCACAGATCGTCGTCATAGCGCTCTGCCTCGGCGAGGTTTCGAACCACCTCGGGTTTGAAGCGATCGGCGCAAAACGCCCGCGCCGTCTGCTTGATCTCGCGCTGCTCATCGTTAAATCCAAAGTCCATCTGTGATCGCCGATCCGGTTTTGTCTACCGCAGCTTTGGCAGGCCGAGCACCCGCTCGGCGACGATGTTTTTCAGAACCTCGGTGGTCCCGCCCTCGATCGAGTTGGCCCGCGAACGCAGCATCTTGTAGGCCCACTCGCCATTGCGCTCAAGCCCGGCCGGTCCCAGCACCTCGGTTGCCAGCTCGGCCAGCGCCTGGTTAGTCGAAGACCACTGCAACTTTGCCACCGAGCCTTCCGGGCCCGGGATGCCGGTGCGGATCTGGGCCGTCAACGAGCGCATCGAGCCGAGTCGCAGCGCCTCGATCCCAATCTTGAGACGAGCGATTCGATCGCGGATCCGAACGTCGCCGCCGCAGCCACGCCGGTTGCACAGCTCGATCAGCGCATCGAGGTCGTTGCTGAGGCCGACCGCCGCCGAGGCCCCGAGCCCGGCCCGCTCGTTCATCAAGGTCGTGATCGCGACCATCCAACCGTTGCCTTCGCCACCGATCACGTTCTCCTCAGGCACCCAGGCGTCGTTGAAGAAGACCTCGTTGAACTCGGCCTCGCCGGTGATCTGGATCAGCGGACGCACCTCGATCCCCGCTTGCTCCATGTCGCAGATGAAGTAGGTGAGCCCGGCGTGCTTGCTCGACCCCGGGTCTGAGCGGGCCACCAACATGCACCACTTCGAGACATGGGCCAAGGTCGTCCAAACCTTCTGGCCGTTAATCCGCCAGCCGCCGTCATGCTTGGTGGCGCGCGTCTTCAACGAGGCCAGGTCGGAGCCGGACTCCGGCTCCGAGAAGCCCTGGCACCAGATCTCCTCGCCCGACAAGATTGGCTCAAGGAAGCGCTCCTTTTGCTCTTCGGTTCCGTGCGCCATCACCACCGGACCACCCATCACCAACCCCAAGACATTGGCGGGTCGGGGCGCCTTGGCGCGGGCCATTTCACCGGAGAAGATCGCCGCCTCGAGCAAGCTGGCGCCGCGGCCGCCGTACTCGGTAGGCCACGAGACTCCGGCCCAACCGGCGGCGTGCAGAGTCCGCTGCCAGGCTCGGGTGAACTCAAATCGCGACTCCTCGTCGCCGTCAGGCACCGGGCCGGGGCGGTTGGCCTCCAGCCAATCGCGAACCTGATCGCGGAAAGCGGTTTCCTCGGGCGTCAGGGTCAGGTCCACAGCGGCAGTAAACCTAGCGGTTCGACAATCAGAGCGCCCGGGAGGCGCCGCCAACCACCACCCGCTGACCACCCGAGCCTCAGCTACCGGTAGGAACGCACGTCGGAAGTGACCGCTACGACTGCGACGCCGCCCAGCTTGGGGATCGCTTCGATGCCCAAGCACCGTGGGAGCTCGGGTGATAGCGCCGGGCGACCTGCCTTCGCCCACACCCCCTACTCCCTACTCGTAATCACTCGTCCACGGATCGACGATCTCGAGGCCGATGCCTTCGAAATCGGGTCGATTGCGGGTAGCCAGTGCCGCACCTCGACTGAGGCACACCGCGCCAATTTGGGTATCGAATCCGTGGATCGGCCGTCCGGCACGCTCGCAAGCTACCGCCACCTCCGGGTAGCGCTCCGCCGCCGCACGATCAAAACTCAGGATCTGAGCGGCGAAGCGGCCGAAAAGCTAGTCGGCGATCGCGCTGAGCCTCGCACGTCGCGCCCCTGGATCCAGGCGTTCGAGTCCGCAGCGGATCTCGGCGAGAGTGATCGTCGTCGTCACCGCTTCCCCGGGACTGCGGGCCAGAACCCAATTCCTGACCGCGGGATCGGGCTGCGGTCGCATCAGCTCGGAGACGACATTGGTGTCAAGGACAATCACTGCTCAAAGTTGGCGGCGCGGGGGCGATCATCCCGGCTCGGTATCTCAAGCTCGATCCCGCCCTCGGCGTCGAAGCGAGCCAGCAACGAGCAGAACAGATCGGGCTCGTTTCGCTGGCCGCCGACGGCCTCCGCGAGGATTGTCCGCGCCTCCGCTTCCATCGAGCGGCCGTTGGCTGCGGCGCGCACCCGAAGTCGATCGCGGACCCTGTCGTCGAGGTTGCGGATACTGAGCGCTGCCATTGCTAGCAATGCTAGCAATCACCCGGGTGGCCACTCCGGCACCGAGCCACGCGCGCGCTGGGCGTCCGACCCGGCGGCGGCGCTTACGCAGGACCCCGCACAGATGGCCGGACAACCCCGTCAGGATGTCGCGTCGGCCTTCACTGGCGCGCCCGCCGCCGATACCCAGCCGTCGGTCGGCGACCAGTGGGCCCGACTTCCCAGCTTGCAATGGGGGACGATACCCACGTGCCGGGGCCGGAAACATCGGAGTTCTGTTGCGTCAACTGCGACAAGCGCATCACGACCGCGCAGCTCTACTGCTCGGAACTTTGCCAAGAGGAGGCAAAGACGATCCGATACATCCGTGCCGTGAACCGCGACGGGAGGATCGCGAGGCCAGAGGTTAGCGAGGCGGTAGACATCAAGATGGCCATTCTCCTCGGCGGCGGTTATCCCGAGTCGCGTCGTCGCCTCTCGGCGGATAGGCGGAAGGCAGTGTTCACCCGTGACATGCGCCAATGTCAAATCTGCGGCGACGGCGCATCCGAGATCGACCATATCGATGGAAGCCTCGACGCTGACTTGAACGACATGGTCAACCTGCAAGCGCTGTGCGCACGCTGCCATCGTGACAAGACGAAGGCGTCCTTTCGTCCCATGACCGATCCTGCCCAACGTCGCCGAGCCCAAGAGTTATCGCGCCGCATTGACGCACCGGAACCGGTGCGACCGTCCGATGACGAGCAGCTTTGGCCGAAGACTTGGCAGTCGATCCAAGCAAAGCGGCAGCGATGAGGGCGGTTCGCCCCGCGCTCCACCATCTTGCTAGGAGGGGCTCCGGCCAGGTGACTCCCCCAAACCGCCTTGTCGATGTGGGCATTACAGAGCGAGATGCAGCCACAATGCCAGGTCGATCCGACCCAGCTCGGGAGGCCCCGAGATAGCCGGCCGCCGCACCAAGTCGCGCCGCCGAAATCGACCGCACCTGCTCCGCCTGAGCCTTTGACTCATTCTCCAGCCCGCTCTGGCCCGGCGTCAGTCGGACCAACCCAATTCTCGGCGCCGACGCCGCTGCTCCCGGCTTTGGCCTGAATGACGCGATGGCCTCTGCCGAGGGCAACCCCGCGTGATCGCGTCGAGACGGGGCGGCGTAAGCGGCGATCGCGACAGCGCGGCCTCACCCCCCCGTTTATCGCTCGCCCGGTCCGTTCGGTTTGGTCCGGCGCATCTTGACGACGGCGCGGCCCCAATCGGCGAGCAGGGTCGAGGTCGGTTCGGGGCGGTGGTCATTTTGGCGGCGGGCTGCGGTCAGCACATCGAGGTGGTTGTAGCCGGGCAGGGTCCAATCGGCGCTGAGCGGGCGCTCGTTTGCGGCTGACCCGGCGATCGGCGGCCCCGAGTCGATACCGCCGTTGCTCGAGCTGTCACCGGCGTGGAGGAGCAACACCGGGCGTTTCGCCGGGCCGTTGTAGGCGACCTCATCGAACGATCCGGTCTCGGCGGCGGCGACATCGGTGATCAGCTTCGTCGGGAAGTACTGCTCGATGAAGTTGATCGGACCGTCGATGAAGGCGCGCGAGAACTGCTTCAGGCTGGAGATCTCACTCTCGCGGTTGGTATAGGCCAGGCCCCCGTCGTTCGCCGTGATCTCGCGACCGCCCCGTCCAACTTCGGCGTAGCTGTCCCAGTTGTAGTGCCCGGCGGCGGGATCGTCGGGCAGTGCGTAGGTGCCGTCACCGGGGTTGGGGAAGTTCTTGTCGACGAGCGGCCGACCCGGTGCGAGGAAGCCGAGGCTCGCCCGGATGAAACTCAGCGAGTTCGCCGAGTTGTCGTCGAAGACGCCGCCCATCACCGTCTCGTTGCTGAGCTCGAAGTCACGGATATCGGGGATCCCGGTTGCCGCCTGGGCCGCGTCACGCGAGAACAGGGCGCGGTTTGCCCCCTCGATGTTCGCAGTTGAAGGAAGCCCGTCGATCAGCTCGGTCCCGTCGGGGCGGAAATAGGCGCCAACCCCGAAGGCCGCGGTAAGTTGGATCGTCTCGGGGGTAAGCGGGGTGACGTCGAGAAACGGCGCTGGACTGGCGTTGGCGAGATCGAGCAGGGGGCCGCTGACCGCAGAGCCGCCGCCGCTGCCGATCGAAACCGTCGTGTCGAGCCCAAACAGGCCCGCGCACTGCTTGTAGCCGGCGTCACTGTGGGTCGAGGGATCGCCGTCGAAGTCCCAGCTTGAAAACAGCGCCGTCAGCGGACCGCCGAGCGAGTGGCCGCCGCACAGGAGCTTGCGGGCGCGACGCTTTCGCCCCGGCATGATCGCCTTGACGACGGTGTTCCAATCGCGCATCGTCCGTTTGAGGCCGAACGAACCGACAAACGAGGCGCTGGTTGCGGTCTCAAAGCCGCCGAAGCGGCGCCCCGCGACCTCGGCGCGGTTCCAGTAGTAGTCGTAGGCCCGCCGCGGATCGGCGGCCGCCACGGCGGCGGCGATCCCGTGGTCGTCCTCAAGGCAGTTGGCGCGGCGGTCGAGCGCGTAGAACTCGGCGTCGCGGCCGTGGCGCGAGGCGCGCAAGACGGTGTTGCGGGCGAGCTGATCAAACGAACCGGCGCC
Source organism: bacterium (assembly GCA_023251975.1). Lineage (GTDB taxonomy): Bacteria > Actinomycetota > Thermoleophilia > Solirubrobacterales > 70-9 > JAHEXU01. The sequence continues at coordinate 25,394 of JAHEXU010000004.1, read as the reverse complement.
GCCGAGGAAACCCGGGATCGCAACAAAGACGATGTCGGCCCGGGCGGTGCGCTTCGGGCCGCCACGGGTCCGCCAGCGCTCGGACTCAATGAAGTCGCAGGCGCGCGGCGCGCCAAGCTCGTCGGGCAGCGGCTGCTCGATCCGGACCAGCGAGGCGACGACGCGATCGTCGGTTGCGAGCGAATCGAACGGGACCTCGGTATAGCGGGCCGCGGCCGCCGACGGTACCGTGCTGAGCGGTCCCGGTGCTCCGAGCAGTGCGGCCACGACGAGCGTGGCCGTGGCGATCCTCCACCGAGCCGTCACCGGGACATCACCGACCTAGTTTGCCCGATCGGCCGCTCAGGCCGCGAGACCCCGGTGAGATCGCGGCGACACCCGCCGCATGCGAGCATCGCTGAACCGGCCCAAGCGATCGACGATCGGGCCGAGTGCAGCGCTCTCGACCGAATCAAGGTTGACCGGGCAAGCCATCGGGACCGGGTCTTGATGGGACTCGAACCCTACTTCGCTCGCAAGCCCTCTGATCTGACCTTCGTCGTACAGGGCGCCACCAGCGCCCGCCGAAGGCGGAGAATCGCAACGTCGCAGGTCAGCATCACGACCGGACCGGGCGCGATCTGGGGCAACTCGCACCACCAAACCTCGCCCCGGGACGGCTGACCGCTCACCAGCGCCCGGCGGCCTCGCGAAAGGACGCGAGGTCGCCCCACTGATCGGGGTTGACGAGCGGTTTGAAGTCGGAGGCGGCGCCAAACCTGAGCGAGCAAGCGCACCGCGAATCTCGCGCCCAGCCGATCCGCCTCGGCCATCGAGCTGTCCGGCGGCGGCGCCCGGGTCAGGGATTGCGAACGACAGCGTTCGAAAAGGCGGCGCACTCGCCAAGCTTCATCAACCTGGCGGCCTCGCCAAAGGACTCGTCGAGTTCCGCCAGGGCGCCCGCCATCGCGTCGCGGTCGCGGGCGCGGGCGGCGTCTCGAACGAACCCGAGCTGTCGGAAGGCGACATCGAGCTCGGTGGTGAGGCGGGCGCGGTCGACGCGGAGACGATCGGGCAGCTCAAGCTGTGCCAACCGACCGCGCAAGGCGTGGACGACCCGCATCGCAACCCCGGCGAACTGCTTCGTCTTGGCGATCCCCCCGAACTCAGTCGAGTTGACCAGCTCACGGCGAGCGTCGGCGCAGGCGGCGTCGGCGTCGAGCTTGAAGTTGGCAGCGGTCGGTTCCGGTTCGGCCTTCGGATCGTCGCCGATCGTCGCCGGATCACTCTGATCGCCGCAACCGATCAGCGCAATGATCAGAAAAAGCGCGGCCAATCCGCGCCCGCCGTTGGCTAAAACCGCTCCCATCGCCCGTCAACCTAACAGTCGGTCGCTAGCCTGGTCGGCTTGACCCTCCGGATTGGCCGCTACAACTTCCCCTACGTCGTCTACGACGCCGCAAGCGATGTCGCCTACGCCAACCTCGGCCCCGGCAGCCGGGGTGACGACGAGCGGATCGTCTCCAATCCGGAAGGGGATCGTTGGATCTACGACGGCGCGGGCCGCTTCAGCGGCCTCACCCTGATCGAACCGGCCGCCCGTCTCGGTCGCGACGGGGCCGTCTGGACCTCGCTGCCGTCGGGCGAATATTCGCGGGTCGGCGGCCTTGACGCGACGATCCGCGCGGCCGACGCCGACTACCAGTGAACGCCCTTCATCAGGTGCGCGAAGGCGATCCCCTCGGTCGAGGCCTGCTCGGAGGCCCCTGAGTCGCGATCGCCCTTCGCCGCCGATGAATCAGGAAACAACTTGTAGCCCGTATTGAGGATCGCGTCCATCGAGTTCGGGCTCAGCGCATACATCACCTCACCGAAGCTGCCAAGCCCGGTCGCGACCTTCTTCGGCCGGGTAATCATCGCCGCCGTGATCATCTCCGCCGCCTCCTCCGGACTGATCGTCGGAAAGGCGTCATAGATCTTGGTCGGCGCGATCATCGGGGTCCGGACCAGCGGCATGTGAATCGTCGTGATCTTGACCCCGTCGTCGACGATCTCCGAGGCGACGCAGCGACTGAAGGCGTCAAGCGCCGACTTTGAGGCGACGTAGGCGCTGAACCGAGGCGTATTGGTCTGCACCCCGATCGAGCTGATGTTAATGACGTGCCCGCTGCCCCGCTGCCGCATTCCCGGCACCAGTTTCAAAATCAGCCGGACCGCGCCGAAGTAGTTGAGCTGCATCGTCCGTTCAAAGTCGTGGAAGCGGTCGTAGCTGAGCGCCAGCGAACGCCGGATCGAACGGCCAGCGTTGTTAACCAGGACATCGACCCCGCCGTGCTCGGCGATCACCTCCTCGGCCATCCGATCGATCTCCGCCATATCGGCGAGATCACAAGGGTGGGTATATGCCTCGCCGCCTGCCGCTTCGATCTCCTCGCGGGTCTGCTCGAGCTTCTCCGGGGTCCGTGCCACCAACAAGACGATCCCACCGGCGGCCGCGACCTCAAGCGCCGCCGCCTTTCCGATTCCCGACGAGGCGCCGGTGATCATGACCCGCTTGCCCGCGATCGCTCCCGCCAGCGAGCGGTCCCGGAACAGGTCGGGGTCGAGGTTGCGCTCCCAGTAGTCCCATAGGACCTCGGCGTAGCTCTCCAACGGCGGGCAGGAAATCCCGGAGCCCTGAAGCGCCGCCTCGGCCTCGCGGCAGTCGAAATCGGTCGGGTAGTTGACGTAGACCAGCACCTCGCGCGGAATCCCGAGGTCGCTCAGCAGGTTGTCGCTGATTCGCCTGACCGGCGGCAGCATCATCAATCCGGCGCGAACGGCCGGCGGCACGATCGCGAACATCTTCGGGTCGACCCTGAGCCCGAAGCCGGGCGCGTGCGCGGCCTTGGCGAAAATGTTGATCAGCTGCCCGGCCGTGCGAGGGTCGGGGTCGGTCAGGTGGAATGCCTTGAAGTTGAGGCCGGGGCGGTGCGCGATGTGATCCATCGCCGCCGCCACGTAGTCGACCGGGACAACGTTGATCTTGCGGCCCTCGACCCCGATCTGCGGCATCCACGGCGGCATCACCGATCGGATCTTCTGAATCAGCTTGAAGAAGTAGTAGGGACCGTCGATCTTGTCGATCTCGCCGGTCTGCGAATGGCCGACCACGATTCCGGGGCGGTAGACCCGCCACGGGCGCTGGCAGTCCTCTCGCACCACCTTCTCGGAGAGGTGCTTGGTCTCGAAGTAGGGGTGGTTGTCGATCGCCTGAGCCTCGTTGAACATCGACTCGTGAAAGGTCCCCTTGAACAATCCGGCCGCCGCGATCGAGGAGGTCATATGGACGCACCCGGCCTCGATTGCGTTTGCCAGCTCGACGACGTTGCGGGTGCCCTCGACGTTGGCGGCCCGCTGCGAGTCGGCGTCGGCCTGAATGTCGTAAACCGCCGCGAGATGGAACAGGTGCTTGACGTTGCCGCGGATCGCCGCCAGTTGCTCGCCGCTGATCCCGAGCAGGCCGGGATCGGTCAGATCGCCGATGACCGGGACGACTCGGCCCGGCGCAGCGCCCCAGTCCGCGATCAACTCGTCGAGCCGACCCCGCGAGGCGTCGCGGACCAGCAGGTAGATCGTTCCTTCGCGCTGCAACAGTCGCTCGATCAGATGGCGTCCAATGAAGCCGGTTGCACCGGTTACGAAGTAACTCATTGCTGCGAATCTCCTGTCTGTATTCCTGCCTCCGGGACTGGCGGGCCTGCGGGGCCGAGGCTACACAGTCGAGCCTTATCGGCCCTCGCCCGGCAACGACCCGGGGGCGGTGATCCGAAACACATCCGGCGGGCAGGCCATATAGTCCGAGAGCCGCTGCAAAACGACGACGATAAGGCGCTGCACGAATCAGATGGCCACCCAGATTGAGATGCCCGCGATGGGCGAATCGGTAACCGAAGGTACGGTGCTCGAGTGGCACGTCGCCGAGGGCGACTACGTCGAGGAGGGCGCGACCGTTGTCGAGGTCTCGACCGACAAGGTTGACGCCGAGGTGCCAGCCCCGGTCAGCGGCACGATCACGAAAATCTTCAAGGCCGCCGACGAGGATGTCCAGGTGGGTGAGGTGCTGGCGGAGATCGATCCCGCCGCGACCGCGCCAGCCGCCGGTGCGAGCACCGCGTCAGACGGCGCCGGCGAGGCGGCGAGCGGCGGCGGCGAGGCGGCGGCAATCGTCGAGATCACGATGCCGGAGATGGGCGAATCGGTGACCGAGGGAACGGTCTTGGAGTACCGGGTCGCGGTCGGTCAAGCGGTTGCCGAGGGCGATGTCATCGTCGAGGTCTCGACCGACAAGGTCGACGCCGAGGTCCCGGCCCCGAGCGACGGGACGATCACCGAGTTGACACTGCAAGAGGACGACACGGTCAAGGTCGGTGCGGTCTTGGCGCGGATGAGCGGTGCTGGCGCGGCGGCCGTAGCGGCCTCGAGCGCCGCCGCGAGCGCGGCGCCGAACACGAGCGCGGTCGCGGCGAGCGACCCCAGTACCAAAGCGACCCCGCTTGCCCGCCGGATCGCCGCCGACAAGGGGGTAGCCGTCGGCGCCCTCAGCGGCAGCGGCTTCGCCGGCAAGGTGACCAAGGCCGATGTCACCGCCGCGGTGTTGAGCGGCGCCGCCAAGCCAGCCGACACCGTCGTCCCCAAGGGTGCCGCCCTGAGGCGCCTCAAGGGACCGGCCGCGAGCTTGGTCAAGGCGATGGAGCAAAGCCTTGCGACCCCGACCGCGACCTCGTTCCGCAACCTCGCCGTCGACACCCTCGACGCCAAGCGTCGTGCCCTCAACGAGACCCTGAAGCCGCGCGCGGTCAAGCTCTCCTTCACCCACCTGGTCGCCTGGGCGATCGTCTCGGCGGTCCGCGAGCAGCGGGTTATGGTCCGCGAGTTTGCGATCGCCGACGGCAAGCCCCACGCGGTCGAAAACGACGATGTCAACCTCGGGATCGCGGTCGATATGGAGCGCCGTGACGGCAGTCGGGGCCTGATGGTGCCGGTGATAAAGGCCGCCGACAAGCTCGACTTCAAGGGCTTTCACGCCTACTACGAGGATCTGATCTCGAAGACCCGCGACAGCTCGATGACCGCCGAGGATCTGATCGGCGCCAACATCACGCTGACCAATCCGGGCGGGATCGGAACCGTCGCGTCGGTGCCACGGCTGACCACCGGCGGCTCGATCATCGCGACCGGTTCGATCGCCCACCCGATCGAGTGGTCGCACGCCTCGCCGGAGAAACTGCGGACGCTCGGCGTCTCGAAGGTGATGACGATGACCTCGACCTACGACCACCGGGTGATCCAGGGGGCCGAGTCCGGTGCCTTCCTGAAGCGGGTCGATCAATTTCTGCAGGGCGAGGAGAACTTCTACGAGGCGATCGCCGAGTCGCTCGGGGTCGATCCGAAGGCGGTAACCCAGGCGCACGCCGCCGCCGCATCGGCGCCGCCGCTCGCCGGACTCGCCACCGCGGTCGGCCAGGTTGCGCCGACCGCCGCCCCGAGGACCGAACTGCTGCAGGCGGTGCAGGCGGCGACCTCGCTGCTCAAGGCCTACCGGACCCACGGCCACCTGGCCGCCCGGCTCGACCCGCTCGGCACCAAGCCGAAGGGCGACCCGGCGCTCGAGCCCGAGACGCTCGACCTGACGCCGGAGTTGATGGCGCAAATCCCCGCCTCGATCCTGCGGATCGGGGTGCCGGGCGAGAACCTGCTCGACGCGCTGCCCCGGATGCGCGGCGCCTACTGCGGCACGATCGGCTACCAGATCGAGCACCTCTCCTCGCACCAGCAGCGGATGTGGCTGCGCGACATGATCGAGACCGACGCCCACCGCGGCACCCTTGACGGGGTCGAGAAGAAGGAGCTTCTGCGCCGCCTGATCGAGGTCTTCCAGTTCGAACGATTCCTCCAAAAGGCCTACCTCGGCCAGAAGATGTTCTCGATCGAGGGCCTCGACGCGGTTGTCCCGATGCTCGACGAGATCGCGACCCTGGCCGAGCGTGGCGGCGCCACTGAGGTCGTGATCGGGATGGCCCATCGCGGTCGGCTCAGCGTCCTTGCCCACAACCTCGGTCGCTCGATCGAATCGATCCTGTCCGAGTTCGAGGCTGCCAAGGAGATCGACGCGGTCCGCAACACCGCCGCGATCAAGCACGGCGGGACCGGCGATGTCAAGTACCACCACGGCGCCGAGGGGATCCTCTCGACCCGTCACGGCTCGCAGGTCAAGATGCGGCTGTCGCCGAATCCGTCGCACCTCGAGTTTGTCGACCCGGTTGTAACCGGGATCGCCCGGGCCGAGCAGAGCGACCACAGCGGTCCCCAGCTCCACCACGACACCCGGATCGCGGTGGGGGTGCTGCTGCACGGCGACGCCGCCTTCCCCGGTCAGGGCGTGGTCGCCGAAACGTTCAACCTGCAAGCGCTTCGCGGCTACGCGACCGGCGGCACGATCCACATCATCACCAACAACCAGGTCGGCTTCACGACCGACCCCCAAGAAGGTCGATCGACCCCGTATGCGGCCGACATGGCGAAGGGATTCAACGTCCCGATCGTCCACGTCAACGCCGACGATGTCGAGGCCTGCGTCGCCGCGGTCCGGCTCGCGATCGCCTACCGCGACAAGTGGGGCCGCGATTTTGTGATCGACCTGATCGGTTACCGCCGCTACGGCCACAACGAGACCGACGAGCCAGCCTACACGCAGCCGCTGATGGCCGCCAAGGTGAAAAAGCACCCGCCGGTCTCGGAGGTTTACGCGGGTGAGCTGGTCAAGCAGGGCGTCGTCACGACCGACGAGGTAGCGGCGGCCGCGGCCACCCGACTGGCCGAGATCTCGACGATCCACAAGGAGCTGCGCGCCAAGATCGACGCGGGCGAGTTCGAGGATCCGACCCTGACCCAGGCCGGGACCGGCGAGCTCGACCGGACCAAGAGCCCCGAGGTCGACACCGCGGTCTCCGGGAAGCGGGTTCGCGGTCTGAACGCGGAGCTACTCCGGGTCCCGGACAGCTTCGCGATCCACAAGAAGCTGCAAAAGCCGCTAATGCGGCGGCTCGAAGTGCTCGAGGACGGGCCGATCGAGTTCGGCCATGCCGAGGGACTTGCCTACGCGTCGCTTCTGACCGAGGGGACCCATATCCGCCTGACCGGCCAGGATGTCGAGCGCGGCACCTTCTCGCATCGCCACGTCGTCCTCAACGACGCCAAGACCGGGCTCAAGTACTCGCCGATGCAGCACCTCTCGGGTGCGCTGGCGCCGTTTGAGATCCATAACTCGCCGCTCTCTGAGATCGCCTGCCTCGGCTTCGAGTACGGCTATTCGGCGGCCTCGCCGGAGAGCCTGATCCTATGGGAGGCCCAATTCGGCGACTTCGGCAACTCGGCCCAGGTGATTATCGATAGCTTCATCGTTTCCGGTGAGGCGAAGTGGGACCAGAAGTCGCGCCTGACGATGCTGCTGCCGCATGGCTACGAGGGCTCGGGGCCGGAGCACTCCTCGGCGCGGATCGAGCGCTTTATCCAGCTCGCCGCCGAGGGCAACATCCGGCTCGCCAACCCGACGACCGCCGCGCAGTATTTCCACCTGCTGCGTCGCCAAGCGCGGATCGCCAAACAGCGGCCGCTGATCGTGTTCACCCCGAAGGGACTGCTGCGCCTGCCCGCCGCCGCCTCAAAGCTGTCGGATTTGACCGAGGGTCGCTTCCACTTCGTGCTCGACGACGCCGCGGCGGCGGAGCGGCGCGAGCAAATCAGCCGCTTGGTCTTGTGCTCGGGCAAGGTCTTCTACGACATCGAGTCGAACGAGGCCCGAGCGGTTCACCCCGAGGTCGCGATTGCCCGGGTCGAACTGCTCTACCCGTTTGCCAAGACCGAACTCCGTCAACTGGTCGCCGCCTACCCGAACCTGACCGAGATCGTCTGGGTCCAAGAGGAACCAAAGAACATGGGCGGCTGGAGCGTTATGTCTCGGCGGATGCCGGAGCTGGTCCCAGAGGGGGTCGAGTTCCGCTACATCGGTCGCCCCGAGCGCGCCAGCCCGTCCGAGGGTTACGGCTCGGCACACCGACTCGAGCAAGAGCGAATCGTCCTGACCGCGCTGGCAGGCTAGCGGCTCGGACGCCCCCCGGGCGGCGGAGTCCGAGATCCGATCAGGCGACGGGCGACGATCGACGGGCGACTAGACAGCAACAACGGACAGAGTGTATGGTGCGTTCTGACGCCTCGTTCGACCGCCCCGCGGAGCATCCCTGCGGAGCTACCGAGAAAGTGAGAAACACCCGATGGTTGGAAACAACTGCACCGAGACCGTAGCTGGCTACGGCAAGATCCTCTGTAGCCCGCCGCCCAACGCCGCGAGCGACTTCGACGCCTGGTTCTTCCTCTTCTGGGCGGGCCTCTTGGTTGTCGTTATCGCCCTGCCGTGGGCGATCTTGCGACTGAAGAACCACCGCGACCCACTGCCGCTTTTGATGCTCGGCGCCGGTCTTTTGACCTCGCTCGGCGAGCCGATGCTCGACCTTGTCGGGCACCTGCGTTGGTCGCAAAACCTGCACGGGCCGGCCTTCACCAACTTCGACATCGCGATCCCGCTGTTGATTCCGCCCTGCTATGCGCTGTTCATGGGGCTTGAGGCGTACTGGATCTGGTCGATCATCCAGCGCGGGATCACCGTCAGGTCGTTCTTTTTGATGTTCGCCGCCTGCGGCGTCAGCGACGCGATCATGGAGCACCCCGGGGTGATCATGGGCGTCTACGAGTACTACGGCAAGCAGCCCTTCGAGTTCTACAAGTTCCCGTTCTACTGGTCGCTGACCAACGGGGTGGCAATTTGTACGATCGCGGTGATCCTCCATTACGTCTGGCCGATGGTCAAGGACAAGGGGATCAAACGCCTCTACATCCTCCCGATCGGAATCATCGGGACGATGATCGGCGAGTTCGGATCAGGCTTCCCGGTGTTCCTCTCGATCAACGCCGATATTCCGACCTGGTCGCAGTGGCTGATCAGCTCGCTGACGATCGTGATCTCGCTGATCTGGATTCGTGCCCTGGCGGCGTTGGTTGCGACCGAATGGGCGGTCCCGTGGACCTTCTGGGGACTATTCAAGTCCCGGTTCATGCTGCCCCACCAGCGTGAGGCCTACATCCGCTCAATCGGCTGGAACGAGGAACCGCCGCCGCGTCCGGATCCAACCTGGCCGCCGGCGATCCACTCGCCGAAGGCGCCCTCGGAGGCCAACGAGCGCGAGCCCGCGCTGAGCTGAGCCGGATCGACGCACCGGTCGACCGGGCTCGACCGCGACCCCGAATCGGGGGTCCGGTCGTCGTTTTGGGCGCGTCAATCGGCGCGGTGAGGTCGGACCGCAAGGCGCCGATATGATCCGGCGCGATGAACCCGCGAGCTCAAATCGCCTGTGCCTGGGGCGGGGTCGCCTGTGTTTTGTTGGCCGGGATCGGCTTCTTCGCGGTCACCGGCTACGTGCCGCCGCCACGGGCCGACCTGCCGGCAAACGAACTGGCCGACTTTTACGTCGACAACGCGACCCGGATCCGGATCGGGATGGTGATCTGCCTGTTCGCCTGGCTCGGCTGGGGCACCCTGGTTGCAGCGATCGCAACCCAGATATCGCGGATCGAAGGCGAGCGCGGGGTCCTCGCCAACCTCGAGCTGGCAAGCGGCACCGTCGGCTGGATCTTCCTGCTCTTCCCCTCGCTCTTGCTCGAGGTCGCGACGTTTCGCCCCGACGAGCGCTCGGCCGAGCTGACTCAGGCGCTGCATGACCTCGGTTGGATAACCGCGTTCATGCCGGCAGCGCCGTTTTGCCTGATGGCGGTCACGATCGCGATCGCAACCTTCAAGGATCGCGACGGCGCCGTCTATCCGCGCTGGTTCGGCTACCTCAACCTGTGGTCTGCGGTCCTGTTTTTCCCCGGCACCCTGCTGATCTTCTTCAAGAGCGGCCCGCTCGCCTACCACGGCATCCTCGTCTTCTGGATCCCATTCTTCGTCTTTGGCGTTTGGATCCTGGCGATGGCCTGGGCGGTCCGAAACGCGGCCCTCGCCATTCCGCCCCAGTCGCCCACGTCGCGCGGTGGCGGCGGCCGCTAGCCCTCCCGCCGACTCGGGCCAGCGGCGTCGCGAGGTGGTTCCGCGCCGTCTATGGCCCTGGGTCAAGCGCTGCTCGTGGGCCGAGTTGGCGGTCTTCGCGGGTTTGCTGGTTGTTTGGGCGATTCCGGGTCTTGAGTACCTGACGTTCCTTTTCGGGCTCGGTCACGGGCTCGGCTTCGTCGCCTTGGCGGTGCTGATCTGGATCGCGGTGATGCGCCGCGAATCCCCGTACTGGCTGTTGGCCGCGACCCTGACCCCGGTCGGTCCGCTCGGTAGCGTAATCGGGATCGAGCTACTGGAGCGGCGCTACCGACGAGAGGAAAAAGGCGAGCCAAAGCCCGCTACGGGCGTGGAATCCGGGCGCTGAGCAGGCAGTCTTCGCCGACGCAGTCGCGCAGCTTCGCGAGCGCATCGGCGAGCGCCCGTCGGGTCGGCGCATAAGCCGGGTCGTCGCTTCGATTCTCGATCTGGAAGGGGTCGGAGCGGAGGTCGTAAAGCTCGGTTCCGGCCACCTCGCCAGCTCCAAACGGAGCATCGGAAGCCTCGCGGGCGCGATCGAAGAGCGCCGATCGGTACTCGACGTAAAGGTAGTCGACGCTGCGAACCCCTTGGTAGGAGGACGACTCGTATCCGTCGCCTGAATCGAGTTCGATGAACTTCTGCTTTCCCTCGATTAGAACAAGCCGGTTCGGGTCGTCGCGTCGGCCCACGATCTGGGGAAGCAGGGAACGGCCGTCGCGCGGTCGAGCCAACGACGGCTTCGGATCAACGCCGAGCAGATCAAGCAAGGTCGGCGCGATGTCGGCGTTGACCACCGGATCGCCAACGAGTTGGCCCGGCCTGATACCCGGCCCGCGGATCAGGAGCGGAATCCTGGTCGCCTCATCGTAGGGCAGGTTCTTGCCGCCGCCCTGTCGATGCTCGCCGTAAAACTTCCCCTGGTCGGATGTGAAGAGAACAACCGTGTTTGCGAGTTCGCCGCTCCGTCGCAACGCCGCCACGAGCCGTTTCACCGAATCGTCGACGGCGAGCAGCGTGGCGAGCGAGCAGGTGTAGGAGCGGTCGGCCTTCTCGAGCGTCGGGGCACTCAGGAGCGGTGGAGCGACCGCGGCTGGCTTGTCGGAGATGTCGGGCTCGTTGTAGGAGGGGGTTTGGGGGACGCCACCTTCGACGTAGCGACCGGCGTAGCGGGGCGGCGGTTGGGCGAACCCCTTCTGATCGACGCCTTCGCAGCGCCGCCCCGCGGCGTCATCGCGACCCTGACCGGCGTGCGGGGCGAGGTAGGCGATCGAGAGCAGAAAAGGGTCGTGGTTGTCGCGCTCGGCCAACCAATCGAGCGCCCGCTGGGTCAGCAGGTCGGTTTGATAGTCGGCCGCGTCGGCGCCGTAGTGGGTCTCACTTCCGTCCGCCTCTCGAATCGAGAAGTCGTAGTAGTTGGTGGTGTGGTTGAAGGTCCGACCCCACCAGTCCCACCCGGGCGGCACCGACGGACCGGGGGAGTTGGCCCATTTTCCGAGGTGAACCGTCTCGTATCCGGCCGCATATAGCCAGGCAGGGAGGATTCGCTTCGGTTCGCGCAGGGCAACGTAGCCGCCGCCGTCACCAAACGGTCGGTTTCCCTGCACGCCGGTGTTGTGCGCGTACTGGCCGGTCAGGAAGGTCGAGCGCGAGGGACAACACAGCGGGTACGAGGCAAACGCGTTCTCGAAGGTCACCCCGCGGGAGCCGATCAGGTGCCGCGTTGCCGTCATTACCCCCATCTGGTCGAATGTTTGGTCGTCGGTCATCAAGACGACAAGGTTCGGCGCCCCGGCCGGGCGCTCAGCGTTTTGAACGATCCGAGGGCTCGAAGCCCTGGCGGTTCGAGTTCGATGATGATCGCCGCCGCAACCGGTGCTGACGGCCGCGACCGAAACGCCGATTGCAATCGCGAGGTGGCGCAGGGCCGATCGAGACATCAGGCTCAAGGGTACGGATCGATCGCGACCAAAATCGGCCCGAAAGAGCGCGCTGGGAAAGGTTCGGCAGCCGCCCGTCGGCCCGGATCGAAGCTAAAGATGGCGGGGGCGGGCCGTGGGAGGCAGGGGGTCCACACGGCCCGCACCCTCGCCTGCGCGCCGGTAGCCAGGGAGGGATGCCGACGCGATCGCCCCCGGAGGCGGGACTGACCGGGGACGAGACTTTGAATGGTAAACCCTGTCCAATGCAAGCCTATCGCACCCCGGGGCGCGATCGCCGGTTTCTCAAGGCTGAGGGCAATCGACGGCCGGGCGGCCGGCCGGCGGCGGCACCCGATTGCGCGGCCCGCAAACCCGAGCGAAAGCCGTTGCTGGCAGGCGAGGCTGCCGTGCCGCCCCGTTCGCCGAGCAGCCAGATCGCCCGATCCAGGTGATCGACGGGCTCCTCGACGTGCCGATCCGAGGCGCGAAACGGACGAAATCGGTCCTCCACCACACCTCCGTCGGCGATTACGATCGGTTGGGCCGGGCGCTCAAAGGTGGCGCCCACTGCTGAAGCGCCGCCGGGGCCTTCCGAGCGGCCGATAGCTGGCGCCGATTTTCGTCGGTCGCGGCTGGGCGCGGGCACCCCAGGCAACTCGGCCTGGATCGGCTCAGCGGAGATCGCGTAGCACCCGCTGCAGGATGCCGCCGTTTTGCAGGTAGCCGACTTCATTGGGAGTATCGAGCCTGACCCGACAGGTGAACTCGATCGTATCGGCGCTCTCGCGGAGGGCGGTGACACCGACCGACTTCGCCTCGCCGCCCGCCAGGTCACCGATCGTGATCAGCTCGGAGCCGTCGAGGCCGAGCGAGGCGGCGCTTTCGCCGACGGCGAACTGCAGCGGCACCACACCCATCCCGATCAGGTTGGAGCGATGGATTCGCTCGTAGCTCTCGGCGATCACGGCCCGGACGCCGAGCAGGTTGGTTCCCTTGGCGGCCCAATCGCGCGACGATCCGGATCCGTACTCGGGACCGGCCAGGACAACCAACCCGATCCCGTCGGCCGCGTAGCGCATCGCCGCGTCGTAGATCGACATCTCCTCGCCGTCGGGGAAGTGCCTGGTCCAGCCGCCCTCGCGCTCGACCAGGCGGTTGCGGAGGCGGATGTTGGCGAAGGTGCCGCGGACCATCACCTCGTGGTTGCCGCGTCGCGACCCGTAGGAGTTGAAGTCGATCGGCTCGACCCCCTGCTCGATCAGCCAACGTCCGGCCGGACTGCTCTGTTTGATCGCCCCAGCGGGTGAGATGTGATCGGTCGTGATCGACTCGCCAAGCAGGGCTAGCACCCGCGCACCCTCGATCGGCCGAAGCGGCGGCGGCTCGGACGGGATTCCCTCAAAGAACGAGGGCTTGCGGACATAGGTCGAATCGGGCCAGTCATAGCGGTCCCCGGTCGAGGTCTGGATCGCCTGCCAACGCTCGTCGCCGTCAAACACGTGAGCGTAGTTCTTGCTGAACATGTCGGAGCGGACCGCCCCCTCGACCGCCGCCTTGATCTCGTCGTTTGTCGGCCAGATGTCTGCCAGATAGACCGGCTCACCGTCGGAGCCGTTGCCCAGCGGCTCGGTCGTGATGTCGAGATCCATCCGACCGGCCAGCGCGTAGGCGACACAAAGTGGCGGCGAGGCCAGGTAGTTCGCCTTGACATCCTGCGAGATTCGACCCTCGAAGTTACGGTTGCCGGAGAGGACCGAGCAGACGACCAGATCGTTTTGGTTGACCGCGGCGGAGATCGCCTCGGGTAGCGGCCCGGAATTGCCGATGCAGGTCGTGCAGCCGTAGCCCACCAGGTTGAAGCCGAGCCGATCGAGGTAGGTGTTGAGCCCGGACTGCGCCAGGTAGTCGGTGACGACGGTCGATCCGGGCGCCAGCGAGGTCTTGACCCAGGGACGACTGGCAAGCCCATGCTCGACCGCCTTCTTGGCGATCAAGCCGGCGGCAATCATGACCGACGGGTTCGAGGTGTTGGTGCAGCTGGTGATCGCGGCGATTACCACCCGACCGTGATCGAGCTTGACGGTGGTTCCGTCATCAAGGGTGACCGCGACACAGTCGCGGGTCGGACGCTGCTCGGCGGTTGTGACCGCGGCGACGCCGTCACCGGACGGCGCGAGCGAGCGAGCGTCCGCGCCGTGGCCTTGCAGATCGGCCGCCGCCTCGGGCGCGAAGTCGTCGAGTGCGACGAAGAAGGCGCCCTTGGCGTCGTTCAGGCTGATCCGATCCTGCGGCCGCTTCGGTCCCGCGATCGCCGGGACGACATCGCTCAGCTCGAGCTCGAGGACATCGCTGAAGGTCGGCTCGGGCGAATCGGCGGTGTGAAACATCCCCTGCTCGCGAGCGTAGGCGTCGACCAGCTCGATCGTCTCGGTTGGGCGGCCGGTGAACTCGAGGTAGCGCAGCGTTTCGGCATCGGGCGGGAAGATCGCGCAGGTCGAGCCGAATTCCGGCGACATGTTGCCGAGGGTGGCGCGATCGGCCAGGCCGAGGGTGGCGAGGCCGGGGCCGAAGAACTCGACGAACTTGCCGACGACGCCGCGTGCCCGCAGCATCTCGGTAACCCGCAGCACCAGGTCGGTCGCGGTCGCGCCCTCGCCAAGTGATCCCGACAGCTTGAAGCCAAGCACCTGCGGCAGCAGCATCGAGATCGGCTGCCCCAGCATCGCCGCCTCGGCCTCAATTCCACCGACACCCCAGCCGAGTACTCCGAGGCCGTTGATCATCGTGGTATGCGAGTCGGTCCCGACCAGGGTGTCGGGGTAGGCCTGAAGGACGCCGTCACGCTCGCTCGACCAAACGACCCGGCCGAGGTATTCGAGGTTGACCTGGTGGCAGATCCCGGTAGCCGGCGGAACCACCCTGAAGTTGTCAAACGCCTGCTGACCCCAACGCAGGAACTCGTAGCGCTCGGCGTTGCGGGCGAACTCGCGCTCGGCGTTGACCTCGAAGGCGCGGGCGTTGCCGAAGGCATCGACTTGGACCGAGTGGTCGATCACCAAATCGACCGGGACCAGCGGATTGATCTTCTTCGGATCGCCGCCCAACTCCTCCATCGCATCTCGCATCGCCGCCAGGTCGACCACCGCGGGAACCCCGGTGAAGTCCTGCATCAAGACCCGGGCGGGCTGAAAGGGAATCTCGGCTGACGGCTCGGCACCGGCGTTCCAGGATGCAATCGCTTCGACATCGGAGGAGAGGACCGAAACGCCGTCCTCAAGCCGCAACACGTTTTCGAGCAGAACCTTGATCGAATACGGCAGCCGAGCCACATCAAACCGGGCCTGGAGGGAATCGAGTCGGTAGATCTCGTATGACTTGCCGCCAACCTCGAGGGTTGACCTGGCTTCGAAGCTGTTGCTCATCTTGTTCTCGTTTCTGGGTTGGCTCGTCCAGCCGGGCTCGGGTGCGCTAACGCTTCTCTGCCTGTCCCGCGGTGACCTGCTCGGCCAGTTTGGTGCCGCTGCCCTTGGTGGCGCGCGCCGCGATCCCGGGGAAGTTCACCGCGAAGCGGGTGACCAGCTTCATCGACCTCGGCGCAACCAGGATCTCGGCCTTGTCCTTCTCAATCGCGGTGATCACCGCGGCGGCGACCTCCTGCGGAGTCGAGGTGCCGACTCCGGGGGGCGTCTCGGCACCCGAGTCGACAAACATTCCGGCGTCGCGAATGAAGCCCGGCGAGACCAACGAGATCCCGACCGGTGAACCCTCGAGGTCTTGGCGAACCGCCCCGGCAAAGCCGCGCAGGCCGAACTTGGTCGCGTTATACATCGCCGAGCGCGGCGCGGTGACGATTCCGGCCAGCGAGGCGGTGAAGACAAGGTGGCCGCCACCACGTTCAAGCATCGGAGCGATCAGCGCGTGGGCCAACTTGATCGGCGCTTCGAGATTGACCCGGAGGGCGCGATCAATCTCCTGCTCGCTGAACGCATCGATCTTTCCCGAGGCGGGCAGCGCCGCGTTGGCGACCAAGATATCGATCGGCCCGGCGTCGGCCAGCAGCTTTGCGACCGCCCCCGGTTCGGCCAAGTCGCTGACCACAACCGAGTGCCCCGAACCCGGCAACGCAGCCGCCAGGGCTTCCAATTCGTCCTGCTTTCGCGAGCTCAATACGACCCGGGCGCCAGCCGCGGCGAGGCTGGTCGCAATTGCGCGGCCGATCCCGCCGGTCGCGCCCGTCAGAAGTGCTGTCTTACCGGAGATGTTCATGCCTCGCAGCGTAACGAACCAGGGCCGATAATCGGTCCGGGGGCCCGACCGCCGGGCGGTTCGGACTGCGACCCCGTGTCCGCAGGGCCGATAGTCTGAGCAGCGATGACGATCCGTTGGCTGCGCCCTGCCCTCCTGCTCGCGACCGCCACGGCAACCGGCTGGTTGGTTTGCGCCGAACTCGCAAGCGCCTCGATCCTGAAAGCCGAAGCGGTCCTGCCGCCGGGGCAAAGCGGCTACGTCTCGATCGGCGGGGTTGCCGCTGGCACCGGGTCGCCGCATCTGAGCGATCAGACCGACCTCTTCCTCAATTTCCAATACAAGCCATTCACCTTCAACCAGCCCGGCTCCGCGACCTCACCACGCCCCGGAGTCTCGATCACTCGCGACGCCTACGGGGTGCCGAGGATCGATGCCGGCAGCGATCTCGACGGCTGGTGGGGGGTCGGCTACGCGGTTGCCGAGGACCGGCTCTTTCAACTCGAGCTGTTCCGCCGCGCCGGCAGTGGTCGGCTGTCCGAGATCCTCGGGTCGACCTACCTCGATGACGACCTGATCGCGCGTCGCGACTACTACACCCCGACGGAACTCGACGCCCAACTCGCCAAGCTGCCGACGCCGCTACTGGACCGGCTCGAGGCATACCGCGACGGTGTCAACGCCTACGTCGATTACCTCACCACCCACCCATCGGAGATACCGGGCGAGTTCGGCGCCCTCGGAATAGCGCCGAGCGCGATCGACGATCGAGACATCGCCCGGATCGGGGTCCTGCTCGCCCGCACCGTCCCTTCGGGGGACGGCAACGAACTCGAAAACGCCCAAGCGCTGGCGCAGATCGGGCCTCGGGCCTTCAACACAATGCTCCCGGTTCGCAGCAGGAAGCGCCTGGTCACGATCCACCGCAGCGAGGGGATTTTTCCGTCCCGACCGGGCCGCGATCGCCAAGATGTGAAGGCCGGATTTCGGCGCTCACAACGCTTCCTCGACACGATCGACCTCGACGCGGTCGGCCCCGGGACGAGCCCGAGAGTAGTGCCGCGACGCTCAACCCTCGCCCAGGCAAGCGCCGCCGAGGGCGAAGCGCCCGGCGCCGATCTGGCCCGGATCATCCCGCACGGTGGCTCCTACATGTGGGCGATCCGCGACGATCGCCGCGGCCGCACCTACCTGTTCAACGGCCCCCAGCTCGGCTTCTCGATCCCGGAGCTGTTTGTCGAGTTTGAGCTTCACACCCCGCAGCAAAACCTGCGCGGGGTCGGGGCCGCCGGGGTTCCGCTGGTCGGGATCGGGCACAACAAGCACCTCGCCTGGGGCTTCACCTCGGGGCTGTCCGACGAGGACGACCTGTTCGCGGCGCGGCTGGTCGGGGGCGAGGAGTCCTACACCTACCGGGGCCAGGTCCGATCAATGGACTGTCGCGACGAGACCTTCGACTACAGCACTCCGCTGACCAGCCTGCCCGGCCTGACCGACGATCCCGGCCTGCCGTCCGGTTCGACCACCGAACGAATCTGCCGAACCGTCCACGGGCCGGTCCAATTCCGAGGCAACGGCGTCGCCTATGCCCGCGACTACGCGATCTGGGGCCGCGAGCTTGAGACGGTGGTCGGAATCAGCGCCCTCAACGACGCGAGAACGGTCGAGCAGGTCGATGCCGCCCTCCGCAAAGTCACCTGGAACGAGAACGTGATCGCGGCCGACGATCGCGGTGGGATCGGCTACTGGCATCCCGGCCTGCACCCGCTGCGGGCAAAGCGATGGGATGAGCGCCTGCCGATGCCCGGCGACGGTCGCGCCGACTGGGCGGGCCTGCTACCGCGCTCGAAGACACCCCACCTGGTCAACCCAGAGCGCAATTGGCTCGCGAACTGGAACAACCTGCCGTCCTCCGGCTGGACCAACGGCGACGCTCCCGCCCGCGAGCGGCTCAACGCCAACCTGCATCGCTACCGGCTGCTTGCGACCCTGGTCCGGCGGGTCGCCAAGAATCCCAGCTACCGTCGTTCGCGGGCGATCGAGCGGGTCAACGGAACCACCGCGCAGCAGTTCCCATTCGTCAACCAGACCCGCCTGCGGCGCGCCAAGAACCGCTACGCCGGTCCCCTCGCCGCCAAGATGTTGCTGCACTTACGCCACTGGGACGGTAACTACACCCGTGCCAACGCGGCCGGAACCGTCGACCCCGGGGTCGCGATCTGGGAGGAGTTCAAAGATCAGCTGGAGCGGATCTACCTGGCCCGCTTCGGGCCCGGCGCCGAGCTGTTGGCCGGCGAGCCCGGCACCTCGCACCAGTTCGACATCTCAAATGGCGAGTCGCTGGCGCTCCGACTCACCGGCGCCCGACTTTACGGCCGCGCCGCTGACGCGACCGCGACCGCGCTCGCCGCCCGCTTCGGCAGCGACTCGGTGGTCAACTGGCGCGAGCCCCGCCGCCTCTACGAGATCAGCGCCCAAGGCGCCGCCGCCGCTCCCGAGCTGCCGTTCTTCGATCGCGGCACCTGGACCGAGTCGATCTCCCTCGGTCGACGACCCCGACGCTAGCCCCCAGCGGCGGGCGATTTGAACCGCCTCGGAGTACCAGCGACAGGCGCCATACATGCTCGAGCAAAGCGGATCCTCGGGCGCCGGAGCCGACCAGGGAGCCGACTGGGCCCGCTTTTGGGTTGGGACCAGTTCGGTTGCGCCACAGGCGACGGCGTGATCGATCGCGGTGACCAGCTCGGCCGGGCCGGGGTAAAACGGTGCCAGGGTACGAGCCCGGGCGAGGCTGTCACCGCTCCACGCGACGGCGCGATCGATCATCGCGCAGGCTTCGGCGTATCCCGGAAGCGAGCGCAGTCCGAGCCACGCCAACAGCGCGACGACGTTGGCATTGACGGCACAGTCGATCACCTGGGGGCGGCCGTCGGAGCGCATCCAGGTGACGAAACTGCCGCGACCGATCCACGGCGGAGCTGGCCAACGGGTCTCAAGCAGTCGCCCTTCGGCGGCGATCCGAGCGACGGCGGCGTGCGCATCGGCCCGGTCGATCGCACCCCATCGAACCAACTCCAAGGCGATGATCGAGGTATCGTCGCAGTCGATTGGTGGCTCTGGAATGAAGCCTGGCCGAACTCCGTCGCCGCGCGGCCAAAATCCCCAAGCCCGTGATGCCTGGTCGACCGAGTCGAGAAGAAAATCCAAGGCCCTGTCGGTGATCGAGCAAGGGACCGGGCCGCCGGGATCGAGCGCCCGCAGCACCAGCGCGGTGACAAAGCAATTACGATCGCAAACCATGCGGCCGGTCGGCATCAAGATCGTCGCGGTGAAGGCGCCGTCGGGTGTCTGCTGTCGGGCCAGGGCGGCCACCTCAACCTGAAGTGGCGCTGCCGCAACGGTCATTGTGGCGCGACCTCGCGCGGGCAGACGGTGACCTGCAGCGACGCCTCGCCGCGCCGATCGACGACAAAGGCGGCGACCCCGTGGGCCCCCGAGGCCTGCCGATCGGCAATCGAGGCGGTCGCGGCGGCGTAGCGCTCAAAATCCCAGCCCCGTGCAGCGGCCAATCGAAGGAGCCGCTGCCGAGCCTGCGCATCGGACCCGAAGACCCGACGGGCGTAACAAAAGAGCGCGAACGCGAGGGCGCCGCCTCCCGAGGCAGCGGCGATGCTGAAGCCGAGGTAGCGCCCGTGGGCAACCCGCTCGAAGGCCCGCCCGGTCGCCGACTCGACCAGATCGCCAAGCGCCGCGATCGCGCCGCCCATCCCGAATCGACCGATAACCCGCTCGACCTGCCACGGCTCGACCGATTCGTCGAAGCGGTAGTAGACCTCGTGAAGGGGTCGATCGCCGCTCAACTCGACGCCGACGCCGCGCGCCGAAACCGCGACATCAAGATCGGCGGCCGGGACTCCTAGGCTGAGCATCTCGAACGGTCCGATCTGGCGCGGGGTCTCGGCGTAAAGCTTGTAGAGGTCGCCGCCCGAGCTGTGGCGAGCGCCGAGCCAAGCTCCGAAAAGGAGCGGGCTGCGGCGCTGCAGCGAAGCCAGGACCTGGGCGGTTCGAAGCGGCGGCGCGGCGCCGCCAAGCTCCGCGGCCGTCGCGATCGCCAGCTCGAGCCGCTGCGAGTTCGCGACCTCGGGGGCGGCGACCTCCGCGGTATAGCGGACGGTCGGGCCGTCGCCAAAGGAGAGCTCAAGCGGGTAGCCGCAAGCGGTCAGTCGGCTGAACGACCAGGCGACCTCGGGCCAGTCCGAATCACGCAGCGGAGCAAGGATCCGCTCAGCCGCCCGGTTTGCCGAGGCGCCGGCATCGGCGAAGTGGCGGTCGAGCAGCGGGTCGTGTTCGAGCAGGTGCGCCATCGACAGCTCAGCCGACCGGCGGCGGCTCGCCGCTTTGCGGAGGTGCCGGGATCGGGGTCGGATCGGGAATCGGGGAGGGACCGGGGCTCGGGGTGGGGCTCGGCGCCGGTCCAGGGGTTGGGGCCGGTCCGGGGTTCGGGGCCGGATCGGGATCGGGGCTCGGATCGGGCGAGGGCTGGTCGGTCGGCGAGGGCTCGTGCTCGGGCTGCAAAGCGATCAGGGTCTCCTCGGTCTCGACGAAGGCGCCGCGCTGCAGCGAGTTGTCGCTGCCCACATAGGTCACCCGGTAGCGGAAACTGCGCTTTTCGGGATCGACCAGCGACAGGTGCAGATCGACCGGGTTGAGGTCGTTGCCGTCGATTTCGATCCGCTCGCGGCGTTCGTAGGAATTGTCGGGATCGTCGTATTCGATGTCGACGTAGACGGTTCGAAAAGACCCGGCGCGATACAGCGGGATCAACTCGAGGTCGAGCGCCGCCTCGAACGGGTCATCGACCGGAATCGAACTGCCGGTTTGTCGCCGCGGCTCCGACTCCCTGCTCGTTCCATCCTTGAGGTGGTGAACGAACCGGTAGCCGTATTCGCGAGCGGCCGGATCGGTCAGGCGCAGTCGAATCTTCTGCGGCGACGAGTCGGGCCGAACCAGGACGGTTTGATCGTGGCTCCAGCCGGTCGGACTGACGTATTCGAAATGAACCTCGGTCGACGTAATGACGCCGCCATCCATCCGATTTGGCGCCACCTCGATCTCGAGGAACCCGAGACCGCGATGCGGGTTCAAGATCAGGGTGCGCTCCTCGGTTTGCTGCGGGTCGAGTTCGTACTCGAAGCTCTCGCCCTGCCAATCCGAATCGGGATCGAAGTGATAGGTGGTCGCCTGCCGGTAGGAGGTCTCGAGATCCGACATGAAGACCTCCCAGGGGCGGCCAGCCAGGTCCTCGGATTGGAATGCGATATCGGCATGCTTGATCGTCGCCGGCCGGTGCGGATCGCCGTAATCGAGTGAGACGGTCGCCGAGGACAGCCCAATCCGCGAGAAATCAAACGGGGCGCTCGCCTGGACGCTAAAGACCCGAAAGAACGGGTCGTCGAGGTCGACCTCGAGAAAGTAGTCGGATCGCTTCAGATCCTCGACCAACAACCCGAAGAACCCCTGCGGCGCATAGCTTCGCTGCTCCGCCTCGGAGGAGTGGTACTCGAAGCTGACCGTTTTCAGTTCCTCCTGGTGGATGAACTTTACGTTGAGCTGGACCGCGAAGCCCGTGCTGGAGCCACCTGGGGTGCCGCCGGGCGCTGGGCCACCCGGGAGAGGGTTGCGGCCCGGTTGGCCCGGCGCCGGTCCGCCACCAGGTGCGCCGGGGGCCTGCCCGCCACCGGGTGCACCGGGTAGCGAAGGCAGGCCCGGCGCGGCACCCGCTTCGACGCCAAAGACGAAACCGGGGACGGGTGCGGGAGCTCCGGGTCCGGGAACCGGGGCGCCGGGAAGGCCGCCCGGGGTCGGAACGCCGGGAGTTCCGCCGGGGCCGGGGGTTCCGGGAGCGCCGGGAATGCCACCCGGAGCCGGAGCTCCGGGAGTTCCGCCGGGGCCGGGGGTGCCTGGTGCGCCCGGGGTGCCTGGCGAGCCGGGAGTGCCGGGTCCGCCCGGGGTGCCGGGCCCGCCGGGGGTGCCGGGGCTGCCGGGCGAGCCGGGTCCGCCGGGCGAGCCCGGAATGCCGGGAGTCCCGGGGCCACCCGGAATGCCGGGATTACCCGGGACGCCGGGAACTCCCGGGGTGCCGGGGCCACCGGGGCCGACCGGGCCACCGCCACCGGGCCGACCCCCGCCACCTTGCAGGGTACCGGGGTTGAGGGTCGGGGTAAACCACTGCGCGAGGATGTTGTTTTGGAAGAAGTCGAGCGCCCAGCGCTCCTTGATCGCTCGATCGGCGGCGGTCGAGTAGTTGGTCACCTCGATCTTGATTACGCCGTCTTGAACGAGCTTTTCAAATCCAGCCTCGATCGCAGCCTTGAGGAAGTAGACCTGAGCGCTCAGGCCAGCGCTGAACTGATCGAAAACCCGCTTCATATCAGCGGTGATCTTGACATCGAGCGCCGGTCTGATCCCGGTGAACTTGAGGTTGTAGAGAACCCCGATCGGAGCGGTTCCCTCGCGGAAGGCCTGTTCGACGATCGTCGCGCCTTCCTGGCTCAGGGTGAGCCCGAAGACGGCGTTGTTGTCGCCGTAAAGCGACGGAACCCCGGCGCCGAGGATCTGCTCGACGGCGTTGAAGGTATCGGGGCCAGCCGGGGTCGCTCCGGTGCCGCCTGAACCCTGCAAGTTGAGGGCGACGCACTGCACGGTCCCCTCATCAAACGGAGCCGGGTCGAGCCGCTTGATCCCGGTTGCGGTCGCGCCCACCTGGGCGAGAATCTTCGCGTGCACCTTCGGATCGAGGCGGAGGTTGACCTCGAACATCAAAAAGCCGCCGCCCTTTGCTCCGCCGGCGACCGCCGCCGGCTTGTATTTAATGAAGGTGAACTGGGCCCGCTGATCTTCGCCGCGGTGGGCCAGCGCGACCGGCGCTGGCAGGTACCAAAACTGATTTGGATCGGCGTTGTCGGCAAACACCGTGACGCCCTCGATCGTCTGGGTCTTACTCCCGAGTAAAAGCATCACGCAACCTTTCTGCGACGGCGACGGTCCCGGTTACTCGACCGGGATCGTCAGATCCTCCGCGCTCGTCTTTGTCCACTCGGTTCCGCGCGAAAGCCCGTTCGCGTAACTCCAGGTGACCTTGTATTCGTACTCACGGCGGGCCAGGTCGAGGAAGTCGAACTCAAAGGCGGCCCGCGCCCCGGTCGTTCGGAAGCTGAAGTTGTCGGCGAAGCTGAGCGTTTCGTCGTGGTAGCGAAGCTCGACGACGATCTCGACCACGTTCTTGACGACGAACTCGGGACCGATCGGGCGAACGCTCACAACCTGATGGCCGCGCAGATCCGCCCTCACCATGATCCGTTGGTCGACCGTGTAGGAGTTGGGGGTTTCAAAGACCCGACCGTCCCTGTAAACGAGGGTCGTCCGGTATGAGATCCGCGGTTCGGCCGGATCGAGTTCATCGACAACGAACTGCTTGACCGGCTCCGGGTCGGTCGCAGAGAACTGCAGCGAACCCTCGGCGCCGATCGTCCCGTCGGGCAGCTGGTAGCGCAAATCGACGAAGACCCGGTCGAGTTCGATCCACAGGCCCTGGTTGGTGACGACATCGATTCGGCGACGGCGCGGCGCCGGGTCGGGCACCCTGATCCGATCGTCCTCGCAGGCGATCCAGCCCCCTCCGAGATCGCGGTTGTCGGCGGCCCGGTAGGTCAGCTTGTACTCGAATCGGCGCTTGCCGCGGTCGGCCAGAAAAAGCCGCCAAACCGGGGTCCGGCCGGCAACATCGAGTTCCCGGTTGAGCAAGAAGTGATCGCGAATGTCAATCCCGGCGACCTCGTCGGCGTAGCGCACCTCGACCTCGACCTCGGGGTAGCGCTCCCACGGGACGCGATCCGCGTCGATCGGAATCTGCACCACCGAGTAGAGGTCATCGCGCGGAATTAGGACCAACTCGTCGCCGAGCGTCGGGTCAAGCTCCGCCCGCAACGACAACGGTCGCTCCGCTCCGTCGACATCGCGAAACGCGATGTCGTATGAGACCCCGACATCGCGGCGCATCGCCCCGGTTTCGATGATGCTGGGCCACTCGACCTCGCCGGTCGCATCCGACGATTCGAGCAACAGGTTGCGACGCTCGGCGCCGTAGTCGAGCGAAACGTTGATCAAAGCGATCGAGTCCTCGGCGAAGTTGGCGACGCTGCGAACCCGCAACTTGCGCTTCGCGAAGTAGGGGTCGTCAAGGTCAACCGACATCACGAAGCGGCTCAGATCGAGCCCGGACTCGATCACCGAGCGGAAGATCCCCGCGAGGTGTCCCTGCGGATTGATCGAGCGGCGGACCGTCGTTCGCTCGCTCATCTCGACGTTTAGATGCTTTTGGTCAATCCGGGTGACGTCAACGCTTTTCCAGGTAAAGAGCGCCGAAAGACCGCCGCGGGCACCGATCTGGGAGAGCCGCTCGACGGTATCGGCAAAGCCACCGTCGGTCTCGATCGGGTCGACGCTGGGGGTAAAAAACGTGTCGGTCACCATCTCGCGGACCTCGTTGAGCGCGAGGTCGCGGCGGGAGATCGTCCCCGGATCCTCGTCGGGGTCGACAAAGGTGTCGGCGGTGATCTCGATGACCCGATCATCGATCAACTTGTCGACGACGTGGTCGATCTGGGCGCTGAAGATCAGGCTGTTGAACCCGAACGATTGCGAGAGGTGCGACTGGACCCGATCCCAGTCGGCCCGCACCCGCACCGTGTAGGCGGGCCGCAACGCCAGGTATTCGAGTGAATAAACGACCGCAATCGGCGTGATCTCGCCAAGCAGCGCCTTCTCGAGCGTGACCACTCCCGCCTCGTCGAGCATCACCGAGAAGGCCGCCTGGTTGTCGCCAAACAGCGACGGCTTCGCGTAGTGGGCAACCTTCAAAACGAACTTTGGCCCGGTCGGCGGGTCGCCGCCGTCGTCCTCGATCTCGTCGGGATCGGCCCCCGAATCGGTCCCAAAGAGGAGCAACCGAACCGTCCCGTCGACCAACGGCACCGGCGCCAGCCTCGGGACCCCGTCGACGTTGAACCGGGTCCGGACCTCGCCGACCA
>JAHEXU010000265.1 GCA_023251975.1 bacterium | reverse complement strand
CGAGGCGGCCGAGGCGGTGTAGCCGGTGGGGGTTTGGACGAGGTAGGAGCCGTTCGGGGCGCGCAGCGCGTAGCAGCCCTTGACGATGTTGTAACGGGAGAGATCCTGGGTGGCGGCGATCACTCCGGGCGAGGCGGACGCCGAGGCGAGGCCAAAAACAGTCCCCAGACCGATCAAGCCGATGCAGACGCCAAGACACACAGCGCCCAAAGGCGCGGCCCGAAGCGACCGTCGCCGTGAATCCCTCTCATGCACGTCGCCGACTATATACCCGGACACGAAGGCGTGCGCCGGTTCAACCGACCCGACCCGGTGCCGCCGATCGGCGAAAGCGAAAGCCGCGACGGACAGCCGATGTCGTCGGCGCCTTCGATCCGCAGTAGGAGTTGCGGGCGCTGCTCGATCAGATCGACGAGTCCTCCATCAGTTCGACGATCCGGGTGAAGGCCATCTGCTTGGCGAGCCAGGCGAGAAAATCCTCGAATTCGCGCTTGTAGGAGGAGCCCGCCCGACGGCCTCGTAGCGATCCCGCAGTCAGGGCAGCGGATCCGGCGCAGCGTGCAATTCGATCACGCAGCGGCCGGAGGCGTCGGCAGCGCGCTGATCCTGCGCCGGATCGGCTAGGAGCCGCATGGCCGGCACGACTACGTGATCTCCATCGAGATATCGATAAAGGCCTCGAGACGAAGATCGTCAAGGAGGCCCCGCATACCCAGGTCAGCAACCAACCGAGCGGTCCCTGATGGGTCGGCATTCGAACCAGAAATGGCGTCTGCTTTCCTGGCTCTGCAACGTCGAGACCGTCCTGGCGGCCAGGCATCCATCCGTCGTCGTCGGCGGCATCATCGGCGCGTGCCGCGAATCAGCGCCCTCTACGGAATCGTGATCGAGATGTACCTCGGCGACCACCCGCCACCTCACGGCCCGCTACAGCGGTGACTCGGCGAAGATTGAGATTGCGAGCGGCGAGGTTATCGCCAGCTTCCTTCCGCCCCGAGCCTTGCGCCTTGCGAGAGAATGGATCGAGAAGTACCGCAAGGAACTTGAGGAGAACTGGGACCGAGCGGTCTGCTACGAGAAACCGACTCCGATCGAGCGCTTGCGATGACCGAGATGATCTACGTAACCGCGGTGGAACCGCTTGAGGACCACCGAATCCGAGCGACCTTCAGCGATGGGGCAATCAAGGCGATCGATGTCCTCTACGGTCGGTTCGAGTCGGCGTCTGGGCATCGGATCAACCGCACGACGATCAAGGAACCGGCCACGAGCACCCTGAGCCGCAGCTAGCTTCCAGGCTCGATGATCTTCCAGTCCTTCGTGAGTGGATCGACGCATGGCGTGATGTCTGGCGGTTTCTTGTTTGAGGATCCGGTTGACGCTGGAACAAGACCGATTGCGCAGCCGGGGTATGCCTCGCCTGGCATCCCAAATCCCAACGCTGGGCCCGCCGACTCGCAAGCGTTGGGTCAGAGGCCCATCCAGGGTTGGGGGCGCGGGAACGGTGCCGTCCCTGATGGGTCGGTATTCGAACTGGCTCTCGGACTCCGAGCTCGTCGCAGCACTCATGCTTGCGGCCGCCGACTGACAAGCAAACCCGCGTCGGTCCGACGGATCCCCCGGGCCGATCGCTGATCAGGACGACGCCGTGGGCGCCGCCGCAACGACGCCAACCATCACGAACCTCAGAGTTCGTCGAGCAAAATCGCAGCGTCGGCCGCTGCTTGGCTCGAGCCCTCGCGCGCACGATCAAGCGCTCCTGGAATCCGGTCGAGCAACGCGGTCAGCCGCTCGGGTTCGGGGTCGGCGTTGTCGAGGGCGCCAGCGAGCAGAGTTTCGGCGAGCGGCTCCTCACCGGCCCCAGCTCGTAACGCGAGCTTCTCGGAGTGATCGGCATCGAGAACTACGGTAATCCGGCGGGCTGCGATGGCTCCAAGGATACCGCCCAAAGCCTGCTTGCCGAAGGTTCATTCGGACCGAACCCGCGGTGCGGCGGTAGTGCCCGGCTGCGGCAACCGATCCGGATCGCAGGTGGCTACTCGCCAGATATTGCCAAATCGACGTCGAGGTCGTGCTCGACAGGGACCTGCGCCGATAGGTCGGCTCCGGGCGGAGCCGGCTCCATGAAGCTGCCCCCGGACGCAACAAGGGACAGGGCGATCGCGCCGATGTCGGTCGGCATGTTCGCCGCGTCGCTCAAAGCGGCGACAGGGAATAGCCGAGGCCGACCCCCTGGCCGATAGGCCCCCGCCCAGCGAGATCACCAGCCTCGCAGGCCGCCGTCCTGACGGCCGTCGGCATCGCGTCCGGGCAAGGCCGGTCACGGGTCCCTGCGATCGGCGGGCACCGGCCGATTCTGATCGCCGCGCCAGCGCCGAGCAGCTGATTGGCGGTTGACGTCCGACCCGCCCCATAGTCTTCCCCCGGTCGATAAGGAGGAGCGCCGTGCCGCCGCTGATCAGCTTTGAAGAGGCCCTCGAGATGGGGGCAGTGACCGACCACGACTCGATCATGGAGATCGTCGAGCGCGCCTGGACCGTTCGGACCGAGCGCTTCGGGAACTCAACCGACATGTGCTCGCTCGTCAACGCCAAATCGGGCGGCTGCGCCGAGGACTGCGGCTTCTGCGCGCAGTCGCGCTACGCGGAGGCTGACACGCC
>JAHEXU010000147.1 GCA_023251975.1 bacterium | reverse complement strand
AACGTCGAGGGGCTCGCTGCCGCCGCCGATACGGCGGCGCAACGCCTCGGCTGAGCACGAGATGGGCGAGGGCGACCTGGACACCGTCGGTCCTCACCTCGGCAAAAACCCGATTAAAGCCGAGGCGCCGCTGCGACGGCAACGGGCCGGCATTTGGCGCCGCGAAGCGCCTTCGGATCAACGATGCTCGCCATCTTCCGGTAGTCGGCGCCGCTTGGGTGGAGGTGATCGCTCGAGTCGTACTCCGGGGCGAGGCGACTTGGGTCGGCGCGGTCGCGGAGTGCCGCGTCGAAATCGATCACCCCGTCACTTACCCGCTGCTGGGCATCCTCGCCGCTGTAGATTGCGACGACGGTCCCCCCGGACGGCGTCAGGGTCCCGAGCTGGACCCGAATGCCCGCCCGGTGCAGCGCTTGATAATGGCCCGGTGAACGAAATACCACGCCGTCGTCGTCTTGGTAAACGCGGCACCGGAGCGCTGCTGGGTCCGATCGCCAGCTCCGGGGTCGGTCAGAAACGAGGTTGTGCGGGCGATCGGGTGGGTCGTCAGATCTCCGGGATCGCCTGCCACCGTGAGGCTGATCGCGAGGTCGTGGCGGCGTCGTAGGCGAATCGGGACGGCGTCGCTTCGAAGCTCCTTGCCGGGGGGGCGATCGTGACCGAGCCGCGACCCTCGAAGCGCAGCTTTCGAGCGCTGCCGGGAACAATCGCGGCGCCGGATGCGCGCCGTGCCAAGCTGACCGAGGAGAAGCTCACCGGCTCTTTACCGAAGCGGTTGCTGAGCCGCAACCGGACCCGCCTACTTGCGAAGTTGGGGTGGATGATCATTCGCAGGGTCGCGTCGGCGGCGGAGTCTCGCTGCTCGCGCCGCCGGGCAGGGCGCTCCAGCCTGAGACGAAGTGCTGACTCGCGCAGCTGGGACGATCGGTGTCGGCGGTTGCGAGCCCCGGGGCGAGCGCGAGGGCGACAACCGCCCCGAGCAGCGCCCGGGCGATCCGGCTCGGCAAAGTGAGCGGAATCCCCGCGGTTTTGGCTGGCTCCGGAGTCAGCCTTGTCATTGGAGCATCCGCTGCGGGCGCATCGCGGAGCGGGTCGAATCAGGTATCTGCCTTCGCCCAGTGGTTCAGCTCGCGACGGGCGATCACCATCTTGTGGACCTCGTCGGGCCCGTCGGCAACCTTGAGCATCCGCGAGTAGCGCCACATTGAGGCGAGCGGGGTGTCGTCGGACATCCCGAGTGAGCCGTGGACCTGGATCGCGCGGTCGAGCACGTCCATCACGACGTTTGCGGCCACCACCTTGATCATCGAGATCTCGCGTCGCGCCTCGCGCTTGCCGACGGTGTCGATCAGCCAAGCCGCCTTCAGGGTCAAAAGTCGCGCCTGCTCGGTCTCAATTCGAGACCGAGCGATGAAGTCCTGGATGAACTGCTTGTCGGCCAGCCGTTCGCCGAACGCTTCGCGGCTGTTGGCGCGTCGGCACATCAGCTCGATCGCTCGTTCGCAGGTCCCGATTGCCCGCATGCAGTGATGGATTCGCCCTGGGCCGAGCCGGTCCTGCGCGATGATGAATCCGGCACCGCGCGGCCCGAGCAGATTTGCGGCCGGGACTCGGCAGTCCTCGTAGCGGATCTCGCAGTGGCCGGGGCCCTTGTCGTGTCCCATCACCGAGATCGCTCGCACCAAGTTAAACCCGGGGGTGTCGGTCGGAACGATGAGCATCGAGGCTCTGGCGTAGGGGTGGGCATCCGGGTCGGTCACCAACATCGCGATTGCGAAGTCGGCTCCAACCGCTCCGGAGGTGAACCATTTGTGCCCGTTTATCACCCATTCGCCGCTTCCCTCGTCCAGCTCGGCCCGCGCCTGCAGGGTCGTCGGGTCTGATCCGGCCACCGCCGGCTCGGTCATTGAAAAGCAGGAGCGGACATCGTCGTTGAGCAGCCGCTGCAGGAACGAGTCCTTTTGTTCGCTGCTGCCGTGGTCGTGCAGGATCTCCATGTTGCCGGTGTCGGGGGCGGCGCAGTTGAAGCTCATCGGTGCGACGACCGGCGAGCGGCCCATCTCCTCGCACAGCAGTCCGTACTCCCAGTTGGTCAGTCCGGCTCCGTGCTCGGGGTCGGACAGGAAGAGGTTCCATAATCCCTGCTCGCGCGCCTTCACCCGCAACTCACGAATGATCGCCGGGTAGGCAACCCCGGGTGCCACCTCGGCGTCAAGCGCCGCCATCGCCTCCGCCTCGACCGGGTAAACGTTTTCGTCAATGAAGGCGCGCAGCCGATCACGGACCTCTTCAATCCGGGAGCCGGGGGCAAAATCCATCCCGACAGCCTACTCCGCGATCGCCCTGTAGCGTGCTGGCCTATGAACCTCACCGCAACCGGCAAGGCTCGATTCGATCTCAACGGTGCCGCGGCGCTTGTCACCGGGGCCGCCCGTGGGATCGGCTTCGCGACTGCCCAGGAGCTGCACCGCCGCGGTGCCTCGGTCTGCGTGGTGGATCTGCAACAAGACGCCGCCGAAGAGGCCGCCAGGGCGATCGGCAAGCGGGCCTACGGGGCGGGCTGTGACGTGACCGATCGCCGCGCGATTGAGCTGGTCGTCAACGAGGCGATTGAGCGCTTCGACAAGCTCGACCTGGTGGTCGCCAACGCCGGGATCGGACCGCCGGTCTCGACGATTGCTTCGGTTAATCGCGACGCCTTCGATCGGGTCATCGCGGTCAACCAGGAGGGCGTCGTCAACACCGTCTTCCCGGCGCTCGGACAGGTCATTGAAAACCGGGGTCATGTCCTGGTGATCGCCTCGATTTACGCCTACACAAACGGTGCCCTGGCGGCTTCCTATGCGATGAGCAAGGCCGCGGTCGAGCAGTTTGGGCAGGCGCTGCGGGTCGAGCTGGCGCCGCATGGTGCAAGCGCCGGGGTCGGTTACTTCGGGTTCGTTGATACCGCGATGGTGGCCGACGCCTACGAGGATCCGATCGTCCAGCAGATGGACGGGCGGATTCCAAAGCCGCTGCGCAAGAAGATCTCGCCCGATCAGGCCGGCAAGGCCCTGGTTGACGGAATTGCGGGCCGGGCCGCCCGCACGATCCGGCCGCGCCGCTGGATCGCGCTATCGGTCCTGCGCGGCATCGTCAACCCGATTGTCGTCGTCGCAGCGGCCCGCGACCAGACGATCGCGGGGCTGGTTCGCGGGATCGACACGGTCGACGACGACTAGCCAGTGGTGCTGGCGGGCTCGGGCTCCTCTGGTTCTCGACGCACCACCTTGCCCCCTTGCAGGGTGTAGGGGCTCTTGCCACGGCGCCACGGTAGCTCGACCAGCTTGATCACCCGCACCCCTTCGCCGTGTGGCAGCTTTACCTCGCGGCGCAGGATGTAGGTGAAAAGGCCACCGAAGGCGAGGCCGACGACTGCCGCGGTGACGACCACGATGGTGCCGTTGCCCTTCCCGATCAGGATGATTCCGGACGCGACCAGGACGGTCGCGAGGGCGCCCCGGAGGAAGTTCTTGCCGCTCTTCAAGCCGATCTTGCCGCCGAGGAGAACTCCGGGAATCGATCCGATCAGGATGTTTCCAGCCAGCGCGAAGTCGACGTTGCCGCCGATGATGTGCCCGGCGGCTGCCGCCCACAAGAGCACCGCAGCGTGGAAGATGTCGGTTCCGATGACCCGTCGCGGAGTTAGCTGAAAGACGGCGATTAGGAGGATCGCGATCAGCGTTCCCGACCCCGCGGAGGTCAGCCCGACGACAAACCCGCAGGTCACCCCGGTTAAGACCGCCGCGACCTTATGGCGGCGATGCAGATGCAAGGCATCTCGCTCCTTCATCACATCGGGCAGGACGAGGGTCCGAATCAGGGTCGCGAGGCCGACAACCAACAGGGTGGCGCCGAGCATCCCGAAGACGATCCCCTCGAGCTTGTCCTCGCCGACACTGCGCTGAATCGCCTCGATTACGGCGACGCCCGCGATTCCGGCGGGGACGCTCCCGATCGCCATCCAAAACGCGATCCCTCGATGGACGGTGCCGTTGCGGTACTGCTGAACACCGCCGACTGTCTTGGTGATCGCGCCGTAGAAGAGGTCGGTTCCGATTGCCTTAACCGGTTCGACCCCGAAAATCAAGATCAACAGCGGAGTCATCAGCGAGGCCCCGCCCATCCCGGTCATTCCGACCAAGATGCCGATCCCAAGGCCGAAGATGACGATCTGCCAATCGAACCCGCTGGAGCCGATCTCGGTGGCGGCGCTGAGAAAGAAGTTTCCGATGTCGCTAATCAGCGGGTCCATTGCGTCCTCCTGCCTTCCTGACATTGTTGATGAGATAGCTCATGAATACGAACTATACAGCACCGGCGTGGGCATCCGGGGGCTCGCGGCGCGGATCCGGGCGCGCAGTGCCGGGACGCCGGGAGCCCCGGAGGCGCGCTTCAGCGGACTTCCCAGGCTCCCGGCTCGTCGTTCAGCGCGGAAATCGATTCGGGGAGATCGCCCGCGATCAGGTCCGCCAGCGTCACCTCTTCGAGGACGGCCCGGAGGCTGGCGCGAACCGCGATCCAGACATCGCGAAGGCGCTCCGCCGAGCCGCTGTATTCGGTCTCCTCGGGTGAGAGCTCGTGGATGTTGGCGAGCGGTCCCTCAACCGCGCGGATCACGTCGGCGACCGTTACCTCGGCTGGGTCGCGAGTCAGCCAGTAGCCGCCGTTGGCTCCCCGGCGCGAGCGAACCAGGCCGCCGCGCTTCAGCTCCAAGAGGATCTGCTCGAGGAACTGCAGCGGGATCTCCTGGGCGCTGGCCAGGTCCGTACCTTTGGTCGGGATTCCGGCTGGACGCGAGCCGAGCTCGAGCGAGGCGCGGACGGCGTAGTCGGCTTTGGCTGAGATTCGCATCGGTTTGTTCGGTCAGGAACAATGGCGATTACATGATCGATTTGCAGTCACATTCAGTTGTCTCCGATGGTCAGCTCGAACCGGCCGACGTTGTGCGCAGCGCCGCCGAGGCGGGAGTCAAGGTGATGTCCTTGACCGACCATGATGGGATCGCCGGGGTCGAAACGGCGAACCGAGTTGCCGCCGAACTGGGGATCACCAATCTTCCGGCAACCGAGATGTCGTGCGTCCACAAGTACTCGGAAGACCTGCATATCTGCGGCTACTGGGTTGACCTTGAGAGGATCCGCCCGGCCTGTGAGCGGGCGCAGCAGGAGCGGATCAACCGCGCCAAGGCGATCATCGCGAAGCTGAACAAGCACGGGCTCGATGTCAGCTTCGAGGACGCCGTCGCGCGGGCCGGAGCGGCCGACGCGATCGGGCGGCCGCACATCGCCAAGGCGGCCGGTGCTGGTCCCGATCTCGGCCCGTTCTTCGAGGAGTACCTGGTCCCCGGAGCGAAGGCGTTTGTGTCGCGCGAGTGGCCGAGCGCCGAGCAGGCGGTCGGCTTGATTCACGACGCTGGCGGCGTCGCCGTGGTCGCCCACCCCTACTGGGATGTCCAGGCGCCCGATCAGGTCCGTGACCTGGTCGAATCGTTGGTTCGCGATGTCGGCCTCGATGGGATCGAGACCTTTTACCCGCCTCACACCGCCGCCCAGACCAGGCACTGCCTCGAGCTGTGCGAGGAGTTCAACCTGGTCGCGACCGCATCCTCGGACTTCCACGGCCCGACCCACAAAACGTTCAGCC
Source organism: bacterium (assembly GCA_023251975.1). Classification (GTDB taxonomy): domain Bacteria; phylum Actinomycetota; class Thermoleophilia; order Solirubrobacterales; family 70-9; genus JAHEXU01. Next base: position 3,530 of record JAHEXU010000147.1, on the reverse strand, counting down.
GCTGGCTCGCCTACAACACCTACGACCTCGGCGAACCGCAGGTCCCCGTGAAGCCCGGCGCCTGATCAGAGTTCGAGCACCAGCTTGCCGGCGGCGCGGCGCTCGTCAATCGATCGCAACGCCGCCGCCGCCCCGGCAACGCCGAACTCGAAGCGCTCGCCGATCAGCGGCTTGACCTGACCGTTCTCGATCAGCCCGATCAGCTCGCGACCCATCGCTACGTTGAGGCCTGGTTTCGAGAGCGCCCAGGCGCCCCATCCCGCCCCAATCACCTCGGTGTTTTTCAGCAGCAGCCGGTTCACCTTGACCTCGGGGATCGAACCGGCCGCAAACCCGACGACGACGACTCGACCGCCCTCGCCGAGCGCCCGCAGGCTGTCGGTAAAGCGATCACCGCCGACCGGATCGATCACCAGGTCGACCCCGCCGCCTGAGATCTCAAGGACCTCGTCCTTCCACGGTCCGCTACTCAAGACGACCGAGTCGGCCCCGGCCTCGAACGCGACCTGGCGCTTTGCCTGATCGGAGACGACCGCGATCGTGGTTGCCCCGAGCCCGGATGCGACCTGCAAGGTGGCGGTGCCGACCCCACCAGCGCCGCCGTGGACCAAGACCGTCTCGCCTTCGGTCAGCCTGCCGCGGGTCCGCAGGCAAAACAGCGCCGTCAGGTAGTTGAGCAACAGCCCCGCTCCCTCGACGCTGTCAAGCTGATCGGGCAGCCGAAAGCTCATGAAGGCCGGCGCGAGCGCGACCTCGGCCCAGCCGCCGATCATCGTGAAGCCGACCACGCGCTCGCCCGGTTGCAGATCGCTTGACCCGGTCGCCGCTCGGACCGTTCCGGCGACCTCGCTGCCGGGAACGAACGGAAGCGGCGGCCGGAATTGATACTGGCCGCGCGTCTGCAGCAGCTCGGGAAACGAGACTCCGGCCGCCTCGACATCGATCAGGACGCCCTCGCCCGGGGTCATCATGTGGGAGGCCTGTGGAACCGAGATCTCGGCCAACTCGAGGGCGTCGTCGGGGCCGGTCTCGGAGCAGATTTGGATCGCGCGCATCGGCCCAGCCTCGCAGAGATCAGCCCACCGCGCCGCGCCCACCGCGCCCGGCGGCGCAGACCGGCGCCCGGACGCGGATTTCCCCCAGCAGCCGACCCGCGAAGGCGCCTGGATCCTCGCCCGGGGCGAATCCGCCGCCAGCCGGTTCGAAGAACTCCACAGTGATCCGGGGCCGGGCCGGGAAGCCAACGATCGAAACCGTGTCGCGAACCGCGACGCAGACGATCTTCGCTTCCGGCACCGCCTCGGCAAGTCGCCCAACCCCGCTGCGGGCGCGTAGTTGTTCGCCGCGCGAGATCGTCCCCTCCGCGAAGACGCCGATACAGGCACCGGCGCGGAGGTGGGCGATCGCCGTGCTGAGCGCGCCCTGGTCGCCAGCGGCGCGCTCGATCGGGATCTGCCCCATCCCGTTCAGGATCGGCGCCAGTGGCCGGATCCTCCACAGGCTCGCCTTCGCCAAGGCGCGGATTTGGCGGCGCTTTTTCGCCGCGATCCCGATCGCGATCGGATCCCAATAGCTGTCGTGGTTGCCGACCACCAGGGTCGGTTCGCCAGGCGCGAACAGCTCGGCGCCGCGCACCTCAAGCCGACCCCAGCAGCGAATCACCGGGCTGCTCACCGCCATTGCGAAGCGATACGTGCGAGAGATCGGCTCGGGTTGTGGCTCCGTGATCACGCTCAGGTCGGTTTGATCGCCATCTCGACCACGACCGCAGCGAGGATCAGTAACTCGATCAGGTTGACCGTGGCGGCTTGCTTGTAGTTGGCGAGGAACGCCCCCGACTCAAGGCCCTCGGTGGCAATGATCTGATCGCGTTTCTTCCCCGCTCGCGGGTAGTAGGCGATACCGATCACGAACGAGACGAACCACCCCGCCATCCCGAGGCCAACCCAGAGGTCGGAGAACTCATACCCCGCCTGGTCAACCAAGAACAGGCCAGCGACCATCAGGACGACCGAAAGCGGCGCGTAAAAACGCGGCCCGATCCACTCAGCCTGCTCGGAAAAGGCCTGCATCCGGGCGCGATCGCCGCTTGCGAGCGCCTGGCGGCCTAGCACTTGCAGCGTCCCGCCGCCGCCGACCCAGAGGACCGCAGCGAGGATGTGCAACGAGAGCAGGACTGTGTAGGCGTTGATCATGGCGCCGATCCTATCCGCCCGAGCGCCGCATCAGGCGATCTCGGCCCGAGCGCGGGAGTTGCTCCAGCGCCGCCTCGACGACGGCGATCTGATCCGCGGCGGTGTTCGAGTCGGCGTTGCCGGGCGAAGAATGCCCGCCAAGGTACAGTCCGATCCCTCCAGGAAAGAGAGCATCGGGTGGAATCCGAAGCCTTCTTCCAGGTCCCCGCTGCGCCTTCCTTGTCCGAATGCGACCCCAGCAGGGTCGCGTCGATGTCACTGATCACCTGGTTGGACGGGCACCGAGCCCGAAGGCCCGCAGCCGTGCCTTCGCTCGCGCGCCGCGGATCGCCTCTAGTTCGCTTCCCGGCTCGGCGCCGCCAACGCGAAGCTCGAACTCGGAACGCTCGCCCTACGCGGGGACCGCCTCGGCGACGCGAAAACCCTGTTCGAGCAACGGCGCCGCTGCTCCCACCGCGAGTGCCTGGTGCCTCGCCACGCAGGCTGGCATCGATTTGCTTCGAGCAGCGGCGCTTGAGCTGATCGCGGCGCTGTTCAACGAGCAGGGCAACAGCGAGGCGGCAACCGCTTTCCAGCTTGCGCCGCACCTGCTCGCCGAGGGCTGTGGAATCAAGCTGCCGAGGCGTGCCCGGACCCCCGGGACTCCGCGCGGGTAGCGGCGCGGCCTCAAGCCCGGCTATGTGGATCCAAGCTCAGGCGAGTGCGCCCGCCGCGGCGAGCCAGCGCGACTCGAACGCGAGCACCTCCGCGAGCCGATCGTAGTCCGCGTCGTAGTGCAGGACATCCGCACCGATTTCCTGTGCAGTCGCGGCCACCACGTAGTCGACAACCGGGATGCGATGCGATCCGGCTGAACGGCGCGAGAGCTGCCACATCGCGCCTCTCGCCGCAGCCACAATGGCCGGGCTGACCGGGACAGGCCGAATCGCGGCCAAGAACTTGTCCAGGAGATCGAAGCTCCCAGGGCTGCGGGCGCTGTAGAGAATCTCGAGCCTGATCAGCGGAGAGAGCCTGAGCCGATCTTCAAAAAGCGCTCGCTGCCACTCATCCTCAACCTCGATGCGATCGGAGCGTGCCCATGCCGAGGTGTCGATGAGGAGGGCGCGATTCCCCCAGGCGCTCATCTATCCGGATCGCGCCAGGCGGTTTGTCGGGCGTTAAGAAGTACGTCACGGTCGACGGCGTCGTGAACGGAGTCCGCAAGGCGGCGGAGGGTTTCGAGCCGTTCGCGGTCATCGCGGTCGGATCCGCTGAGTGTGCGAGCGCCCGCCAAAGCAAGTGCGTGGACTCGCCCAGCGCGCGAGAGACCGGCGGGAAGAACCGCCCGGGTGCTCT
>JAHEXU010000146.1 GCA_023251975.1 bacterium | reverse complement strand
CGAGTCGGCGATCCCGCCACCGAGAAAGCACCCGGCCGAGCGGCCCGCGCCCGTCCTCGGTCCATACCACGAGCTAATCGACTCCTGGCTTTTGGCCGACCAAGAGGCGCCGCGCAAGCAGCGCCACACCGCAAAACGGATCACCGACCGACTGCGATCCGAACACGGCGCCAACCTCTCCGAGCGCACCGTGCGCGAGTACGTCCCGGCGCGGCGCCGCGAGTTCGACCAGATCGATGCCCACATCCCCCAGGCCCACCCACCCGGTTATGAGGCCGAATGCGACTGGGGTGAGGCCACAACCTCGTTCCGGTTCCCGAGGTCGCATCCTGGGCCGGGCTGGAGCAGATGTTCGCCGTCGCCTGCGAGCTAAACCTCACCCGTCGCATCAGCGGCCGTACCGAGACGATCGGTGAGATGCTCGCCACCGAACGCGGATCATTGCGCGCACTCCCGGTGGAGCGCTTTGACTGCGCCGAACGCTCCGAGATCCGGGTCGACTCAAAGGGCCTGGCCTGCGTTCGCGGTTCGCGCTATTCGGTCCCGATCGCGCACGCCGGGCGCTGTTACCGTGCCCATCCGCAGCTGCAGACTCTCCGTCGACCCGAGCGCGGTTGCCGGGATCCGGTAGACCGGGGTGTGGCCGAGGCGGCGTGACCACAGTCGTGGGCATCGTTGCCGCAGTTGTAGTTCTGCAGGATCGCCGCGCCCCGTGCGATCTCGGCCCGTGACAGGACGACGCTGTACCCATCGGCAGCGATGAGAGCGCAAGAAAGGGCGGAATCAGACGGGATGGCGGCCACCAATCCGGCCACGACGGCGGCGCAGATCCGGGCCGCAGACCGTGAGCTGAAGGGGGTTCGCCCGACCGAACCGCGATTCCGCCTTACGAATTGCCGATCGGTTCAGCGGTCGTCAGCTCTTGGACATCTACACCCTGATCTCGGAAGAAGCCGAGGTTCTTCCTTGAATCGGCGAGATCCTCATCGGTCAAAAGCGGGAAAGCAACGCGCCCCTCAACCGCGAGCAGAGTCGAGGGATGGAGCGTTTCGTAGAGGTCCGCGTCTCCAATCTGGTTACGTACCACGCTCGAGTCGGTCGATGTCTCTTCTTGAGGGGATGTTGCGCTCAAGATGTAGACCAGCTGAGCTCCGACCAGGCTGTCTTTCATTACGTCCATGCCCCGCTCGCCGGTCTCGCGGTCTATCGGAGGGGCAGCCGTGTCGATCAGAATGTCATCACCTCCGGACGAAGGCTTGACGACTACGGCCATGTGTTGGAATTCCTCTGCAGTTCCGTCGGGGTTTGGAGTTGACTCGACGAATGAGAGCCGAACGTCGACCACAGTACCCATTCCGACGAGGTCAACCGGCAGCCGATGGTCATTGACGGTGATACCGTCAGATGCCGAATCGAGGTTAAATCCGAGATTGATTAGCGGTGTGTAATCGAACGCCGTATAGCTTTGGAACGTTGAAGCAAAACGCCTGGGGTCGGGCGAACCATCATCGCCGTCGGTCACAACCCAGAGCAACGCGCCCAACGCGATCGTCGCCGCTAAGCCGACGATCCAGGATCGTGGAAGTGCGCCTAGTTTGGCAACTCTGGATACGAGGCTATCCTGCATCCCATTACCTCCGTCTATATCGATCGCGTCTGTAGCATCGATCGTGATTTATATGGTACACATGGTGGTCAGCAAAACGGCGCAAGAGACCGTCATAGTCATAGTACCACATGCAATCCCACGAGGCATGGTCGAGCCCAACGGAATGGCCGACTTCATGGCACGTTGTCTGCTCCCAGTCGTTGATACCGTCTAAATAGGTTGGATCAAAACTCACTCGACCTGACAGGCATATATCACCGTCCAGGTCGAGGCATACCCATTCACCATCGACTCCATCCAGAGAGTCGTATCGGAACATGACATCGACCTGGTTGTCGCATTCGCCGTGCCAGTCTCGGCTCATCGTGGTTTGGTCGTCCAAGACCGTGCCCATCGCCCTATGAGCGGCAGCTCGAGCGTTGTCGCCGTCAAAGTTTTGCCGGAAGCAGTAGCTGTGCTGACTGTTGTCGGGTCGATATCCAGCCTGGTCCTCACCGTTGCCATATTCATCGGCTGAGGCTGCCTGGACTAGCACGAGGGCAATCGCGACGACGGCAACCATCGAGCGACGCGACCCTGACGGGTTCCCATTCGGACAAGGAAGGCGGGGCGGGGACCTGGAAGAAGGGCTTCGGATTCCACCCGATGCTCTCCTTCCTGGAGGGATCGGACTGCGGCCTGGCAGGCAAGCTTCGCCCCGGCAACGCTGGCTCGAACACCGCGGTCAACCAGATCACCGCTGTGGAGCCGGCGCTGGAGCAGCTCCCGGCGGACTGGTGTGGACGCCGAGATCCTTGTCCGCGCCGACGGCGCCGGAGCCGTTCACGAGCTCTTGGGCTTCTGCCACGAGGGCAGGGGCTTCGGTTCTCGGTTGGCTTCAATCTCACGGAACCCGTCATCGAGGCGATCGACGCTCAGCCCGAGGACGCGTGGGCAGAGCTGGCCGATCGCTCGGCCCGGCGCGAGTGCCGACGGACCCGTGAGGCGCGCTTTGCGGGTGGTCAAACGGCTCGACGAGTTCCGCTTCGAAGACAACCCCACGATCAACCGCGCCACGATCGCATCGCTGGCCGAGGGACGCTGGATTGAAGCGCGCGAGTCGGTGATCTTGATCGGCGAGTCGGGGACCGGCAAGACGCATCTGGCGAGCGCGCTCGCTCTTTGCGCCTGCAGCCAGGGGCGGCGGGTGCGGTTTACGACCCTGGCGGGGCTGGCGAACGAGTTGATCGAGGCGCAATCGGAGCAGCATCTGGCCCGGGCGATCGGGCGCTGGGGGCGATACGAGCTGATTGTGCTCGATGAGCTCGGCTACCTCGCCCTGCCCGAAGGTGCGGCCGAACTCGTCTTTCAGGTGATCTCTGAGCGCAACGAGCGCGGGGCGCTGATCACGACGACGAACCTGCCGTTTTCAGAGTGGGGCAAGGTCTTCAGCGATCCACGCCTGGCCAAGGCCGTGGTCGACCGGTGTTGAACGACACACCCCGTTCGGCGCACGCAGCCCCGCTGACGACGTAGAGCCTCGGCATCGCGGCGGCCCAGACGCGTCAAGCTCCGACGCGTTCCGTAACAAGCGAGGACCCCCGCGAGCTTTCGTCTTCGCACGGAGGGCCCTCTCGATGCCGGAGGTGGCACCGATGTTGATCGTAGGCCTCGATGAAGAGCAGGTGGAGCGCGATCTGCTCAGCGGGAGGCTGGCGTGTCCGGCCTGCCGAAGCCCGCTCTCCCCGTGGGGCAGCGCGCGCCCGCGCGTGATCCGCCTCGCGGCCGGCCCTCGAACGCTGTGCCCGCGGCGATCGCGGTGCCGCTCGTGCGACACCACCCACGTCCTTTTGCCCAGCCTGTGCCTGGCGCGCCGCCGCGACGCGGCCGCGGTGATCGGCGCGGTGATCGAGGCGAAGGTTGCCGGAGCGGGCCACCGCCCGATCGCGAAGCGCCTGGGGCTGCCGAGCGACACGGTTCGCGGCTGGCTGCGGCGGTTCAGAGCGCGGGCCGGAGATATCCGCATGCACTTCACCCGCTGGGCCGCGGCACTCGACCCCGAGCTCGGCCCGATCACCCCGGGTGGCGGAGAGGTGGCCGACGCGCTGGAGGCGATCGCGATCGCCGTCCGCGGCCGGGTGCTGCGCTTCGGCCCCGGCGCGGTGTGGGCGATCGCTTCGGAGCTGAGCGGCGGTCTCTTGCTCGCCAACACGAGCTGCCCCTTCTCAGCGGTCCGGTGATCCGGCAGGGTCGTACTCATGGCCCGACAGCGCGATTCGAGATCCCCGTCCGAGCGCCGCCGCGACATCGGCCTGTTCCGCTACGGACTAATTCGTGAGGCGGCCGACCCGGCGCTCTCTCGTGCCGAGCGGGGCGCGCTCGTGCGCTCGCTTGCCGCCGCCGAGCACCTCGCGCCCGACGGGCGGCGGCTGCGCGTCTCGCGCACCACCCTCGATGACTGGATCCGCGCCTGGCGATCAGGCGGGTTCGATGCGCTCGTCCCGCGCCCCAGGCGGGTTTCGCCCCGTACCCCGGCATCGGTCCTGGAGCTCGCCGAGCAGCTCAAGCGAGAGCGCCCGCAACGCACCGCGGCCCAGGTGCACGCGGTCATGGCGGCAGCCGGCACCGAGGGGCTGCCGACGCTTCGCACCCTGCAGCGCCACTTCGCCGCCGCGGGGCTGAACGTCCGCCCCGGTGGGCGCGCCCCAGAGAAGGTCTACGGGCGCTTTGAGGCCTCGCGCCCGAACGAGCTGTGGACCGGCGATGGACTGCACGGCCCGCGCATCGGTTCTCGCACCGCGGTGCTCGTCGCCTTCATCGACGACCACTCGCGCGCCCTGGTCGGCTACCGCTGGGGCAGCGGCGAAAACGTCGCCGGCCTCGAGGCCGCGCTTCGCCCCGCCCTTGCCTCGCGCGGGGTGCCCGAGGGGATCCTCGTCGACCGCGGCTCGGCCTTCGTCAGCTCGCAGCTGCACCGCGCCTGCGCGGTGCTCGGCATCCGCCTGATCCACGCGAGTCCCCGCGCCGCGACGACCAAGGGCAAGATCGAGCGCTTCTTTAGAACGGTTAGGGACCGTTTTATGGTCGAGCTCGACGAGCCAAGCGATCTCGCTGAGCTAAACAGGCTGTTCGCGGCCTGGGTCGAGACCGACTACCACGACCGCGAGCACTCCGAGACGAAGGCAAGGCCGCTGGAGCGCCTGCTCGCCGCAGGGGCACCGCAGCTGCCGGGGCCCGAGCTGGTCCGCGAGGCGTTTTTGTGGTCCGAGCAGCGCACGGTGACGAAGACCGCGACCGTCTCGCTTCACGGCAACCGCTACGAGGTCGATGCGGCGCTCGTCGGGCGGCGCTGCGAGCTCGTCTTTGACCCGTTTGACCTGACCCGGATCGAGGTGCGCTGGCAAGAGCGCCCGTTCGGGCTTGCGATTGCGGTCGAGGTGGGCCGTCACGTCCATCCCAAGGCACGTAGCGAGCCGGAGCCGCCGGTCAGCCCGAGCGGGATCGACTACCTGGAGCTGCTGGCCGAGCGTCGCGACCGCGAGCTGCGCGGGAGCGGGATCGACTACCGCGAGATCGACGACGAACAAGAGAACAAGGAACAGGAGAAGAGCGGATGAGCATCGAGAGACTGGGAGCCCACTACGGATTCGAGCGGATGCCGTTCGGAAAGGATCTGGCGCCGGGGATGCTGCACCCCCACCGCGCCCACGCGGAGGCGGTGGCAAGGATCGGCTGGTGTGTTTGCGAGCGCCGGATCGGCGTGATCTCGGGCGAGTGCGGTGCCGGCAAGACGGTCGCTGCACGCGCCGCGGTGCGCTCGCTTGACAGCTCCCGTCACACGGTCATATATCTCGGCACCCCCGGGGTCGGGCTGCGCGGCCTCTACGGGACCATCGTCTCGGCCCTTGGTGGCGATCCGCGCTTTCATTGCTCGGCGCTGATCCCCCAGGCCCAGGAGCTGCTCGCCGCCGAGGAGGCCGAGCGCGGCAAGCGGGTGATTCTCGTCTGCGATGAGGCCCACCTGCTCGATGCTCAGTGCCTCGAGGGGCTTCGCTGCCTCCAAAACGCCGAGATGGACCAGACCGCCCCGTTTTGTCTGCTGCTGTTGGGCCAGCCGACGCTGCGGCGGCGGCTTCGGCTCGGCGCCTTCGCCGCGCTCGATCAGCGGGTCGGCCTGCGCTACGCGATCGCCGGGCTCCAAGCCGACGAGACGGCGAGCTATATCGCTCACCACCTGAAGCTCGCCGGGCGCTCGGACACGCTGTTTAGCGACGACGCGGTCGAACTCGTCCATCAGGTCTCGCGCGGGCTGCCGCGGCTGGTCAACAACCTGGCGACGCAGGCGCTCGTCGCCGCTTTCGCCGCCGGCAAGGCGATCGTCGACGAGTCGGCGGCCCGCGCCGCCGTCGCCGAGGTCTCGGCCGAATGAGCACGGGAGCGACATCGCCTGCGGCCGGGCCAGACTCGTCGGGACCGGGACCTCGGCCCGAGCGCCCGCTCGAGGCGCCGCGCGATTGGCCAAGCCCGCCCGCGGCGCCCGCCTTCGACGGCCTCGCCGGCGAGATCGTCGGCCGGATCGCCGAGCACACCGAGGCCGATCCGGCCGCGATCCTCGCCCAGCTGCTGGTCGCCTTCGGAGCCGCGGCCGGGCGCGGCGCCTGGTTCGAGGTCGAGGCGACCCGCCACCACCCGAACGAGTTCGCGATCTTGGTTGGCGACTCGGCCAAGGCCCGCAAGGGCAGCTCCTGGGATCACGTCGAGCGGGTGATCGGGCGCGCCGACCCGTCCCTGCCCGCGCGAATCCTCACCGGCCTATCGTCGGGCGAGGGTCTCATCTGGGCGGTCCGCGACCCCTGCGGGCCCGACCCCGGACCCGCCGACCGGCGCCTGCTCGTGGTCGAGCCCGAGCTGGCGAGCGTGCTCAAGCAGACCACCCGGGAGATCAACACGCTCTCGCCGGTCCTGCGCTCTGCTTGGGACGGACGGGCGCTGGCGCTGATGACGAGAACTTCGCCCGCGCGGGCGAGCGCCGCCCACGTCTCGGTCATCGGCCACATCACCGGGGCCGAGCTGCGCCGCCATGCGGGCGCGGTGGAGATCGCAAATGGCTTTCTGAACCGGTTTTTGGTGATCGCGTGCCGGCGGGTGCGGCTGCTGCCCGAGGGCGGCGAGCGTGACCCGCTGGCCGGCTCGGGGTTGGAGCGCAGGCTGGCGGCCGCCATCGCCGCCGCCAGCGGCGCCGGGAGGGTCCGTCTCGGCCCCCGGGCCCGCGAGCTCTGGCACGAGGCTTACGAGCGCCTCGCCACGCCGGTGCCCGGGATTTCGGGCGCGCTCGATGCGCGGGCTGAGGCGCACGCGATCCGGCTGGCGCTGATCTACGCGCTGGTCGATGGCGCGGGCGAGATCGCCGCGACGCACCTGGAGTCAGCGCTGGCGCTGCGCGAGTACTCGTCGCGGAGCGCCAGCTGGGCGTTTGACGAGAGCGCCGGGGACCCCCTGGCTGCGGAGATCTGGATCGCGATCCGCCACGCCGCCCCGGACGGGCTCACTCGCACGCAGATCCGCGACCTCTGCCACCGAAACCAGTCCGGCGCCCGGATCGACGGGGCCCTCGCCGCGCTGCGCTCGGCGGGCCGGATCACCCGCGGACGGGTCATAACCGGTGGCCGCCCAGCGGAGCTTTGGAGCGCCGCCGCCTCGCCCGAGGCCGCGGGCTAGAGCCCCCCCGAGCGGGAGGCTGCCGGCCCTCGCCTCGGTTGACCCGTCGCAGGTCGGCTACGCGCGCGATCCCTTTGGTCGTTCCGTCGTTTGCCTCCCTCGGTGCCAGGTCCGCGCGTCATCGCGGTGCCGGGCTGGCGCGCCGCTCAACAGAAGGAGCCCGCCGTCAAGGCGCCGGCGGTCGCCTCGATCACTTTCTCGGCGCCGAGTTCGCGGACCAACAACAGAACGTCGACCATCTGCCGCGCCGCTTCGCTGGGGCTGGTGCGCTCCTCGATTGCCTTCCACAGCTCGTCGAAGGGATCGGGCCACTCCCCTCGCTCGCGCTGTTGAGCGAGCGCGAGTGAGCCCGCAAGGGCGCCGGGCTTCTCACGCAGTAGCTCGAGGTAGTGATCGAGGCGGGCGCAGACCTGATGGCGGGCGACGGCGCGGGGATGGGTTGCGAGGACGCGCCCCTCGCTGAGCAGCTCGATCTCCCGCGCCCCGATCCGGGCGCAGACTTTGCGACCGGCAAAGGCGATCGGTACGGAGTAGCGCGAGGTGCGAACGCAGGCCAGACCCTTTGAGTCGACCCGGATCTCCGAGCGCTCGGCGCAGTCGAAGGGTTCGACGGGAAGCGGGCGCAGCTTCGCTCGCTCATCGGCGAGCATCTCGCCGATCGTGCGGCTGCGGCCGATGATCCGGCGCTCGAGGCCCGCTTCGCAGGCGGCGGCGATCATCGCCTCCAGCTCGGCCCAGCATGAGACCTCGGGGACGGGGACGAGGTTGTTGCGGCGAAAACGCCCGACCTCGCCCTCGACGCCGCCCTTCTCGTGGGCGCCCTTGATTCCCGGTTCGCAAAAGAACGAGCCGCACAGGTAGTGCGAGCGCATCGCGACGAAGCGCTCGGACTCCTCGCGACGGCGGCCCCGCAGGATCTTGGTGACCGCCACTTTGAGGTTGTCGTAGCGGACCCGTTCGGGAACCCCGCCCCAGAATTTAAAGGCGCGGACGCGGGCCTCGAGGAAGGGGAGCTGGTCTTGGCGCGGGAATGGCTCGACCCAGCTGGCGCCCGAGTGCGAGAGGCGGATCACGAACAGTTGGACCGTCGTTGGCACGCCGGCGATCACAACCTTGGCCTCGCCCCAGTCGCACTCTGCCTCGTATCCGGGCGGATGGGCCTGGGGGACGTGGGCTTCGATCTGGCCGAGGGCGCGGCGCCGCGCCTGAACGTAGCGGCAGACCTGGCGCTCGGAGACCTCGGCCCCCTCCTCGCTGATCAGGCGTAGCCAGATCCTCCTCGCCGTGTGGCGCTGCTTTGGCGGCGCATCGAGGTCGTCGCGAAGCCAGGAGTCGATCCGCTCGTGGTGGGCGCCGAGCGCCGGGGCGAGGCGCTCGGGGTCCCTTCTCGGCGGCGGCGTCGCCGACTCCAGGGCCTGGCGGACGGTCCGGCGGCGCTCGCCGTATCTGCGGGCCAGCTCCCGCTTCGAGGCGCCTTCTCGGTCATGGTCACGGCGAATCTGCTCGAACAGCTCCACTTTTGATCGCATCCTCTCTGCTGCCTTTCCGTCGGGCTCGTTGGAGCCGAGACGGTGGGCGGGGCGTCGGACGGAGGTGGGGCCAAGTGCGTCACGAACACCGAGGAGGATCAATCTAGGCGATCCAACAAAGTGGAGCTATAGGAGAGATGGAGGACAGACGGCCCTCCGGCGTCGGCCTGCGGAGGCAGATGCCAAACCACCCCGTGCTGCATTGGCTGAAGACCGTTGTGGTGAGCGATCGGGGAAAAGGCGCGATCTAACGCGTCAGGTGGGGTCGGGGAAGACGTTCCAGAGCGCTTGACCGGCATAGGGTCGGCCGAGCGTCGTCGTTTGAGGCGTCGAAACACCCCAAAGACGGCATCAAAACCGAGGGCCAATTGGCCGCTCTTGCGATCAAGCCTGGTGTTACGCGCCACGCAGGCTGACCACCAACGCCTGATCTAGCGCCACGAACCGTGACGACGGCACGATTCGCCGTTGTTGTTGTTTTTCGTCGTTGTTGGTCGTTCGTTCGTTCGTCGTT
>JAHEXU010000003.1 GCA_023251975.1 bacterium | reverse complement strand
CGGCCGTAGTACCGCTCGAGCCCGATCGACAACAAAACGACGGGCGATGGGAAGGGCCGCTACTTCACCAACGCGTATCCGAGCACGGAAGGGACGGCGAGTGCCGCAAGGCTATGGCCGCCAAACACAAACAGACAACCCGAGAACTGCAACGAGCGCTCTACCGGGCGGCCAAGGCCGATCCCGAAAGACGATTCCACACGCTCTACGACAAGTTCCATCGCACCGACATCTTGGAGCGAGGGTGGAGCAGGGTGGGCCGCAATCGCGGCACAGCCGGTTATCGACGCTCAGACTATCGAGCAGATCGAGGACGGCGGCGTTGCCGCCTTCCTCGACGATCTCGAAAGCGAGCTAAAGGACGGCAGCTACCGAATCTCAGCGATGCGCCGGGTCTTCATCGCGAAGCCCGGCTCAGATGAGCAGCGCCCGCTGTCGATCCTCGGTGGCAGGATCGTCCACGGGATGCTGGTCTTGTCGACCGCGGTCGGGCTGTTGGCGCTCGACCCGGCGCGGGTGATCGCGCTGCGGTGGATTCGCGATGCGGTCTTCAAGGCGCCGCTGGCGGTCGGCGAGGGAATCCGAGTCCACAGCGAATTGCTGCAAGCCCGCCCGCTCGATGAGGGCTCCGGGCTAGTCAGCTTTGGGTGGCGAATCGTTGGTGACGACGGCAAGCTGCGTGCGCGCGCGGTCGCCGAGGTTGTCTGGTCGCGGACCGCGGTCGCCGAGGATGCGACGGCACCGGTCATCGCCGCCGCCGACGGTCTGGCGGTGCTGGTCTGATGGGGTTGAGTGAGCTGATCGAACCTGAGCGGGTGGAGCCGTCGCCGAGCCGTCGCCGCCCCAGTGGCCTTGACGGCAAGCGCCTCCTAATCACCGGCGTGATCACCCACAACTCAATTGCCTTCGCGGTTGCCGAGCGCGCCCAATTGGAGGGAGCCGAGGTGATCTTGAGCGGCTTCGGGCGGACCCGGCGGATGACCGAACGCGCCGCCAAGCGACTCCCACTGACCCCGGATGTGCTCGAGCTTGACGCGACCAACGAGGATGACCTCAAAAGCCTCAGCGGCCGGATCGCGAAGCGCTGGGATCGCCTCGACGGCGTCCTCCACGCGATTGCCTACGCCCCCGCCGATGCGCTCGGAGGCGAGTTCCTCACCACTCCCGCCGACAGCGCCGCCCAGGCCTTCATCACCAGCGCCTTCTCGATGAAGTCGTTGGCGGCCTCGCTGGCGCCGCTGATGGCGCCCGGATCGGCGATCGTCGGACTCGATTTCGACGCCACGATCGCCTGGCCGGTCTATGACTGGATGGGGGTGGCAAAGGCGGCGTTTGAGTCGGTCAACCGCTACCTGTGTCGCGACCTCGGGCCACTCGGGATCCGCTCCAACCTGGTCTCGGCCGGGCCGATCGAGACAGCGGCGGCGTCGGGGATCCCCGGCTTCGGCAAGCTCGGCGACGAGTGGCAAAGACGCGCCCCGTTGGGCTGGCAGCAGACCGACCCCGGCCCGGTCGCCGACGCCGTCTGCTTCCTTTTGTCCGACGCCAGCCGCGCCGTCTCCGGCGAGATCCTGCACGTCGACGGCGGCTTTCACGCGGTCGCTCTAAGCTCAGCAACCAACCTATGAGCAGCCCCGCTTCGGCAAGTCGGCACCGCTCTTGCCTGGCGGTGCCCGGGTCGAATCAGCGCGCACTCGCAAAATCCAAAGGCCTGGTCGCCGACGAGTTGGTGATCGACCTCGAGGACGCGGTGCCGCCCTCCCACAAGCTCGAAGCCCGTGAGCGAGTTGTCGCCGCGATCAGCGAGGGGGGCTTCGCCGCCGCCTCGATCAGCGTCCGGATCAACGCCGTCGGATCGCCTTGGCAGGCCGACGACCTGATCGCCCTGGCGAAGGTACCGGGGCTTGATTGCGTGGTCGTCCCGAAGGTTGAGTCGGCCACTGACCTGAGCGCCGTCGACGCCCTGCTCGGCGACTCCTCGATTACCACCCAGGCGCTGATCGAGACCGCGCGCGGACTTGCCGGGCTGGCTGAGATCGGCGCTTGTTCGCGGCGACTGACAGCGATGATCATCGGCTACGCCGACCTCGGTGCATCGCTTGGGCGCTCAGCGATCGATACCGCGCCGGCCCTCTGGCTGGCCTGCCAAGAGGCGGTCCTGATCAACGCCCGCGCCAACCGGCTGCGAGCGATCGACGGCCCCTGGCTCGGCACCGATACCGGGCCCGCATTCGAGGCTTCAGCCACTCACGCGGCGGCGCTCGGGTTCGACGGAAAGTGGGCCATTCACCCCTCGCAGATCGACCGCCTCAACCAGATCTTCACTCCCGCTGCGGCCGAGATTGAGCGCGCCGGCGCGATCCTCGCCGCGCTCGCCGAGGCGGCACGGGCAGGCCGCGGCGCTGCCGCGCTTGATGGCGAGATGATCGACGAGGCGACGGCGGTGTCGGCCCGTCGCATCCTGGCCCGCGCCGGGGTGGGCGAGCCAGCGGGGCCGTGAAGTTCGGCGGCCCGTACTACGACGAGTTGCGGCGTGGCGATCGTCGCGAGGACGCCCCGGCGATGACCCTGACCGAGGGAGTCGCGGCGCTCCACCAGGCGATCCTCGGCGACCGGCTGCGGCTCTCACTCGACGCCGCAGCGGCGCAGCGGATTGGCGCTGGCGCCGGAACCTTCGCCCATCCGGGTCTGGTCTGGGATGTCGCGATCGGCCAATCGACCCTGATCACCCAGCGGGTGATCGCCAACCTTTTTTACCGCGGCCTCCGGCTGCACCGCCTGCCGAGGATCGGCGACACCTTGCGGACCAGCACCGAGGTGGTCGGCCTGCGCGATCTCTCCTCGCGACCTGCCGGGCTGGCGGCGCTACGAATCCGAACCGTCGATCAGGCCGATCGGGCGGTTCTCGACTTCGTCCGCTGCGCGATGCTGCCGCTCGCCCCCGGCGCCGACCCACCGGGCCATAACGACGATGTCGGCTCGGCGCTCGAACTGCGAGCAAGCGAGCTGTCCGGTGGGTTTTTTAGCGACTGGGAACTCGGCGCCGAGGCCTGGCCGCCGACCGAGCTCGCCCCCGGCAGCGTGCTCGAGCTGGAAGGCGGCGATCTCGTCAGCAACGCGACCGCGCTGGCCCGGCTCTCGCTCAACCTGGCGATGGTTCACCACGACAGTTCCGCCGCCGGCGGTCGTCGCCTCGTCTACGGCGGCCACACGATCGGTATCGCCGCCGCCCAGGCAAGTCGGGCGCTGCCAAACCTGGTCACGATCGTCGGCTGGCACAGCTGCGACCACCTGGCGCCGGTCTATGAGGGCGACACCCTGCACAGCGCCGTCGAGGTCGAGCGGCGCCACGGCAACCTCGCCCACCTGCGCTCGCGAGTCGAGGCCCGCCGCCCCTGCGCCGATCCGGTCGCGGTGCTCGATTGGCGCTTCGTCGCGGTGCTGCCGTGAGCGGCGCCGCCGGGATGCTGTCGGGCCTGCGGGTAATCGAGGGCTCGGCCTTCGTCGCCGCCCCACTCGGCGGGATGACGCTGGCCCAACTCGGCGCTGACGTGATTCGCTTCGACCGAATCCAGGGTGGGCTCGACCACGACCGCTGGCCGCTCGCCGCTGACGGCCAGAGCCTTTTTTGGGCCGGGCTGAACAAGAACAAGCGCTCGATTCGGGTCGACCTCGATCGTCCCGAGGGTCGCGAGCTGGTCCAGGCCCTGATCACCGCGCCGGGGGCCGACGCTGGCTGCTTTCTAACCAACTTTCCTGCCCGGGGCTGGCTCGGCTACGACCAACTCCAGGCGCTCCGCAAGGACCTGATCATGGTTGCCCTGGCTGGCAATCCTGATGGGACCAGCGAGGTCGATTACACCGTCAACCCGGCAACCGGCTTCCCCTGGGCGACCGGCCCGCGAAACCTCGCCGAGCCGCTCAACAGCGTCCTTCCCGCCTGGGATGTCGCGCTTGGCGAGTTGGCGGCAATCGGCCTCCTGAGCGCGGAACGAGATCGCTCCCGAACCGGCCGCGGCGGCCTCGTCCGACTCGCCCTGTCTGATGTCGCCTTCGCGGTGGTCGGCCACCTCGGCCGGATCGCCGAAGCGCAGATCGAGTCGCGCGACCAAGACAAGGACGGCAACTACCTTTACGGCGCCTTCGGACACGACTTCAAGACCGCCGATCAGCGCCGTGTGATGATCGTCGCGCTGACCAATCGACAGTGGGAGGCGCTAAAGCGGGCAACCGATTTCCACGGCTCCTGCGAGACGATCGAAAGTACGACCAAGGTCGATCTCGACACCGAGGCAGGCCGATTCGAGGCCCGCGAGCTGATCGCGGCGCTACTTCGCCCCTGGTTCGGAGTTCGAACCCTGGTCGAGATCCGCCAGGCGTTCGCCGACACCGGCGTTTCCTGGGGTCCCTACCAGACCTTTTTGCAACTGATCGACGAGGACCCGCGCTGCTCAACCGACAACCCGATGTGGTCGCAGGTCGAACACCCCGGCCTCGGCTCCTACCTGATGCCCGGTTCGCCGCTTGACTTCGTCGGTCGGGAGCGGGTTTCGGTCCGCCGCGCCCCCCGGCTCGGCGAGGACACCGAACAGATCCTGGCCGACCTCCTGCGCCTCGGCGAGCCCGAGATCGCCCGGCTCTACGACAGCGGCCTGGTCGCGGGACCCGAGTAGCGAACGCCAACGGGAGAGAAGCCCGGGCGGGCGATCACCCTGCCCACCCCCACCCCCTTGCGGCGCCCTGTCATCTCAGCCGACGAACGGGTCCAGCGCCTCGATCCCGTTGAAGCGGCGGAAGTCCCGGTCGCGGGTGTAGATGGTGCGAACCCCGTGGGCGCGCATCAGGGCGGCGAGATGGGCGTCGGGAACCTGATTGCCGCGGGGGGCACCAGCCGTTTGCAAATACACGTTCCAAAAGCCGGTGCCCTCTCCTGGACTCTTGACGTGCGAGCGTTCGGTCAGGCGCTCGATCGCGCGCTCGGCCTCCGAGGCGCTGAGCGGGTTCGGCAGGATGGCGGGATGTGTAGCCAGTCGAAGGAAGGCGAACACCGTCGGCCAGAACAAATACACCAAATCAGGTCCACGACCGAGCCGATTGAGCAACTTCGAGGCGACCTCAAACTCCGGCGCGTCCTCGTTGATCGCATAGATCAGGATGTTGGCATCGACTGTCTGGCTCATCGATCGCCGCCGAGCGCCCGACGGACCGCCTCGTCGTCCTCGAGGTCAACTCGCGGCCGGCCGAGCCGATGGACGACCCACTCGAAGTCCTGTGGCGGCTCCGGGTCAGAATCCGACAGGGCGCGGGAGAGCAACTCCGACCCGACCCGCCCCATCGACTTGCCCTCGCGTCGCGCTCGCGTACGCAACTGCTCGAGGACCGATGCATCGAGATCGATTGTCGTTCGCGCCATGATGTTTAGTGTATTTGGTGACAACATCTGATGCAACCAACGGGAGATCGTCGCGTAGCCCGGCGCAGATGCCGGGCTACTTGTTGACCTTTTCGAGCTCCGCGGCTCGCTGATCGAGAAGGCTCGAGATGTATTTGAGACGAGCGGTTGCTGGCCCTCACCACCGACGCGGCCCGTTCCTACGCTCGTCGACGATGCCGTGCAACATGGCGTCGTCGACAGGGCTGAAGGCGGTCTGGAGATGCTGCGTAGGTCGTGGTCGGACGGCGCGCGGCGCGGTTGGGAACGGCGGGGCCGCACTGGGGCCAGTGCGAGTTGCCGTTCTCAGCGGTTCGTCAGCGGATCCCTCGGCCGTCCGAGGCTCGACGATCGTGATGCCGCCAGCCCGGCGTGCGAGGCGGATCTTGGGAAGGAGCTCGTCGATGTCGCGCCGCGGTCCGATCGCGGCGACGAGGATGTCGTCGCCGGCCCGGAAGAAGATCGTGCGTCAGTCTCCGGTGCGCACTCGGTAGGCGCCATCTGAATGCGCGGCGAGCTTCTTGACGTTCAGACTTGCCGCGGCCTCCGTCCCCTGCAACCACTCACCAAGGCGCACGAGATGCTCGGTGACCTCGGGCGGCGGCGCATCGAATCGCGCGGCGGGGCGCGTTTGTGGAGACAGAAGGGGCGTCAACTCGGGCAGAGGACGCCGCTGGTGATGAGATCGCGCACGTGTTGCTCGAGGTCTGCTGCGACGCTTTCGTCGCGGACCAATAGGCCAGCTTCGAGGTTGCGAGTCAGCGCGGAGTTCGTCAGGTTGGCCGACCCGATGAGAGCGCGCCGGCCGTCGATCACCAGCAGCTTCGCGTGGAGCGACGCCCCCGGCGGGCGGTTGCCCTTGGGCCAGCGCCAGCGCCGTAGGCCCTCTACTGCGTCGAAGGCCGTCGACGGCCCGTCGTATCCCGAGCCGTCGGCTGAGGTCTCGAAAACGACGTCGACGGCGCAGCCGCGCGCGGCTGCGGCGGCGAGGTCGTCGGCGACCTCGGGAAGCGCGTAGGCCGCGTAGCTAACAAGAAGGATTCGCTCTTTGGCCTGGACGAGCAGCCCGTGCAGGGTCCCGCTCGTCAGGCGGCGCTCGCCGACGGCCTTTGGCCCCGTCCACACCGGCGTGCTGCGCCGCTCGACCGCCTGCCGGCGAAGTCGCGAGCCGATGCGCAGCGCGAGCGCGAGCCCGGTACCGGTCAGCCCGGGCTCCGCTCGCCAACCAGCGAGCACGTCATTAACGGCCTGCTGCGCCCCCGGTGACCCGCCCGCGACAACACCCGCAAACGCGGCCGGCGGCTGGTCGTGGCTGGCGGCGATGGCCGCAAAGGTGTCGATCTGCGTCTCGCTGAGGCGCTCGAGCAGCACATGAACCGCCGCCTCGAGGTCCACGTCACTTGACCTGGAAGTAGGCGTAGTCGCCGTCGCCGAGGGTCGGCACGAGCGTGGCTCGGTCGAGGTAACGGTTGCCCTTCTCGCACGACGTCTCCGACGCGAACTGGCAGGCGTGGCAGGCGGCAACGTGCAGCGAGCTGTCGCTGCGCGGATCGTGCTCGCTGCACAGCGGGTCGGACGAACACAGTTGTGCTCGCTCGAGCGCCTGTCGCAGCAGCGGCCCGAGGTTCTCCGGCTCACCCAGCGAGACGAGCCCGCCGAGGGTGCCCTCGCTGTCGGGTGCCGCCGTGTACAGGAGCACCCCGGCCATCGGCTCCTCACCATCGTCGGCATAGATCCGCTCGCGAATCGACGAGGCGGTGTATCCGCACTCGAGTGCGAGCTCGCGAATCAGCACGTGCGAAAGCGAGTGCAGCAGGACGTAGCGAGGAACCGGCCAGCCCTCGTCGGTCGGGAGGTTGCGCCTCCCCCGCCAGGCGACGTGCGCTTCGCCGAGGCGCGCGTATGCGGGGTCTGCGGTGAACCGCTCCTCCCACGCCGCGATTGCAGCCTCAGGGAAGCGAAGGAAGATCCCTTCGCCGCGCACCTCGCTGCAGGGAAGCCAAGTCGGGGCATCGCGGGTAAGCGGCGCGATCTTGCCCTCGGTCTGCTCGAGGTCGTCGGGCGCGCTGATGCGGGTGAAGCCGCGAAGTGCACTGACCTCCCGAAGCCGTTCGACGAGCACGACCTCGGCGAATGCGGCCGTCAACTGCTCGGGCGGACCGACGGCGCGGAGCTTGAAGTCGGGAAGCTCCGGCGCGGCTCCGGGATCGCATAGGACGCGCCATTCCGGGGTACGAAGGTCGCGCGGATCTTCGTCCGTGGCCCCGTCATGCCGCGCCTGCACGGCTTTGACGACCTCGGGGAGGCCGAGTTCGCCGGAGAGCACGCGAAGGTCCTTCAGAACCGGATTGCTGTTCATCAGCTTACGAAGAGTCTCCTCGGTTGCCTCGAACTCCGAGATCGCTGCCCATGCATCCTCGACCGCCTGCGCGAGCCGCCCGCCCGGCGCCGGGATCGACAACGCGGAACTCTGCACAGGGAACCATGAGTTGCTGGCCCCCAAGATCAGTGTCGTCGGCTGCTGGTCGCAGGTACCGGTCTTGCCGATGTGCGGGTGGCGGCCCCGACAGCGCGGCGGCAGGTAAGGGGCGGCCTCGTTGCCGAACGCCTGCGAGAGGCGCCGGTTGCGGCGGCACTCGTCGCAAGAGAGGAGCACGTCGCCGGCCCGGCCGGCGTCACCGAGTTCCACGAGGCGCAGCGTGCCCTGGCACGGGTCCGCGCCATGGAGGAACTCGACCCACGGGAAGTCGTCGAGGTGCCCCTCGACGCAGGCCATCAGATACCGCGCCGGGTAGGTGGTCGGCGGGCGACCAACGCTCTTGGGGCAGCCGTCGTGGACGAAGGTTGTGCGCTCCGGACGGTACCGGTCGCGGCGAAGGGTGAAGACGCCGTGGTCGATCGGTGACAGAAGCGAGCACAAGGGGCAGCGGAGCCAGCGCGGGAATGGGGCGACCGGGACGCCTTCCGGCGACTCGTCTTCCACGACCGGCGGTGTGAGGAGCCGGCCGACCTGCTGGCCGCAAGCGGCCTGGACTGCGGCGAGCAGACGGGGCTCACTGACCGGCTGGCACAGCGCCTCGGGCCAGGCATCGAGGCCGAGCACAAGCGTCGTCATCTCCGGGAGCTCGACCGTCGAGCCAACACCGAAGGTGTGCAGGAGTTGGCTCGGGCGCAACTCGCCGACCTGGTCGCGCGACCTCACGGGTTCTCCCTCTTGGGCTTCGGCGCGGGCTTCTCGGGCGCGTCCCAGCCCTCGCCCGCTGGCGTGATGGCGCCCTCGCGCAGCGCGAGGGGCACCGGCGCCTCGACATTTCGCAGCGAGGTGGGCACGGTCCAGCGCGACCACCCCTCGGCGCCGGGCTCCTCGAGCAACGGGACCGCAGCCTCCTGCTTGCCGACGCGGCGGTAGACGAGGTTGCGCTGACCGACCTTGGCGAGCGATTCCCACTCCTGTAGGCGAGCCACAACGAGTTCGGCGAGTTGCGCCGCGCCGGCTTCGCCTAGCTGGTCGTCGGCACGGTCGCGCAGGACTTCGACGGCTCGGCGGGCGCGCTCGTCGGCAGCGTCGAGTTCACCGGCACCGTCGTTGGGATTTAGACGCATGCCGTTCAGGCGGATCAGCGAGGCAAGGACACCCGTCAGCCCGCGATCGATCGCACGTGCGGCGAACGGAGTGATCGAAAGCGCCTCGACCTGGCGGTAGAGGGTGCGGTGGTAGTGTCCGAACGTCTCGTAGTGCGACAGGTCGCGCGGCCGCGCCCAGTTGTATACGGTGAGTACGAGGCCGGGGAACCGGCGGCCGACGCGACTGGTCGCCTGGATGTACTCGCTGGTGCTCTTCGGCTGGCCGGCGACGACCATCGTTCCGAGGCGGGATACGTCGACGCCGACGGAGATCATGTTCGTTGCGAGCAGAACGTCGATCGACGGAGTGTCGATCTTGCCGTCCTTGCGCGGCTTTCGCTTCTCCGCCGTGAGCCGCTGAATCCCGAGCCGGTCGAGCGTCTCGGGAATGTCGCTCGCGGTCTTGCGGGAGGTGAGTTCCTCGATCTGCAGGCGCCCCCGGTTGTTGACGTCCTTGCGGAACAGGCGGCTCTGCACGTCGTCCTCGACGAGACGACGCATTCCGCCGAGCTCGCGCAGCGAGTTGAAATAGCCGACGAGCGTCATATATGCATCGGCAGCCTCACCAGGCTGGCGACCAAGCACCGTCCACGCGGCCCGGAGCTGCGCAACGTAGACGCGGATCAGCACCTGCTTGTAGCGGCGGCCCGGCGCGCACACCCCGAGGTAGCGCCGCCCGGGACGCCCCTCCTGATCCTCGGGCGCGTCGCGCTGCAGCGCGAAGAACGAGTCGCGCGCGTCGAGCCCCGGCGGCGGGAACACCGCCAGCCCTCGGTCGAAGAGCCGACGTACCTGATCCTCGGCGCGGCGAATCGTCGCCGTCGATGCGATGACCTTCGGGCGTACGCGGGTTCCGTCGAGATCCCACGAGCAGAGCTCGTCGATCGCTGTCTCGTACAGACCGACAAGGCTCCCGAGTGGGCCGCTGATCAGGTGCAGCTCGTCCTGGATGATCAGGTCTGGCGGGCGCAGCGGCTCGGCCGACACGACCGTCGCAGCAGGCTCATCACCGCGCTTGGGGTGGCTGTTCGGGTGCCCGCGCTCGCTGGCGGTGAGGAATCCGTGGCGCTCGCAACGCCGCTCGACCTGTCCAAAGAGCGCCTGGGTGCGGCCCTCCCATGGCATTCGCGCGAACTTGTCGACCGTGGCGATAACGAGCGCCGGGAGCAGCCGGTAGATCTCCTCATCGACGACGACCGCGGGTAGTCCCTCTCCGCCGCTGTTGCGCAGCGTGAACGGACACTCGCCCGTCGTGTCGGTGCAGGTCAGCAGCGTTCGCCCGAGCTTGCCCTCGACACGGATCGAGCTGGCCGGGCGCAGCTCCTCACCGCACCAGGGACAGCGCGAGAGCTGCGCCGGCGACGAGCCGCGCGTCGAACCACGGTTCTTCGCCTGCTGCAGCCACGCGGCGGACTCTTCGGTGCTACCCGGTGTCGACTTCTGGCCGACCCACAGCCCGATCCGCATCGGGGTCGTCCCCCAGCGACGCTGCTCAGCCCTCGCCCCGTCGCCGTAAAGCTGGCGTCGGCGCAGCTCGCAAGCACACAGCAGCGCGGCAGCGCGCTGGAACTGCTGGAGGGTGAGCAGCCGCAGCGTGTAGCGCATCAGCACCGCAACGCCGTCGCGGCCGTCGCGGCCGCCGACCTCGCCCTGGAGCCGGCGGATCGCGATCGCGAAGGCGGTCAGCCCGAGGTAGGCCTCGGTCTTGCCGCCGCCCGTGGGGAAGAAGAGGAGGTCGACCAGTGCCGCGTCCTCGGAGCGCTCCTCATGCGTCGGGTCGGCGAGGGCGGGGAGGTTGAGCAGCACGAACGCGAGCTGGAAGGGCCGCCACGACCGGTTCTCCGGAACGTCGACCTGCCCGACCGCCTCGTGCAGTTTCAACTGCGGCTGCTTGCGCCGCGCCTCGGATGCAAGTGTGTGGACGCGCTGCTGCCACATCGCGTGGTTGGCGAAACGAAACGCTTCGGCGACGTCGGCGTCCCCTAGACGCTCGATCCCCAACCTGATCCGGGCGGCAGCAGCGGCGGCCGCCTCGAGATGAGCGGCTGCTGGGTCCTCGTGACCGCCCAGACGCGCGGACGGGTCGGCCACCCGAGCGCGTTCGCTGGCGATCCATGCCTCGTAGGCGTCGACCAACGGGCGCAGAAGGCCGTCGAGCTCAGCACCCTCCGCGCCCGCGAGAGTGCGCATGTCGAGCGCCTCGCGGGCCAGCGTGAACGGTCCGCGGATCGTGTCGTTGTCGAAGTCGACCGGTTCGGGTGCATCGGTCCGGGGAACCTCAGCCGCAGGCATCGCGGTCGTCGTGATGCGTACACCGCGATCAGGCTGGCCCGGTGCCGTCTCGGCGTCGACGGCGACCCCGTGGCCGACAGCGAGCTCGATCGCACCGCGGTACTGCATCTCCAGGCCTGCCAGCTCGGTACGGTCGATCGCCGGAGCGAGCCCGATCGTGTCGAGCTCACGACGGACGAACACCGCTTCGCCCGTGGGACCTCCAACCGACAGCTCGGCCTGGCACAGCCATTTCGACACGGAGCGACCCCCGTCCGCAACTTGGTTGTTGACGAGGAAGAGCGACACGAGACGGTGTCCGTCACGGTCGCGTATCAGCCCCCGAACGGTCACCTCGGGCTCGTCAGGGTCGGGCGCGAACTCGGGGATCGTGCCCGGTCCATTGACGGGGCGGGTCCGGGCACCGGCGCACTCCCGTCGACTCCAGACGCGGGATGGATTGCCGCCAGCATCGACTTTCTCGTCGCTCGCCCGGCGGGTGTAGGCACCCCAGCGGGCGGACACCTCGAGCTCGGTGCAGTCGGGGTCGAGGGCGAAGGTCATGCCGAACGCGGAGGGGACGAGCTGCTCGACGGCGGGCGGTCGGTCGTCTGCGTGTCCCTCCTCACCGGTGTCGGCCGACGCCACGGCGGCCGCGAGGTCATCCTCGGGCAGCGCTTCGAACGCGGCGCCCGACTCGTCCGGATCCTCCCCCGCCCCCAACCTGGTCTCACGCGGGAGCCCGTCGCGACGGGGAGCGAGCAGGCCGAGCAGGTAGCGATCGACCGGCGCCTCAAGCAGCTCCTCGTCGGGGCCGCCGGCCGGGCCGATCAGGTCATCGCGCATCAGCGCCTCGACCTCGTCGCGCAGCTCACGCGGCGAGCGCTGCAGCACCGATTCAGCCATCGCCGAAGTCTAGTGTCATGGTTCCGGCGGGCGCGGGCTTCGCCTTCTTGCGCCCGCGAGCCTTCCCCTTATCGTGCAGTCCGCGGCGCACCTCGTCGGCGTACCGCTCGTGATTGAGCTCGAGCAGCCGGTCGAGCACCTCCTGTCGCGGCGTTGGCGCGAAGGTGAAGCGGGTCCCGTGCTTGGTCTCGTGGAAGTCGTGGCCGAGATCGAGGTCGCTCCAGCCGTAGGCGTCGCGGACCGCGTGGTCAAGTTCGACGTGGATCTCGCGTAATCGTGCGATGTCGCCAGCGCGCTCGTCCGGGTTGTGGACGCGGTTGTAGGTCTTGGTAAGGCCCTCCTGACGACCGAGCATCAGCGCGCTGCGGTGGGCGTGGAGCTCGCCGCCGAGGCGACCAATCTCGTCGTTGAGGGACGGCTGAACGAAGGTCTCGAAGCAGTCGGTCGGGGTGTAGCGGATGTCGGTCCGCATCGTCGACGCGCGCGTGACCGTCCACCACCAGTGGAAGCCACTGGAGAGCAGTCCGAAGTGGGCGTCGTCGTCGTAGGCGAAGACGCAGGTCGCCTCGGAAATCACAATATCCGTCGGCACGAACATCGGCTGCACAACCTTGCTTACGCGCGTGATCACGATGCAGCGGTCGAGGCGGGCAATGGCGGCGTAGAGTCCTGCACGCGCGTTCCAGAACTTCCACCACTCGTGGACCATCCTTGGGTACTTGGCCGAATCCTTCGTCCGCCGCCCTGGAAGCACATGCTCTTCGATGTGCCTGTACGGCTGGACGTAGTCGCGCGCGGTTCCATGATCGCGCTCGCCGAGGTCGATAATCCACCGCGACGGCGACCCATCGGGGCGGGAGTTCAGGTCCTCGCCCACAAGGTAGGGACGGACGACATCGATGTTGCGCGGGTCCGCATCGATCATCGCGGCGGCCTCGGCCGGGGAGAGAACGAAGCCCATGCCGAGCGCGATGGAGCCCTGGAACGACTGGCCCGATGTCGCCGCCAGCCGATGGGCATTCCCGGACACTCTGCTGGCCGCGTTCAGGCTCGGCGTGATCGCGAGAACTTGGACCCGATCGAGCCAGCGCAGACCATCCCAACGGCTGTGGGTGGCCCACACCGTCGCCATTTCGAGGTTCGCGCCGCCGGGCCACGGTTCGCTGGCGATCGCCCGATGGATCGTCAGCCGCTCGGCGAGCTGGTCGAGGCCGACCTCGCGTGTGTCGCCCTGCGCGATCGTGTTTGTCGCGATCAGGCCGAACCCGCCGTTACGCCGAAGCAGCTCAGAAGCCCGTAAGAAAAAGTAGACCACCAGGTCGGCGCCCCCGGTCGCGCCACCGGCAATCCAGTTAACGAGAAACCGCCGGTAGCCGTGGCCGAGCGCCGGACTGATCTTCCGACCACCCTGGAACGGCGGATTTCCCACGATCGCGTCGAATCCCCCGTGCTGCTGAACCTCCGGGAACTCCAGTGCCCAGTGAAACGGATCGCGGTCCGCCCACTCGACGGCATCGACCTCGCCGACTGCGGTCCGCCGCTCTATGAGCCAATCCTGGGCCAGCCTGACCGGCTCCGAGGTGGCCACCAGGCGCTCCGTGTAGCTCGCCGTGGTATCGACCATCGTCCGTACACTCGGAGCAAGCGCTGTCGCCAAGAGCGGGTCGCTGTCGTGCTGCTGTGACAGCGCCGCTCCGACGACCAGGTCGCCGAGCAGCCGCGCGTCGTCAAGCGCCGCGTCGGCCTCAGCTAGCAGCGTCGCCTTGCGCTCGGCGTCGAGCACGTCACGCACGACGAAAGCCTCGAGCTTGAGCCGCACTTCCAGCGCGCGGTCGACGGCGGCCTCGACCTCGCCGAACCCGAGTTCGAGCGTCGATTGCCGGTGCCACTTCGGGTCCATGTGCATGACCTTGAGTTGCTGGGAGCTAGTGACGCCAAGCAGCGAGTCACCGGCGCGCAATGCATGGTCGACGAACGAGAACGGGCGATCCTTGGCGAGGGTGATGAGCCAGAGGGAGAGCTTGGCCATCTCGACGGCCATCGGGTTCTTATCGACGCCGTACAGGCAACGCTCGGCTACGAGCCGGTGGGCGAGCTGGTCGCGCTCGAGCGGGTCGGCGGGCACCGGTGTCCCGGCGGCCTCGGTCGCCTGCTCGGCATCCCATGCCTCCTGCAGGCGCGAAGCGAGGTAGCGGCATGCGGCGACGAGGAACGCCCCCGAGCCCATCGCGATGTCGGCGATCTTGAGGTCGAGTAGCGCGGCGGACGGCTTGAGCTGCCACCTCTCCGGGTCGGCCTCCTGCGCTGGCCCCGGCTCGTAGGCCACGGGGTCGAGCGCGTGCTGCACGACCTCCTCGGCCAATGACCGCGGCGTGTAGTAGGTGCCCGATGCCCGGCGGTCGAGCGCCTGGGTCACGTACAGCGAGCCGGCGAGCAAGACGACCGGGTCGCCGCGCAAGTCGAGGCGGACCAGTCCGAGAAGCGGAAGCACCCGCTCGGCGAGCCCGCGCTCGCCCGCGCACAGCGCCCGCACCCGGCTGACGGTCTCCGGCGAGGGCTCGGCGCCAAGCGCCTTGGTTGCCTTCGCGAGTGTGATGCCGATGTCCTTCTCGCCGAGCCGGGCAACAAAGTCGCCGTCACCCTCGGCGCGCCACTGCTCGAGGTCGCTGATCGTGACCTCGGCCTCCGCGTTGCCGATCAGCCCGAGCGCCGCGTCGGTGATGCGCACGGCGGTGTGGTCGAGCAGGCCTTCGTAGACGTGGCCGATCTGCTCAACGTCGAGTGAGCGGTAGGAGAGCAGGACCGCGACGTGGCCCTGACGCAGCGTCTGGAGCGCATCGAGCAAGTGCAGCATCGTGCGGTCGTCGACGGGCAGCGGCTCCGCTGCAGATGCACCCCATGACGTGTCGGGCCGGCGTCCTTCGAGGAACGGGTATCGATCGGGGTCGAAGAGTCCGCCCCCGTAGGCGGGCAGGCGCAGCGCGTCGTGCTCGATACCCCCATGCACGGCCCGAAACAGCGCGAGGACGCGGTGCCAGGCGGCCTGAGAACTTTCGAGAACTTCCTCGCCGAAGCGGTCGGCGCGCTCGCGAAGCTGGGTGCGCAGGGTCGAGGCGGCGAGAGTTTCTGAGTAGAGCGGGTCGTCGAGCGGGAGCAGGCGCCGCTCCTCGGCAACGAACAAGAAGACGAGCCGCATCATCACGGTGACAGCGCCGCGATAGACCTCGGCGCCCTCGAACTCCATCAGGAGCTCGCCTTGGCGGGTGCGATCCTCGCGGTCGAGTGTGGCGATCAGCAGCTCGGTGGCGTGGCGCACCTGAGCGCCGAGCTGGTCGGCGACCTCCTGCTGCTTGCCGGCGCTTTCGTCCAGAAGGACTGCAAGGCCTTGCTCGCGGGGAAGGACGAAGAACCGCTGCGCGCCGAGCAAACTGACGAACGCCCTCAGGGTGATTGGTTCCTCGAGCCAGATATCCGAGCGCCAAGTGCACATACCGGTGGGCTCGCCGCGGCGAGCCCAGACGAGCGTCCAGCGGGCGCCATTGGTTACCAGTGCGAGCGAAACCGCGGACGCACGGGCAAGCTCTGCGGCGCGGTCGAGCGGGCTCGCCGTCCAGCCGTCGCCTCCGAGCGGGATGTGGAGAGGAGCGCCCGGCGGCAGTTCATGGACCAGCAGCACGGGCTTGCCCGCATCGGCCACGACGTGCGTGGGGCGCAGCGCGACACCGTGCTCGGCGATGCGGTGTGAGGGATCGGCGTCGGTCGCATCGTGCGTGGCGTGAGCGAGGCCGAGGACGTGGTCGAGAACGAAGCGCACCCAGCGCCCCTGCAGGCCAGGGTCGTCGAGCCACTCGGTGTGGGCCATCCGCAGCTCGGGCATGCTGGTCGGCAGTGCGTCAAGCCCGTCCGGCATGGCGCGCTTGAGCGCGGGTACCGAGAGGAAGGGACCGCTGGTCTCGACGAGCGAAAGCCACTCGGCGTGGTGGCGGTCGATCGGGGGGCGGCTGGCGCGGCGGCGAGCCATCACAGAGCCGCGCCTTCGGGGACGAGGAGCGTCACGGCAGCGGGGAAGATCCGGTGGGTGGGATTGGCGTACCGGCGCTCGATCGCTTTCTGCTCGGCCTGGATGTCGTCCGGAATCGCATCGAGCCGTGCCTGGAGGGACTCAAGGTCGCGCTCGACCTGGCGGCGATCGCCTGCATCCAGCTCGAGGCCGGTGATGAGCTGCATCTGCGCCCCGTCTTCACCCAGTGCTTCGCGCCGGATCGTCGCGGCGAGCTCCTCGAGAGTCTTTGCGACCCGCTGCCGTTCATCATGCGCGCGACGTTCGAGGGTTGCACGCAGGTTGCCGGCGCGAGCGGCAGCGCGGGAGGTCAGCATGGAACGCAGCGCCCCGGCTTCGTCGGCCAGGCGTGGCGTCAGCTGCGCGCGCAGAGTTGCCGGGACCGGGGCCTCGAGCGCCGTCGCGAGCGCCGCGGTGGCTTCCTCGAGGCTCAGCCGCTGCGGTCCGGTCGGCTCGAGTCGCAGGGCGGCGTAGACGAGCTGTTCGTGGAGGCGGTGTCCGGCCTCGCCCGTTACGACGAGCCGCCCGTGCGCCACCGCGACCGGGTAGCCACCGAGCTCGCGGCGTGCGTAGCGCATCGCGACACGACGCAGGCGATTCTCGGCGCCCCACACCTCGGCGCGCAGCAGCCCGAGCGACATTCGCACCAACCGGTGGCCGAGGTGGGCGAGCACGAGGTCGGTCCGCCCGCGCGCGAGTTCGTGGTCAAACGTGATCGGGCGACGCTGCTCGGGGCGGGCCGGATGCTCGAGGCCTCGAGTCGAGTCGTTCCAACTGCCTGTGAATGCCGGGACGATCCACGTTCCCGGCTCCTTCCCGGGGTCGAGTGGCGGCTGCCGGGCGAGTGAGAGCGCGGTGCGGACGACCCGCTCGACTCGGTCGGGGTGCAGGTGCAGCGTCTCACGGGCACCGGCGAGCTCGTCGCGCAGATGGGCGAGGCGCTCGCGCATCCGCCGTTCCTGCGTGAGCAGCGCCCGGGACGCGGCGGCGCCGGAGAAGCGGCTCTCGTCGAGCCTCGTGCGGCGACCGAGCATCGCCTCCTCGACCTGGGAGGCGATAACGGGTCCGGCGCTGCCGAGGTCCTCGCGGATCTGCTCCACCTTCTGCACGACGCGGGCGAGGAAGTCGAGGTCGCCCTCGAGCGATCCACGTCCTTCGGTCTGCCAACCCTGGCTCACGCAGTGGTGGACCAGAACTTCGGGTGCGGGCTGCCCGTGACGATCGACGCGGCCGTTGCGCTGCTCAAGCCGGTTGGGGTTCCACGGGATCTCCGCGTGTGCGAGGAGGTGGCACTGCTTCTGCAGGGAGATGCCCTCGGAGGCGGCGTCAGTTGCAAGCAAGACGCGGACCGGGTAGTCGGTCGGGGGTTCCTGCCACTGGCTCTTGATGCGCTCGCGCTCCTCAGGGTGGGTCGTTCCGTCGAGCAGCTCCACGCGATCACCGGCGATGCCGCGGGCGGCGAGGCGCTCCTGCAGATAGCGCTGGGTCGCGCGGTACTCGGAGAACACGATCACGCGCTCGTCGGTGAACTGGCTTCCGGTTTTGACGTGGCCTTCGACCCAGTCGAGGAGCACGATTGTGCGGGCGTCCTCAGTGCGCGCTGCGCGCGAGGCCCACTCATGCATGCGCTCGAGAAGTGCGAGTTCCTCCGCACTCGGGCGGCTGCGCTCGGTCAGTGCGGCCGCCTCGATTGCCTCGCGTGTGATCTCGCCGACGCCATCTTCGTCGCGCTCGTCGTCGATTGAGGCGTCGGCGTCGTCGAAGAGCTGTCGGAGCACTTTGACTGCCGGTGCCGGGGCAGCAGGCCGTTCGCGCGTGAGCGTGTCGCGATGAACCTCAAGCGTGCGCAGAAACGCCGCGGGCGAAGAGAAGAGCCGCTTCTTCAGCAGCGTCACTACGAAATCGGCCGCGGTCCGCGCCGATGGGTCCCCGCCGCCGAGCCGCGCGGAACGTACCTGTCCGTAGGAAACGAGGTTCGCATGGACGGCACGCTCGCTCTCCGGGTGCTCGACCTCGAGCGGGACGATCCTGCGCTTCGGGAAGCGAGGGGTGCCGTCCTCGTTGACGAGCTCGGATTTCAGGCGGCGGACGGTGACCTCACGCGTCGCCTCCTTCGTCGGCTTGATCCCGCGCGCGAAGCGGTGCGGGTCAAGCAGCTCGAGCAGGGCGGCGAACGAGTTGTCATAGCCGTTGTGCGGCGTGGCCGACAGGAACAGCCGGTGCTCGCAGTGCGGCGCGAGCGTGCGGATCGCGGCGGTGCGCAGCGTGTCGCGGGCATAGCGGCCGCCTGCGCCGGCGGGGGCGCAGTTGTGCACCTCGTCGACCACGAGCACGTCGTAGGTCCGCGGGATCTCTGGGGTCGGTGGGAGAACCTCGCGGAGTAGTCGCATTCCGAGGTCGCCCTTGAGCCAGTCAATCGAGATAATGAGGCGCGGATAGTGCGCGAACGGGTTCGCGCCCACCCCCCGGGCGCGGCGGAGTTCGCTCAGCAGATCGCGGTTGACGATCCGGAACTCGAGGCCGAACTTTTCGCGCATCTCGTCGCGCCACTGCACCTGCAGGCTGGCGGGGCAGACGACGAGGGCCGTTCGGGCGCGATGGCGCAGGATCAGCTCCTGGATGACAAGACCGGTCTCGATCGTCTTGCCGAGGCCGACGTCGTCGGCGATCAGCAGCGTTGTACGCGGCATCCGCAGGGCCCGCACGAGCGGTTCGAGCTGGTAGTCCTCGATCGTGATCCCGCTGCGAAACGGCGCCTGCAGCGCCTGCTGATCGGCGCTCGTCACCGCACCCCAGCGCACCGCATCGAGGAATGCATCGAGCATCGCCGGGTCGTCGACCTTGTCGGCGGCGATCTCGGGCAGCTCGGCCCGCTCGACGACCTGCGTGCCCGGCTCGATCTCCCAGACGACATCGAGCTGCTCGCCCGTCGCGTCATCCTCGACGGAGATCAGGGAGACGAGGTGCTGGACCCGGCGCCCGTCGAGCTCGGCCTGAGAGTCAGCCGCGACATCGGCGACAACCCACTGCCGGCCGCGGACACGGGCAAGCTGCCCAGGGCGCGGGGCTTGGGCGGGCGGTGTCGTCTCGGCGGCAGAGGAGGATGTCACGACGTGGGGGGTCGTCTCGGCTCACGGCGATCTGACACAAGGCGAGCCTACCGGGCAGTTGCCGAATTGGCGCACCTCGCCGCGCTGCTCGACAGTGCGCTCGGTCGCCAACGCCGTGACGTTCATTGCGCCCGAATGTGACGACCGGGTGTCCGTGCGATCCGACCCTTTCGGGGCGGATACGGGGGCCACGGAGGTCGAGGTGCGGGCCGCGCTAGAGATTTACGGGTGCATCGGCCAGCCGTCGGGGAGCTCGCCGCGAACCTCGTCGGGGACCAGGACCGTGGGGGCGCCCGAGATCCGGCGCGTGAAGTCATCGGGCCGTCGCAGCACCTTCTCGAGCAGCTCGATCGTCGAGACGCACCACCAGTGGTGCTCGGGCAAATGCGGCACACCATAGGTTCACCACTCGTACGTTTCACCCGGTTATTTGAGGCTGTTGCAAAACCCCAAGCCGCGCTGAGCCCACAGTCGACGCACATTTCGAACCCGAATTTCGCCCGCGGGGGGCCTGAAGTAGCTCCAGGCCGAGGGTAAAACGAGCCCAGGCAAGCCCCTCGGCTCCAGTTGCTTTGCGTCGTTTGCGTCCTGGCTGACATCGCACCCGACCATGATGTGATGGCGAGTAGCGATCGCCTGGGCGTTGTAGCCCTGGATCCAGCCATTGCGGGTCTTCGTGATCCGGCTGTCGGGGTCGGTGGCGTTGGTCTTGCGGGTTTCGACCGGAATCTGCTCCACCACTGCTTGAGCCGGCTGCTTGGATCAGCCGTAAAAGTTCTGCTCAGGAGGTTAGGCCGTCGTCGACCGCGTTCGCGCTCTCGCCTTGGCGGAGCTCCGCGAGCGGATCCACCTCGCACTCGAACTCGATCCCGAGGACCGATAGATCGACGAAATCGCAGGGTTCGGCCTCGCCACCATTGACGGCGCCTTCATCGCCGCCCAAGCCGACGGGCCCGCCGCCGTCGGCCGCATCCTCGACCTGCTCCCTCCGGCCGCGCGCAGCTTCGCCGCGGCGCGGCACTGATCTGAGTCTGGCGCGGCCGAGGCGCGGGGGATTGGGCACGGAGGCCGCGGGCGCGCAGATCGCGGTTCGGTTCGCTCGTCACACCTGCAGCTATCTCGATCGCCTCGTGGATTTGGGCGAGGCGCGCAGCCGGGCGGCGGCGGTCCGGCAAGTTCCTTCGACATGAGCCAATTGATGATCAGGCGAGTGGCCTGAACCCTTCGGCGGCGGCAGCGCGGGAGAGTTGGGTGTCGAAGCAGGCGAAGCTCGCGCACGCGGGATCGGCCACTCGCACAGCGCAAGCGGTCGCCAACTGCAGCGCATCGTAGGCACGCAGCGGGTGCACCGCGACGAGCCGCGCCGCGTCGGCGATGACCCCATCCGTTACGGCGGCGACGATCAGGAGGTCTCCCGCAAGGTCGATAGCGAGCGCATCGACCAGGACACGCGCCTCGTCGGCCGTCAGTTCGCCGAGGCGATGCTTGCGCCACAGCGCAGCCGGGACCTCAACGAGGGCGAGTTGCGAGACGACGAGAACGGGCTGCCGGCGAACAAGGCCGCTCCCGTCCTCATCGGCGTAACGCTTCACGACGGCGGAGGAATCAGCGAACGCCGTCACACCTCACCGCGGTCGGCCCCAACGAGAGACGAAAGGCTGCGTCCACGCCCGGCCGCGGCCCGAGCGGCGTTGAGTCGCTCCTCATCAAGGAGTGGGACGGTCACGGTCGAGGTGGCGAGCAGGCCGCGTGCGGCGAGGCGCGCGCGCAGGCGCTCCGCTTCGTCGCCAGCCAAATCGGGGTCGAGGGCCGCCGCGAACACCGCAGCCGCGTAAGCGTTGACGCTGGTCCCACGCTCGACCGCGGCCCGCGCGAGCTGACGCGCCAGTTCGTCATCGAGGCGGAGCGTGACCTGTCGCATGACATTATGGTAGCAGTCACGACCGCACTCCCCGGCGGCCCCGGCAGCCCGGCCCAGCCCTGTGCTCCGCGGCACGGGACGCCTTCGACCAGGTCGTTGGCCGGTCTGACGCTGCCAGGGGCGGTGCCGGAGTTGCAGTCGCTCTTTCGGTGTTGGTACCGGACCGTTGGCGAACCTGCGGCCAGGGAGTCGAACTCGACGGGCTGGAATTCGGTTCTGACAAAGAGCGCCGGCGCGAAGCTGATCCGCCCCCGGCCCGGCCTCGTAGCCTCGCCACGTAGCGGGCGGGACTCGCACCACGTCCCACTCCTTGAGCGCGACTATTTCCTCGTCGAGCCTCATCCGTCTGCTCCCGCGCACGACCACATGCGCCTCCTCCTGCTGTGC
Organism: bacterium; assembly: GCA_023251975.1. Taxonomy (GTDB): domain Bacteria; phylum Actinomycetota; class Thermoleophilia; order Solirubrobacterales; family 70-9; genus JAHEXU01. The sequence continues at coordinate 21,822 of JAHEXU010000003.1, read as the reverse complement.
CCCAGCGATGGATGTATCGGTTCGCGAGCTCCGGAACCACACGGCGAGGGTGATCTCGGCTGTCGAGAGCGGTCAGCCGGTCGTGCTGACGGTCCACGGGCGCCCGGTCGCCGAACGAATTGCCGGGGTCAGTTCGCCGACGAGTGACTTCGAGACGGGCCTCGAGGTCGGCGACACGGCCACGCGATGAGCGACAGCAGCGGTTATCTGGCGGATACGAGCGTCGTTCATTGCGCTGCCCTATGACGAGGCCGTTGCCGCCCGCCTCGCCAAGCTGATTTGCGGGGCGCGAGCGGCTCGGCGGCGGGCCGACGCGATCATCGCCGCCACGGCGCTCACCCACGAGCTTGCCGTCTGGACCCAAGACGATGACTTCAGCGTCCTCGCCGAGATCGAACCGACGCTGAAGATTGTCCGCGGCTGATCGATCGACCGGCGGTGCCGCTCCGCCGGCGCTCAGCCTGAACGGTGGTCGCGCCAGCGGTGGGCCGACGGATCGAGCCACTGCTGCATCGCCTCGGCAGGCAACCAGGCGAGGGTCTCGAGTTCGAGCGGGTCAAGGTGGCCAACCTGACCGGTTCGCAGGTCCTCGATTCGCAGCCGAGGACCGTTGGCATCATCGACCACACTGAGGCGCACCGAGGCAAACTCGCTCTCGGCGATCGCCCCGCCGCCATCCAGCCCCTCAGCCTCGATCCGGCCCGATTGCGCCATCAGACCAAGAAGCTGAGCGAATACAAGGGGCGATCGTTGTCGACCAAACGAACCGTCTTGCGCGACATCCGCAGCGAGCTGTCGGGCTCGCGACGAAGCGCCCACTCAACCCCCCCGGCCCACTGGGTGAGCCCGCGCTGACGCGATTCGAAGCAGATGAAATTGCCGACGACGTGGGCGTCGCCGCTCTCAAGGGTTCCCAGCAGCTCGATGTTGGAGATGCTGCGCCGCAACCCTGACGGCGGGTTTTGGGCGTGGCGCTTCCCGGTTTTGAGCTGTTTGATCCGAGTTGAAATCCGCGATCGGTTGTCATAGAGGATCGACATCGCGGTGTCGGGGTCGGTCTCGAACTCGGCGTTGGCCGGCACCCAGTAGAGCGCGTCGTCGGTCCAAAGCGCCTCCCACTCGTCATAGCGATGCTGGTCGGCCAGTCGTGCCTCGGCATAGACGAACTGCTCCGCCTCGGTCAGGCTGATCGAACCCACCTCGAGCAGCGGGGCGGCCAGCCCGATCGAGCCGTCGATCACGGCAGCCTCCTCGCGCGCCTCGGCGTTGGGCATATCACTCAGCCTCCATCAGCTTGCGGTAGTGCCGCCAGATCCCGCGCATCGTGATCTCGTCGGTTGCGTCGGCGATCATGAAGCCGTTCTCGTCGGCACGCTCGCGGTGCATCCCGCGCGCGATCAAGACCCACTCCGGGTTGAGCGCCTGAACCCCACGTTGGTTTCGCTCATACATCTCGGAATCGTCGGCCAAAAGGAATCCGGCCGGACCGACCGAGCCAATCGTTTGGCGGAGCATCCGTTGGTTGAGGTCGGGCGAGCCCTTGAACTGGACCGCGGTGACGTGCTGGATGGTCTGATCGACCGCGGTCGGCTGGATCACGAAAAGCTGGATCTCGGCGATGAACAGGTTCGGCCACAGCATTACGTGGGGTGAGCCGTCGATCATCAGCTCGGTCGCCTTGTCGGCTCCGTGCGCCGCCTCGAGCTGGGCAACGTATTCAGGGATCTTGTCGGTGCTGGTCCCGAACCAGCCCATCGGGGCGCCAATCCGGCGGAACTCGGGGCGGAGGTCGTTCTCGGTGTGCCCGTCGCCGAGATCTCTGGCGACCGCTGTTGAGCCGTCGCCGTAGAGGTCGCCGATCCCACTCTTGGCGACGCTGAAGATCGAGGCGTGGACGAACTGTGGGTGGTAGCCGTCGGTCTCGTTCTCGACCAGCATCTTCCAATTCGCCTTGCACTTGTGCTGTAGCCAACCAGCGGTCAATTCGATCTCTCCCGGCGGGCTCAGCGAGCAGAGGCGATCGAGCGCCTCAGCGGCGGCGCCGAGGTGCTCCGCCAACGTCGGGCCGTCCTCGGCAAACGAGCCGAAGACGAAGCCCCGGTAGGAGTCGACCCGCGGCACCCGGCCGAGGCTGAGCTCCTTCTTTCGCTCGGTGCCGCCGTAGCCGGAGTTAAACGGGTAGCCGAGCAGCTTGCCGGTATTGGCGAAGGTCCAGCCGTGATAGGGACAGCGGAAAGCGCTCGAGTTACCGCGCGGCGCATCGCAGACCAGATTGCCCCGGTGGGCGCACCGGTTCAGCAGCAGGTGAACCTCGCCCTGCTTGTCGCGAGTCATGATGATCGGCTGCGGACCGATCGACTTGACGACGTAGTCGTTTGGCTTCGCGACCTCGGATTCGTGGCCGACAAAGACCCAACCGCGGTACCAGATCTTCTCCAACTCAAGCGCGTAGATATCGGGATCGGTGTAGAGCGATCCGTGGACCCGGTCGGCCAGGATCAACTTCTCAAGCGGCGGATTGGTCAGGGTCTGAGGCATCTTCGATCGGCTCGGTTGGTCTCGCGGATGGCGACTGCGACGCGACGATATCAGAGTCCGTTCTGATTTCAAACTAACTGGTCAATCTCGGCTACGATCGCGCTATGAGCAAAGTCGCGAATGGCTCCGCGAGTCCGCTTCGGGCGGTTGGACGAGCCGACCGGCCAGACCTTTTGACGCCGCGCCCCGAGTCGGTTCGGCGGGCACTTGAGATCGTCGCCGACCCCTGGACCTTCGCCGTCTTGCAGGAGATGTTCTTCGCGGTTAGGCGATTCGACCAACTGCAATCGCAGCTCGGGATCTCGCGCCCGGTGCTATCGAAGCGGCTACGTCACCTGGTCGACCACGGGATCGCTGATCGGGTCCGCTACCAAGACCGGCCGGAGCGCTTCGAGTACCGCCTGACCGAGCGTGGTCGCTCGCTTTACCCGGTCTTCGTCGCACTGATGCGGTGGGGCGAGGCGCACCTTGAGGACGCCCCGAGGGTTGCGGAGCTGGTCTTGGTTCACAACCGCTGCGGCGAGGCGACCCGGCCCGCGATGACCTGTGACTGCTGCGGCGAGGCGATCGATTCGAGCGAGATGAGCTACGTAACGGCCACGGTCCGACCGGGCCGCCGCTAACCGGACACCGCGCCCGGACTGATTGCACGGTCAACGGCCAGCTCTGCCGACGCGCTGATAGGGTCCGCCCGATGAACTTCTCGATGCAGCGGGTCTGCGCTTGGAGCTGTATCGGCTTCGCGGCAATCTTCACCGTCGGCTTTTGGCTTTTCTCCGGCTTCTTGCCGCCGATTCGCCCCAGCGACAATGCCCAGCAGATCGCCGCGATCTATAACGCCGACGGCGACATGATTCGGGTCGGACTGATCCTGTCGCTGACCGGTTGCGTCTCGTTCCCATTGTTCGGCGGCGTCCTCGCTGCCCAGACCCGGCGGATCAAGAGCGCGTCCCCCGCCTTTGCCTACATCCAGATCGCCGGGGCGGCCGGAGCAACCGTCGTGATCATGCTGGCGCTGGTCTTCATGCTTGCCGCCGGTTTCCGCTCCGACGCCCTCGACCCCGATGTCGTTCAAGGCCTCAACGACGTAGCGTGGATCATGTTCATCATCACCTTCCCGCCGTTTTTGGCCTGGTGTATCGCGCTCGCGATGGCGATCTTCTCCGACACCTCGGAGAACCCGGTCTTCCCGCGCTGGGCTGGCTACTTCAACATCTGGATTCCGGGACTCTTCCTCCCCCCGGTCCTGCTTGTCTTCTTCAAGAGCGGTCCTTTCGCCTGGAACGGCCTGGTCACCTTCTGGGTTGCCCTGACCGACTTTTTCGTCTGGATGATCGTCATGTTCATCCTCGTCCTCAAGGCGATCAACGCCGAGGAAGCCGAAGCCAAGGCCGCCGCCAGCTCGTAGCCGCCGCGGCTTCCGATCGGCAAGCCCCACCGGACGCCACGCTTTGAGCGCCCGCGTCGGTCGGCGGACAGCGAACCGCCAGACCTGGTGCCAACCAATACGTCGCGCTGTCCGTACACTCTGTCCACCAACGGATGCCGACCGACCACAATAATCAGCAGGCCGACCGCGAGGCGCGCCAAGCGGCGGTCCAGCTCGCGTTGCACGATGCCGTGATCGAGCTGATGAACCGGGGCGAAACGTTCACCGAGCTCAGTGTTGAGGAGCTGATTCAAAGCGCTCGAATTTCGCGCTCGACCTTCTACGTCTATTTCGAAGACAAAAGCTCGCTTTTGCAGGCGCTGGTCGACGGCGCGCTCGCGGAGTTGGTCAGCTCGGCAAGATCGTGGTGGGAGATGCCGATTGAAGCGGAGCCGAGCGACCTGCTCGATTCGCTGCGGCCGGCTTGGAACTCCTACCGCGACAACCACCTGCTGATGGCGGCGGCGACCGAGGGCACCTCGTATGACCCGGAGATCCGCGCCCGCTATTACGAGATGATCGAGCGGACCGCGACTGCCCTCGCCGACCATATCGATCACGGCCAATCAATCGGCTACGTCAACCCGAGCCTCGATTCGATCCGGACCGCCGAGTGGCTGACCTGGATGTGCGAGCGCGGCCTCTACCTGCTGTATTCGCGCGGCCGCGCCACCGAGCACGGCGAGACTCTGCTCCGCTCACTCAGTGGGTTGCTTTGGAAGATCCTCTACCAGGGCTACCGCTGAGCGCGATGGCCAGCCCCGCCAACAACCCGACTACCCGCCGCGAGCGCCAGCGCCTCGAGATCCGCGACCGCCTGCTCGAGGCGGTGCTCCGCCTCAACTCATCCGGCAACGACTTCGCGTCGCTCAGCGTCGAACGGCTCGCCCAGGAGGCCAGCACCTCGCGATCGACCTTCTACGTCTACTTCGAAGACAAGGCCGACCTGCTGCGATCGTTGACCGTCGAGATCGGCGAGGAGCTGGAGCGGATGGCGGTCCCGTGGCTGGAGATCCGCGCCCGCCACACCAGGCAACAACTCGGCGAGATGCTGGAGCGATTTGCCACCGCCTATCTCCCCCACGCCGACATCCTCGCTGTCGTTTTTGCAACCGCAACCTACGACGCCGAGGTCCGACAAACTGCTCAGAACCTGTTTCGCTCCCAGGTTGACGCGCTGCAACGGCACATCATCGAGGGTAGCGCCGCCGGCTTCGTCGATCCCACCCTCGAGGCCCGTCCGACCGCGTTTTGGCTGATCTCGATGATCGAGCGCGGGTTCAACGACATGCTGCGGGTTCGCGAGGATTCAGAACGCAAGCTGCTCCTCGACAGCCTGGCCGACCTGGTCTGGCAAGCCCTTTACGCGCTTGCAGACTGAGGGAAGCCCCGCGGAAAGACGAAATCCGTCGCGTCGACGGCGTTGCGACGACGCAGCCGATTGGGGCGTACAACGCCACCGAGCATCGGAATGTCGAGGTACCTCTCGGCGGCGGTTCCGGATGCCGCGCCAGGTGCCGCGATCGGGACATCCGTATCCTCGTCGGCGATGTCCGCAACTGCAACTGCTCCGCCGCGCCTACCCCTGCCGCCTGCTGCCCAGCTTATCGCCTGGCTGGCGCGACCGATCGAGCTGCTGGAGCGCTGCCGGACCCGCTACGGCGACAGCTTCAGCTTGATGTTCCCGGGGTTCGAGACGCCGATGGTGATGATCAGCCACCCCGACGATGTCGCCGGGTTGTTCCGCGATCCGGCCAACGGATTGCCGCCCGGCCGGACGACGACGCTGGAGCCGTTGCTGGGCGCGCGATCGGTCCTACTACTCGAAGGCCGCGAGCACCTCGAGCGGCGCCGACTGATGCTGCCGCCGTTTCACGGCGAGCGGATGCGGACCTACGAAGACGCGATCACGACGGCTGTCAATCGTGAGATCGATTCGTGGCCGATCGGCGAGCCGTTCCCGATCCACCCACGGATGCAGGCGGTGACGCTTGAGGTGATCCTGCGCGCGGTCTTCGGCGTCAGCGACGAATCACGGCTGAGGCCGCTGCGACGGCTGCTCGGAAACATGCTCGACCAGACCAACGGTATCGCGCTGCAGCTCCGCTTCCTGGCCTCGCAGCGAATCACGCGGATCAGCGACCCGCTGGCGGCGCTACGCGAGTCGCTGATCGAGGTCGACGAGATCATCGCCGCGGAGGCCTCCGAGCGCCGCGCCGACCCCGCCGCGGCGGAGCGTGAGGACATCCTCTCGCTGCTGGTCGCGGCCCGATTCCAAGACGGGGAGCCGATCTCCGACGGTGAGCTTCGCGACCAGCTGATGACGCTGCTGCTGGCTGGCCACGAGACGACCGCGACCGGGCTGGCCTGGAGTTTCGATCTGCTCTTGCGCAACCCGGCGGCGCGAGGCCGACTGGTCGCGGAGGTGCGCGACGGCGGCGCCGAGTACCTGCGCGCGACCGTGACCGAGTCGCTGCGGCTACGGCCCGTCGTACCGCTCGCGGGGCGACGACTTGCCGCGCCGCTGCGGCTCCGCAGCGGGATCGAACTGCCAGCCGGCGCCGATGTCGCCCCCGCGATCTGGCTCACCCACACCGACCCCGAGATCTACCCCGACCCGCTCGCCTTCAAGCCCGAGCGCTTCCTCGACCAGAGCCCCGGGACTTACTCGTGGATCCCGTTCGGCGGCGGCGTGCGACGCTGCCTCGGTGCCGCCTTCGCCGAACTCGAGATGCGGATCGCCCTACGCGAGATCCTCGGGCGCTGCGAACTCGAGGCCGCATCGCCGAAACAGGAGCGAATCGCACGGCGAAACGTCACCTTCTCGCCGAAGCGCGGCACCCCCGTGATCCTGCACGGCCGCAGTGCGGGCCTTGGGGCGCCGGTTGCGCTCGCCGCTCGCAACGCATAAACGCCAACCCCGGCGGCGCGCGGATCTCTGTTCGCGACCAGGCGCCCGCCGGGGGTTCGCTCCTTCACCGGCGAATCCCAGGTCTTGATCTCGCCTGCTCGCTGCGGGGCTTGCGGAGAGGCCATACGCCCACGCTCCGGATCGAGCTCTCGGTCGGCAGCCGATTGCTTCTCGGCTGACAGGAGGATCGGACGGGCGGGCGGGACAACGCAGATGGCACGGGTTCAACGCCATGTTGCGAGTTCTTGATGAGTCAGAACGCGAACTGCCTCTCGTGACTTCGGCTGACCCGGTCTGGCAAGTCCTCTACACCGCTGCCGACTGACCCGCAATTGGGCTCGATTCCCATCCCGAAGGTCGCGCGGCGAAGGGTGCGTCCATTTAACTAGGCTGGCTCCTCGATGTATGTGCTGACCGCCGCGATCAATGTCCCGGAAATCTTCCTGGGAGCAGCCACTGGAATCGCGATCCAGGCGGCCTATGCCAACTGGATGCGTCGCCGAATCGATCGCCGGGGTCGCTTCGCCGGGGTCTGGTACCAAGAGATCCTTCCGATCGACGGCGTTCCTCGCCGACTCGACACCGTCCACCTCAGTCAGGACGGCCCGCTCCTTTTCGGCGAGTTCCATCGGAACTCGCCGCCCGAAGAAGAAGATCGAAAGTGGTCGATCCATGGCTACGCGCACGGCAACCGAGCCGTCTTCTCGTTCTTCACGATTACGCCGAACCAAGATCCGTCGAGCTTCGGAATGATCGCCCTCGCGAGGGATTCGCATAACAAGCGCTCACAAGCTTGGTACGGCGTCTATTACCGCCCCGATAACGAGGATTTTGCCGATCTGGCCAACGGACACATGTTGGCTAGGCCGATCGCATGGCAGCGAACGCCGAAGGACGAAGTCGACTTCGTTTTGCCGGAACACCGAAGTTCGCCTGCGCGCGAGGCGCTCGATTCGATGTGGAGCTGAGTTTACCTGGCCGCGCGCGCCCACCTGCGGCAAGGGAAGATCGTCGCGCTGGATGCTCCGGAAGCCCGCGACTCACGACGAGCCGGACTACGAAGCCGTGCGCGGGGCTTGGGCGATTGCCCGGAGTCTGGCCGATGTGGTCTCGCAAGCATGTCGGCTGCGGAGCGAAAAGCGCCCGTTAGCCCCCGATCACGATGTGGCTGCCGCCCCGTCCTCCGAGCTGGATGCAGACCCCGTCCGATACTTCGCCGATTGACTCGCAGGGGACGCGCGTCTGGCGAATCCGGTGGTTGCGTCGTAGGCGGACCGGTGAGTAGACGATCCGTTCAAGCGTTCGTTCGCCACCCTTCGCCGCAAGCCAGTCCTGGAGTTCCTTCAGGGCCGTTGACACCAGCACCGTCCGGCGCGAGAGCAGGTGAAAAGTGCCGGGCGCGTAGTAGAGTTCTTGGCGCATCCCGACACTGTCGGTGAGGTCATACTCGACGCTGCCGTCAGGGCCGGAGAAGACGACCGTGCCTGCATGGCTCCCATCGGGGATCGTCACCAACTCGGCATCCCGGCCGCGCGGGTCGATCACATCGGCGCTATGTGAAACCTTCGGTTCGGCGCGCAGCGCTCGTACCGCCGCCGCCCTCGTCGCCCGGCTCGCGAGCGGATTCTGCAAGATCGAGGCGGCCGCGGCGAAACGAAGCGCCGAGGCGCGCGCGATCGGTTGTGACCGACCTGCGCGGTGGGCCTCGACCCGAATCGCGTGTTCGACCCGCGCCTGATCACCCCTCAGATTGTCGATCGAATGGCCGCCAAAGCTAAATTTCGGAAGATTGCCGACCGGCTGGCCCGGCACGAGACGCGAGTCGACCAGGGAAAACGAGAAGCGGCTATACGGCGGGCAGATCCCGTTGTTCTCCATGATGTATTGGACGAGAGTTTCGGGCAAGTTGCACCCACCGGCCGACCCGTTCCGATCGACCGACCGCCCCTCGAGTTGGGTGGTCTCCCACAGCCGCCACCCCATCGATTGAGCCAGAGTTCGGTTCGGTAACGGCGGCGATTGCCCTCAGGGCGTCCACGGTCCGAGGAATCGCCGGGAATCGCAGGGGAGCTCGAACTCCAAGCCCGAAATGCGAAACGCGATCCACTGTGTTTGAGTAGCGCGGATGCATCGGTCGCGAAGATTGAGGCCACACAACCTGCGGCGAGAATGGCCACGACGGCAGCAGATCGACGAACGGAGGGGCCGCGGACGGCGGCCCCTCCGTTCGAGCGAGGACGGTTAGGTGCGGCTGGCAGAGGCATGGGCTTAGCAGTTCATGGTCACGTCGTTCTGCCCCGGCTTGCCAATTGTCGTTACCGCCGCCGCCGTCGAGAACGTCTCTGTCGCCGCCGTCGCCAGTGCCGATTAGGATGTCGTCCCCCTCGTTCCCGAAGAGGTCGTCTTCGCCAGCATCGCCGGTCAAGATGTCGATGCCGTCACCCCCGTAGATTTCGTCCCAACCATCGTTCCATCGTTCCCGAGGAGGCCCGCAATCCACTTTCCGGTTCCACTGAGGGCTCGGTCCCAGTCACCGCCGTCATCGGCACGAACCTCATCGTCGCCGCCTTCACCAATGATGCTGTCGTCATCTGTGCCGCCAAAGACTGTGTCGTTACCCGCCCGGGCTTCGATCCGTGTCGGCATGGTCTGTCGGCTCGTGATCGTGTCCTCCTGCCCGGCCCCGATGCCTCTGTCGTGGGCCTGCATGACCGGCGACCCTTCAATCCACCACCGCTTGCCCTCTTGATTGAACCGCGACGAACCTATCACACAAAGTCCGCATAGGCGATCCTTCGGCGATCACTGGGGCTGGCCTCCGACCTGCGCGGTCATTGCGCGGCGGACTACCCGAGGGTTTCGGAGACCGGGCCGAGGGCGGCGCGGAAGTGGGACTCGTCGGGGCCGATGCAGGCGGCACTGAGTCGCTCGGGGGCGAACAGCTCGGCGGAAAGGGCGGCGACATCGGACAGGCTGACCGCGTCGATTCGGGCCAGGGTCTCGTCAATTGGCGGCAGCTCGAGGTCGAGCAGGATCGGCCGGGCGACTCGCACCATCCGGGCCGAGGTTGACTCGAGGCCGAGCACCATCCGGCCCTTGACCGACTCTTTTGCGCGCTCCAGCTCCGCCGCGGTGACGCCCTCGTCGCGGATCAAGGCCATCTCCTCACCGATCACCCGGCAGGCCTCGGTGACGTTGTCGGCGCGAGTCCCGACATAGACCGCCGAGATGCCGCAATCGGCATAGCCCTCGTTATATGACCCAACCGCATAGGCGAGGCCGCGCTTCTCGCGGACCTCGCGAAACAACCGTGACGAGGTCGAACCGCCGAAGATCGAATCGAGCACGGATAGGACATAGCGGCGATCGTCGTCGCGGGCAAGACCCGGGGCGCCGATGCAGAGGTGATACTGCTCGGTGTCCTTGGGGTAAAAGCAAAGGGACGCTGAAGTCGTCGCGGCGGCTCCGTTGGGGCGGGACGCGAGCGGCTCGGCGGACGCGAGTAGGCACTTCTCGGTCAACTCGACGATTTTGTCGTGGTCGAGGCTGCCAGCCGCCGCGACGACCAGGTTCGAACCGCGGTAGCGGTCCTGGTGGTAGGCGGCGATCTCCGGGACCGGGATCGCCGCGATCACTTCGGCGGCGCCAAGAACTCGCTTGCCGAGCGGGTGCGAGCCAAACATCGCGGCGCTGAGAACATCGTGGACCCGATCGGAGGGCTCGTCCTCATACATCGCGATCTCCTCCAACACGACCTGGCGCTCCGAGTCGATCTCGGGGAAGGTCGGCTGCAGGAACATCTCGGCGAGGACCGCGACGGCACGATCGGTGTGCTCGTCGAGAAAGCGGGCGTAGAGGTTGGTCACCTCCTTCGAGGTCGAGGCGTTGACCGCCGCACCAAGGCCGTCGAATACCTCCGAGATGTCGGTCGCCGAGTAGTTCGGCGTCCCTTTGAAGAGGAGGTGTTCGAGAAAGTGCGAGACCCCCTCTTGCCCGGCTGACTCATCGCGCGAGCCGGTCCGAACCCAGATGCCGAGCGAGACCGATCGGACCGAGGGCATTGCCTCGGTCACAATCCTGACTCCGTTATCGAGTGTTGTCAGCTCGACCCCGGGCGGCAGCTCGACGCCACCGCCCGGATTCGTTGAGCCGACGACGCGGTCTTGGCTCAACGGCGTCCCCGGTCACCACCGCCGCCGCCGCCGCGGCGACCGCGTCGATCGCCGCCACGATCACCGCCGCCACTGCGCCGCGGACCGCGATCTCCGCCACCGCCACCGTTACCAATCGCGGCAAGTTCCTCGGGAGTCTTGTCGGCGATCGCCGGGTCGCTGGAGAGCCGCAGGCCGATCCGGCCGCGTTCACGATCGCGCTCGACCACGGTCACGTCGATCTCGTCGCCCGCGTTGAGCTCATCCTCAACCGCCGCAACCCGTTGACCGGGCTTGACATTGGAGATGTGGAGGAGACCATCGGTCCCCTTGACGAGCTCGACAAAGGCGCCAAAGGTCGTCGTCTTGACGACCTTGCCGGTGAAGGTGTCACCGATCTCCGCCTCCCGAGTCATCGCCGAGATCCGGGCGATGCAGCCGTCGACCAAGGTGCCGTTGGTCGCGTAAACGCGGACGGTCCCGTCGTCTTCGACATCGATCTCGGCCTCGAACTCCTCGCACAGGCCACGAATCGTCTCGCCGCCCTTGCCGATCACGGCGCCGATCTTGTCGGGGTCGATCTTGATCGACTCGATCCGCGGCGCGTACTCCGACAGACCCTCGCGCGGGGCGTCAATCGCCTTCGCCATCTCAGCGAGGATGAAGAGCCGACCCTGGCGCGCCTGCTCGAGCGCGTCGGTCAGGATCTCCATCGTCACCCCGGTGATCTTGATGTCCATCTGCAGCGCGGTGATCCCGTCCTCAAAGCCAGCGACCTTGAAGTCCATGTCTCCGAGGTGGTCCTCGACGCCGGCGATATCGGTCAGGACGATGTAGTCATCGCCCTCCTTGATCAGCCCCATCGCGACCCCGGCAACCGGGCCCGAGACCGGCACACCCGCCGCCTGCAACGCCATTGACGAGGCGCAGACCGAACCCATCGAGCTGGAGCCGTTTGACTCCAGGGTCTCCGAGACCACCCGGGTCACATACGGGAACTCCTCCTGACTCGGGATCGAGGCGGCCAAAGCCCGCTCCGCCAGTGCACCGTGACCAATGTCACGCCGCTTTGGGCCGCGCATCGGACGCGCTTCGCCAACCGAGAACGGCGGGAAGTTGTAGTGGTGGAAGAAGGTCTTGGTCTCCTGCAGCGAGAGGTTGTCGATCTTCATGTCCATCCGGGTCGTGCCGAGCGCGACGTTGGACAGAATCTGGGTCTCTCCCCGGGTAAACAGGGCCGAGCCGTGGACTCGCGGCGAGATGTCGACCTCGGTCTCGATCCGCCGGATCTCGTCGGCGGCACGCCCGTCGGGACGACGTTTGTCAACCGCGATCCGCCGACGAATCATGTCCTTCTCGAACTTCGCGAACGCCATCGAGACCGCGCCTTGACGGGCCTGGTCGGCATCATCCTCACCGCTTGGGGCGGCAAGCTCGGCGAGCGCCGATGCCTTGACCTCGTTGATCGCATCCTGGCGAGCCAGCTTGTCCGGCACCTGGGTGGCGGCATCGAGCTTGGCCGCAAAGCCCGACTCGATCGCGGCCAGAGCCTCGGAATCGATCACCGGGGTGACCACCTCGGCCTTCGCCTTACCCGCCTTGGCGCGCAACTCCTCCATCGCGGCGCACAGCTTCTTGATCTCGCCGTGCGCGATGTCAAGCGCGTCGAGCACCTCTTGCTCGGTGACGCCACTTGAGCCGCATTCGACCATCAAGATCGCCTCGTCGGTCCCGGAGACAACCAGGTCCATCTCGAGCTCGTCGTAGTCCTCTTCGGACGGATTGACGATGAACTCTCCACCGAGCTTGCCGACCCGAACCGCGCCGACGTGCTTGGCAACCGGAATCTCAGATATCGCCACCGCGGCGGAGATCCCGTTCATCGCCAGGATGTCGTAGGGGTTATCGAACGAGACCGACATCGGCTGTGCGATCAGCTGGGTCTCGCGATTCCAGCCCTTCGGAAACAGCGGCCGGATCGGACGATCGATCATTCGCGCCGTCAGGGTGGCCTTCTCGCCTGCCCGCGCCTCGCGCCTGAAGAACGACCCCGGGATCTTGCCGATCGCGTAGTGGCGCTCCTCGACATCCACCGTCAGCGGCAGAAAGTCGAAGTCGCGTGGATCACCGGCGGTCGCGGTGCAAAGAACCATTGTCTCTCCCGAGCGGACAACCACGGCGCCGCCGGCTTGGCGCGCGAACTTGCCGGTCTCCAGGGAGATCTCCTGGCCGCCGATCTCGACCGAGACTCGGCTGACCTCAAACATACTCATCTATTTAGTTTTCCTTCCGGGGCCGTCTCTTCTTGTTTTTGTCGGGAATTCGGAGACCCGACGGCTGACGACCCGTCATTCGTTGTCAGATTTCTCTGCTTAGCGGGGGAAGCTTACAGATCGCCGCGGCGCTCGTCGCTCGACGCCACGCCTTCCAATCCGGCCTCGATCGAACCACTCAGCAGGACCCCGTTTAGGAAGGCGGCCGGGGTCCCGACAACCCCGGCTCGGAGGCCGCCGCGGAAGTCGCGATCGACCCGAGCGATCGTCGCGGCGTCGCGTCGGGTCGCCTCGAAGCCGACCGGATCGAGTCCGGCGGCCTCGGCCCGCGCCCAAAGGTGAGGGTCGTCGGTACGGGCTTGGTCGCCGAGCAGCCCGTCCCACAACGACCAGAAGGCCGACTCGCCGCCGAGCAACCCGGCCGCCTCGGCGGCGGCGTGCAGGAACGGTGAGCGCGGGCGCCGCGAGCCGAGTGGGAAGTGGCGAACGCACAGCGCCAGGTCGAGATCGATCGCCCAGCCCCAAAGCGCCGCGCAGTGACGACAGCCGAGGTCGAGGTAGAGGATCGCGGTGGGTCGCCCCGGATCGCCGCGAAGGTGATCGTCTGGCCCGATCGGCGAAACCGGGGCGCTGGTCAGCGCGGCCACGGCGGCTGCTCGCTCCGATTTGCCCGCCTCCGGCGGTCAGCCGGGGCTTGAGGCTGGGCCGCCGTCGAGCGCCTCGATCGCGTCAAAGATCAGGTTGGCGCCCGGGACCTCAAGGATCGGGCCCTGGTGGCTCCAGGCGACCACGCCGTCGGGATCGATCAGGACCAGGGAGCGGTTGGTGTGGCCGCGTTGCTCGAGGAAGGCGCCGTAGGACGCGGCGACGGCGCCGCGCGGGTTGAAGTCGGAAAGCAGCGGGATTGTCGTAGCGAGTTTGTCGGCGAAGGCGCGGTGGCAGAAGGCGCCGTCAACCGAGATCCCGATCGGCTTGACGTTTTTGGCTTCGAAATCACCGAGGACCTCCTGGTAAACCGAGAGCTGGTCGTTGCAGACCGGGCTGAAGTCGGCCGGGTAGAAAATCAAAAGAACGCGACTGCCGCGGAGTTCGGCGAGGCTGATCTTCTCGCCGTCTTGGTTTCGCAGCGCGAACTCGGGAGCTCTCGTCCCGGCGGCGATCAATGCCGCAGACCGAGTTCGGCGACGATCGCGCGATAGCGCTCGACATCCTTGCGCTGCAGGTAACGGAGCAGCCGCCGCCGCCGACCGACCATCATCAAAAGGCCGCGCCGTGAGTGGTGGTCCTTCTTGTGGCTGCGCAGATGATCGGTCAGTTCGTTGATCCGCGCCGTCAACAAGGCGACCTGGACTTCGGGCGATCCTGTGTCGCCGTCGGTCTTGCCGAACTGACCGACAAGCTCGGCCTTTTTGTCCTTCGTCAGTGACACGGCGCGTAAGGATAGACAGGTGGGCGCGCCAATGGGGTCACGGGTTGGCGGCGCGGCCGGCGGGTTCCGCCGCTGATTCAAATCGGCCACAAACAAGCCGCGCCGCGGCAACGTCGCGGTGCATCTGCGCGATCAACTCCTCGGTGGTCGCGAAGCGCCGCTCGCCGCGCAGACGGGCCGCGAAGGCGACCCGCACAACCCGGCCATAAAGGTCGCCTTGAAAGTCGATCAAGTAGCTCTCGACCAGAACGCCGCGGCCGGTTTCGAAGGTTGGCCTGACGCCGACGCTAACGGCGGCGGCGCGGCCGTCGACGAAGCCAGCATAGACACCGTGGCCAGGGCAGATCAGCGCATCGTCGGGGACGATATTGGCGGTCGGAAAGCCGAGGGTGCGTCCGCGGCGATCACCGCGGACGACCTCACCGTCGAGCATGAACGGGGCGCCGAGACAGCGCGCTGCCTCCTCCATCTCACCGGCCGCCACCAGGGCGCGGATCCGTGAGGAGGAAACCGTTTCGCCGCCGACCTCGATCAACGGCACCACCCGGGTCTCAAACTCGCGATGGGAGGCGAGGAACTCCGGGGTCCCCTGCGCCCGCCGACCGAAGCGAAAGTTCTCGCCGACCGAGACGTGGGTCGCGCCGAGCTGCTTGATCAGGATCCGGTTGACGAACTGCTCGGCGGTCAGCTTCGAGAACTCGGCGTCAAACCCGATCACGACCAGCTCGCAAACCCCGAGCCCCTCGATCAGATCGCGCCGCACCTCGGCCGAGCAGATCAGCTTCGGGGCTGCCTCAGGGTGGATCACCGACAGCGGGTGCGGCTCGAAGGTCAAGACGGTGTCGGCCCCGGCGATCACCGCCTGGTGGCCCAGGTGGACCCCGTCGAAGGTTCCGATCGCGATTCGCCGCGGCCGCCGCTCGGCCTCGGCGAGCGGCGTCAGCTTAATCTTGCGGGTCGAATCGAGCATCGGCGAGGACAATGATTACGTGGCGGCGGGTTCGAGCACGACCTCGCCGCGAAGCGCGCCTTCGGCGAAGCGGCCAACCGCGATCAAGCGGCCGTCGTGAAGCAGGCGGAGCGGGCCATCCTCGCCGGTGGCCCGGTAGTCCCCGACAAGGCGACGACCGAAGCTGATCTCGCTCGCCTCGGCGGCGTCGAGCTCGATCGCCGGGAGGTGGGCCAGCGCCTCGGCGGCGCTTAACTCGCGCTCCCCCTCCGCCAGCCCGATCGGGCCGATTGCGGTCCGTCGCAGCTCGAGCGTATAGGCGTCGTCGAGCGTCTCGATCAGGGAACGGATGTAGGTGCCCGATGAACACTCGATCTCGTAGCGGGCTCGGTTCGTGGCCGGGTCGTGCTCGAGGAGTTCGGCCCGGGCGACCTCGACGGTTCGGGTCGGCAGCCCACCCGGCGGCGCCCCTTCGCCGCGGTGAGCTCGGCGGTAGAGCCGCTCGCCGTCGACCCGGACCGCCGAGGTCAACGGGACCTGCTGGATCACCGTCCCGGTCGGTAGTGCCAGCGACCGCGGCAGTCGGCCGGTCTCGTGCAGCACCCCGTCGCGGTCGCCGCTGTCGGAGCTCCAACCGAGCTGGGCCAGCGCCAGGTAGGTCTTGTCGAGGCCGAGCAGGTAGCGCTGCAGTCGGGTCGCACGGCCGACCAAGATCACCATCAACCCGGTCGCGAACGGATCGAGGGTGCCGGCGTGGCCGACCCGTTGCACCCCAACCTCGCGCCTGGTCCGGTTGACCAGATCGTGCGAGGTGATCGCGGCCTCCTTGTCGCGAACGAAGATCCGCGCCCGCGCCGGATCGAGCCCGCGCTCGCCGTCCTCAGCCAAGCTGGCGGGTGAGTTGCTCGCTGAGGAAGGCGATCAGCTCCCGGTGTGGCATGTCGGTCGAGAAGCCGGCCGCCCGAGGGTGGCCGCCGCCGCCGTTGAGACGAGCGATAACCGAGACGTCAAGCTCGCCGTGGGTCGAGCGCAGGCTGACCTTGCGGGCACCGCGCCCGCCCTCGGGCTTGTCGCGGATCGCCGCCGCCATCACGGTCTTATCGATCGATCGCAGGTAGTCGACGATCCCCTCGGTCAGCTCCTCCCCGGCCCCGGTCTCGGCGTAATCGGCGGCGGTCATATATACGGTCGAAAGCCGCCCCCCCGCGTGCACCTCGATCTTCGAGATCGCCCGGGCAATCAGGTGGAGCTTCTCCAGCGGCACCCGCTCATAGAGGCGGCGGTAGATGTCGTTGACATCGACCCCGGCCTCGATCAGACCGGCCGCGACCCGATGCGAGCGGGCGTCGGTGTTCTCATACATGAACTTGCCGGTGTCGGTGACGAGGCCGACATAGAGCGCCGACGCGATCGATTGGGTCAGCGCGCCGCCGAGGCCGGCAACCAAATCGAAGACGATCTCAGCGGTGCTCGAAGCCTCGGTGTCGACCACGTTGACGGCTCCAAAACGGGTGTTGTCGTGGTGGTGATCGATGTTCAGGATCGGGCCCGCCTCGCTCAGCCAATCAACCGGCATCCGGTCGATGTTGCCGCAGTCCAAGAAGATGATCGTCCGGTCGGCGAGATCGGCGGGCGGCTCGTGAAAAACCTCCGACAGCGCCAAGAAGCGGTACTCGATCGGCAGCGGGAACTCCTTTGCGGCCAAGAACATCACCGTGTCCTTGCCGATCTGCGCCAGCAGCTCGTTCATCGCCAAAAGCGAGCCGAGAGCGTCGCCGTCGGGGCCCTCGTGGGTGGTTAGGAGGAACCGATCGGCGGCCGCGATCGCCGCGATTAGCGCCTCGGTATCGGCACCCAGATCAGCCTCCATCTGAACCGGCCGCAGTTCAGTCATCGTCGCAGCTGACCTCGCCCTGCTCGGCCTGTTCGCTTTGCAAAAGCTGCGAGACCCGAGCGGCCCGAGCGTGCTGCTCGTCGTAGTGAAAACTCAGGGTCGGGGTTCGCTTGATCCGCATCTGAGCCGCGATCGTCCCCTGCAGCAGGCCGTGCGCCGAACTGAGCCCGTCGAGGCTGTCCCGGCGCGCCGTCGCGTCGCCGAGCACGCTGACGAATACCTTGGCGGTGCGCAGGTCGGGGCTTGTCTCGACGGCGGTCACGGTCACGAAGCCGATCCGGGGATCCTTTAGTTCGGTGGCGATTGCGCCGCCGATTACCTCGCGCATCAACTCGTTGACGCGCCGCATGCGTTCGGTCGGCATTGACTCGACCTTACAAGGTTCCCAGCCCGGTCGATCCCTGCTTCGCGGTCGGTTAGTCCAGGGTCTTTTCGACCTGCTTGGTCCGGTAGGCCTCGAGGATGTCGCCAACCTTGACATCGCCGTAGCCGGCGAGCACGACACCGCACTCCTGGCCGGATTCGACCTCGCGGACATCGTCCTTGAAGCGCCGCAGCGAACCGAAGCTGCCGTTCCAGATGACGGTTCCGTCGCGAATCAGGCGGACCTCGGAATCGCGGTAGATCCGGCCCTCGTTAACCCGGCAACCGGCGATCGAGCCGATCTTTGAGGCCTTGAACAACTCCAGCACCTCGATCTCGCCGAGCGTCTCCTCAACCTGTTCGGGATCGAGCATCCCCTCCAATGCGGCCCGCAGTTCCTCGGTCACCTTGTAGATCACCGAGTAGGTGCGGATCTCGACGCCCTCACGCTGGGCGGCGCGGCGCGCGTCGGCCAGCGGCCGCACGTTGAAGCCGATGATGATCGCGTTCGAGGCGGCCGCCAGCATCACGTCGGACTCGTTGACCCCGCCCGGCGCGGCGTGGACGATCTCGATTGCCACCTCGTCTTGGGGAATCTTTGCCAACTCGTCCTGCAGGGCCTCAAGCGAGCCCGAGACATCGGACTTCAAGACCAGCGGTAGCGACTTCAGATCGCCCTGCTGAGCCCGCGCAAAGACCTCCTCGAGGCTGACTCGGCGGGCCGAGCGGCGGGCCAGCGCCTCGGTCTTGAGCCGATTCGCGCGTTCCTGCGCCTGGCGGCGCGCCTCGCGATCGTTGCTGACCGCGCGGACCCGCTCACCCGCCTCGCAGACCCCCGCGAACCCGAGCACCTCGACCGGATCGCCGGGTCCGGCCGTCTCCAGGCGCGCCCCGGTGTGGTCTTGCATCGCCCGCACCCGACCCCAGTGCGGACCGGCAACCACCGCGTCGCCGACCCGCATCGTGCCGCGCTGGACCAGAACCGTCGAGACCGGCCCGCGGCCCTGGTCGAGGTGCGATTCGATCACGGTGCCGGACGCCGGGACCTCGGGGTTTGACTTCAACTCTTCGAGCTCGGCCAGCACCAAGATCATCTCGAGCAGGTTCTCGAGTCCCTCCTGGGTCTTCGCCGAGACATCGCAAAAGACCGTGTCGCCGCCCCAGTCCTCGGGGTTGAGGCCGTGCGCGGCAAGTTCGCTCCGCGCCTTGTTGAGGTCGGCTTCGGGCAGGTCGATCTTGTTGACGGCGACCAGGATCGGGACATCGGCGGCGCGAGCGTGGTCGATCGCCTCGACGGTCTGCGGCATCACCCCGTCGTTGGCCGCGACCACAATCACCGCGATATCGGTCACCTTGGCGCCGCGCGCCCGCATCGCGGTGAACGCCTGGTGGCCCGGGGTATCGATGAAGCTGATCGTCTTCTCGTTGTGGTGGACCTGGTAGGCCCCGATGTGCTGGGTAATCCCGCCGGCCTCGCCGGAGACGACCTCGGTCGAGCGGATCGCGTCAAGCAGCGAGGTCTTGCCATGATCGACGTGGCCCATGATCGTGACCACCGGTGGCCGCTCACGAAGCGCCTCATCCTCCTCCTCGGGGAGATCCTCGATCAGGTCCTCCTCGTCGGAGTGGACCAGCTCGACCTTCTGGCCGAGCGCGTCGGCCAAGACCAGCACGGTCTCGTCGGACAGGGTCTGGGTCAGGGTCGCCATCTCCCCCAGCCCCATCAGCTTCTTGATCAGATCGGCCGCGTTCAGGCTCAGCGACTCGGCAACCTCCTTGACGGTTGCCCCGGAGTTGATCCTGGTTGCCACCGGCGCCGCCGGCGCGATCAGCTTGCGATCTTCGGGCTCCTCGAGCAGCGGACGGCGGCGCCGGCCACGGCGACGCGGCGGTCGCTGCTGGGGTGGCGGGCCTTGCTGGTCACGCCGCGAAGCCTGCGAATCGATCACGACCCGCCGCATCTTCTTGCCGCCGCCGCCGCTGGCCGCGGCCGGACGAGCAGCTCCGGAGTCGCTCGGAGGGCGAACCGGTTTCGCGCGCGCCGAAGCCTCGCCGCCGCCTGGCTTGGCGGCCGCGGCGCCCCGCTTCAGGGCGGCCATCGCCGCCGCCTGGTCAACGCTCGAGGAGGCGGTCTTGACATCGAGGCCGCCAGCGCGCAGCGCCGCCAGGACCTCCTTGCTGTCGCGACCTGCCGC
The DNA here is from genome assembly GCA_023251975.1 of bacterium. Classification (GTDB taxonomy): domain Bacteria; phylum Actinomycetota; class Thermoleophilia; order Solirubrobacterales; family 70-9; genus JAHEXU01. Next base: position 1,690 of record JAHEXU010000003.1, on the reverse strand, counting down.
CTTCGCGATCTCGTGGACCCGCTTGCTCGCCATCGGTTCGGTCGGCTAGCCCGCGGACGGTGAGTCGGGGGGATCGCTCGCGCTCGCCCCGGCTTCGCTTGCGAGCGACTCGGCGGCTGCTTTTGCCGCCGCGGCCTCGGCGGCGGCGCTCTCCGCGGCCGAGGCCGCCGCCGCGCTCGCATCGGCCGCCAGCTTCGCGAACGCTGCTTCGGCCGGGGCGACGATCGCGTTGACCGCCCCATCAGCCGCGTCGGGATCCGCCAAGATCGCCAGGTAGGGGCCGCTAAGCCCCTCCAAGATCGCGGTCTGGTTGGTCTCAAAGCGAGACATTGCCTGATGGTTGGGGAGGCCGCAGTAGCGCGAGCCGGGCAGTGCCGCGTTCGGGCAACGACGACCGGTGACGCCAACCGCCAGGCAGTGTCCGTCGGCGACCTCGCCACCCTCCTCGTCATAGGAGAGCTGCTCGTTGGCGGCGAAATCGGTCTCGGAGACGATGTCGACCCGCCACCCGGTCAGCTTGGCCGCCAGTCGCGCGTTCTGACCGTCACGACCGATCGCCAGCGACAGCTGGTCGTCCGGGACGACGACGGTCGCCGCCTGCGCGTCGTCGTCGACCAGGACCTCGCGGACTCGGGCCGGCGACAACGCCTTGGCGACAAATCGAGCGGGTTCCTCGTTGTAAGGGATGATGTCGATCTTCTCGCCGCGCAGCTCGGAAACAACCATCCGCACTCGCGACCCACGCGGCCCGACGCAGGCCCCGACCGGGTCGACCCCATCGGTGTGCGAGACGACCGCGATCTTCGATCGGAAGCCAGGTTCGCGGGCGACCCCGACGACCTCGACCAGACCGTCCGCGATCTCGGGCACCTCGAGTTCAAACAGCTTCTTGATCAGCTCGGGGCTGCGACGCGAAACGACCACGCTCGGCCCCTTCCCCTCCGCGCTGACCTCCTTGATCACGGCCTTGATTCGTGCCCCGTGGTCGTAGCGCTCGTTGTATACCTGCTCGGATCGCGGCATCAGCGCCTCGACCCGCTCGCGAAGCTGGACCAGCGTGTAGCGGTTGTCGGACTGCTGAATCAGCCCGGTGATCAGCTCGCCGACCCGGTCGCGGTACTCCTCATACATCATCATCCGCTCGGCCTCGCGGATCCGTTGGTAGATCACCTGCTTCGCCGTCTGGGCGGCGATCCGACCGAATCCGTCCGGGGTGACATCGCGGCTCGTGATCTGATCCGCGTAGGGGGCGAGCATCTCCGGGTCGAGTTCCGGGTCCTCGGGCTCGCGCATCTCGCCGGTCGCAGGGTCGATCTCGGGCTCGGCCTGCTCGGCCGCCTCGGCGAGTAGCTTCTCCTCCAGCTCGGCTGGCAGGATCAGTTCAAATACCCGGAAGTCGCCGGTGTCACGGGCCAGGTCGACCCGGGCGTACTTGGCCGATCCCGGCGTCTTCTTATAGGCGGACAGCAGCGCATCTTCGAGCGCCTCCATCAGGGTCTCGGAATCGATCCCCTTCTCCAGCTCGAGGGCGTGAATCGCCTCGATGATCTCGCGGCTCATCGGCCTACCTCCGGAAGGTCTGGAACAAGGTTGGAACGACGTACTCCGTCGAGCGGAATCTCGACCGCACCGTCGTCGAAGCCGAGGCGCAGCGCCCCGGCTTCAACGGCATCGAGGGTGCCGGTGAAGT
>JAHEXU010000264.1 GCA_023251975.1 bacterium | reverse complement strand
CGGGCGGTTTGAACGGCGGGCGCGGGTCAAACCGGGGGTTTTGAGGGGATCGGCTCTGCTGAAGGCGCGGTTTGCCGCTTGTTTATGCGGTTGCGGGGTCCCTTCAGAAGAGCCGCACCCATGTCTATTAGTCTGGCGAATTTGTGAACCGTCAACTTCGCCGCCGAGTTTTCCTCGCCTACCTGCCGATCACCGGTCTGCTCGCCCTCGCGCTGGTGCTCGCGGGTGCGGTCGGCGCCGACCTCGAATCCGAGCCGCAACTAGCTGGCGTCTACCTGCTCGAGCGGCCCGATTCCTGTCTGGGGTCGAGCTTTGATCTCGTCCAGTCGGGCACCTTCGTCGACATCGTCGGCCCCGGTGGCGAGGCGCCCGCGGGCGCGCTCAGACTCGAGGAAGGGCGACTCGAGGGGCGGGTCGAATGCCGTTCAGGCGAGGCTGAGGAGATCGCGGCCGACTTCACCGGCGACCGGATTGGGGGCGATGTCGGAGGCAGAACGCTGACCGGTGTGCTCGAGCGTGAGCTCGAGCCGGCCGACGCGAGCGCGCGGCGGATTCCCGGCTCGATCGAGGGGGCTTATGAGTTGGTCCCGCGCTCCGAATGCCTCGGCGGTTCGCTCCAGCTCAAGCAGGCATCCGAGGGTGTTTTCGAGATCAGCGAAGGCGTCGCCGCGGGCAGGTTTGATTTCACCGGGCCGCAATTCGGCGGCGCGCTCAGCGGCCCGGTGACGTGCATTCACGGCGAGGCCGCCGAGGTCAAGGGAACGGCGGCGGGGCGTCAGCTCGAACTCGAGGTGGTGGGGATCGAGCGGATCAGAGCGGAGAAAGAGCGCGAGTTCGGGCAACTCCTCGCCGCCCTTTTTGCCGCGATGGCGACGGTGATGATCGCCGCGCGGCTGATCGGCGCGCTCGCGGTCCGGCTCGGTCAGTCGCGGGTGATGGGGGAGGTGATCGCGGGGATCCTGCTTGGGCCGACGTTCTTCGGCCTCCTCGCGCCGGACCTGCAGGCCGCGGTCTTTCCGAGCGATGTCGTCCCGACGATCGGGGTGATCGCGAACCTCGGGCTGATCTTCTACATGTTCATGGTCGGGCTCGAGCTCGATCCGGCGCATCTGAAGGGGAGGATCAGCCAGGCGGTGACGATCTCGAACGCGAGCGTCGCCCTGCCGATGGCACTCGGCATTCTCGTCGCGCTGCCGCTCTTTGGGGTGCTCGGACCCGATCGCGACTTCCTTCCGTTCGCGCTTTTCATGGGCGTCTCGATGTCGGTGACGGCGTTCCCGGTGCTGGCGAGGATCCTCGCCGAGCGACGCATGCTGGGGCATCCGGTCGGCGCGGTCGTGATCGCGGCCGCCGCGATCGACGATGTCACCGCGTGGTTTTTGGTCGCCCTCGCTCTCGCCGTGGCGAGTTCGGGGTCCGCCGCCGGGGTCCTCGCCACGATCGCGATGACGATCGGCTTCTGCTTGGTCATGTTCTTCTTGGTCCGGCCCCTGATCGCGCGACTGTCAACCGCCTACGACGAGGCTGGAAGGGTTCCGAGCGGCTGGATCGTCGCGATCTTCGCGGGCGTCCTGCTGGCCGCTTTCGCGACCGAGATGATCGGCATCGCGCTGATCTTCGGCGCCTTTGTGATGGGTCTGGTGATGCCGCGCCACGCCGGTCTAACCGAGGATGTGACGGGACGAATCGAGGACTTTGTCATCAGCCTTCTGTTGCCGCTTTTCTTCGCCTACACCGGCCTGCGGACCGATATCGCGGCGCTCGATCGCCCCGAGCTGGTGCTGATCACCGTCGTTTTGATCGTGGTGGCGATCGCTGGCAAGCTGATCGGTGCGATCAGCGCCGCTCGGCTCACCGGGTTGGGTTGGCGAGCCTCCGGGGTGGTCGGAATCTTGATGAACACGCGTGGGCTAACCGAGCTGATCGTCCTCAACTTGGCGCTCGAGCAAGGGGTGATCACCCCGGCGTTGTTCAGCGCCCTGGTCCTGATGGCGCTCGTCACCACCTTCGCCGCCGGGCCGCTGCTGCGGCTGGTCGATCCACGCTCGCAGTTCAGCCATCGCGTCGAGGATGATCTCGAATCGGCGCGTCAGGATTCGGCGAAGCAGTTCCCGGCGCTCGCGCTGCCCGACGAGTCGATCCTCGTCAGTGCCCGATCGGAGGTGGCAATCGGGCAACTGCTCGGGCTCGCGAGGCCGCTGGCGGGCGCCGAGCCGAGGCGTGAGTTGATCCTGACGCGGTTGCTGGAGTCGCCACGGACCGCCGCTTCCGGGGCGCGAAGCGGCCTCCAGGCTGAGAACCGGATGCTCCGCGAGGCGACTCGGGAACTTGAGGAGTTGCGTGATCGGCTCAGCGCCGAGGGGTTCGCCGCGCGCGCGGTTGCGCTCGTCTCAAGCGGCGCTGAGCGGGAGGTCGTCTCGATCACCGAGAGTGAGGCGGTCGACCTGGTCCTGATCGACGGTAGTCGGCCCCTGCTCGGCGACGGGGTTCCAAAGGGGGAGGTCGGAAGGATCCTCGCCGACGCGCCGTGCGATGTCGCGGTCTTGGTGGCGCGCGATTCGGAGCGGATCGAGTGGGGCGGGCGTCCGCTCATGGTGCCGTTCGGTGGCTCCGAGCATGACTGGGCCGCGCTCGAACTCGGATCTTGGTTTGCAGCTGCGACCGATACCGATCTTGAGATCCTCGGCGCCGTCACCGCCGATGAGGAG
>JAHEXU010000145.1 GCA_023251975.1 bacterium | reverse complement strand
GGCGAAGAGACGCCGAGCCGCATCCTCGGCGCCAGGGGTGCTGGCGAGCGAAAATCCGCCGCCGTGCACGCGCAGCACGATCCCGCGACGACGCTGCTCAAGCTCCTCGCGAAGCAACCCCAGCGCGAGCGCAACCTGCTCCTCTTCGACTTCGCAGGCGGTGGCTAAATCGGCTGCCGCTCCCGGCTCCGAGGCGAGGAACAGGAGTGCCTCGATCGTCGCGGCGATTTCGGTGCTGCTCGTCATCGCTTCGCCCCGGCTGGTTGCGGCTCGACGGCGCGGACGGTGATCGGGCCGAAGGTCTCGCCCTGCTCCCAGACTGCCTCGCCGCGTTTATACATCTCAAGGATCGCAAAGATCGTGACCGCCTGGGTGAGCCGATCTTCGGCGCCGAAGCTGTGATCGAAGTCGATCTCGCGGCGGCCCCCGGCGAGCAGCTCGCGCAGCACCCGCAGGCGGCGCTCCAACGAGACGGTGGCGCGAATGTGCGAGGTGTCGGGAACCGGCGGGGTCGCCAGGAGGTCGCCGATCGCGACCGCCAGGCGCTCCGGGTCATAGACCGCTTCGGCGTTGTCGAGCACGACCCGGCGCAGACTTGGCGGCAGCGGCGCCGAGCGATAGAGGTAGGGGCGATGGGCTTCGTGGCGCTTGACCAGCGACGCCCCGGCGTCGCGGTAGCGGATGTATTCGAGCATCCGCGCCAGCAGCTCGTCAATCGCCTCAACCGGTCCGACCTCGAACTCTGGCAACTCCGGCGCCGGCAGGATCAGCCGCGACTTCAGCTCCAAAAGCGCCGCGATCAGGACCAGGAACTGGGTTGCCGATTCGAGGTCGAGCTCACCCGCCGCCTCGACCCGAGCCAGGTAGGCGAGGACGACCTCGCCGAGTTCGACCTCAAGCAGACTGAGCTCGTCGCGCAACACGATCGCCAATAGGAGGTCGAACGGCCCCGCGAAAGCTTCGAGATCGAGATCGAGATCGGGCGCCGCCACGACGGCCAAGGTTAGCCGGGTCAGGGGCGAGTAGCGGGCGGCCCGAGGCCGAGCTTGCCGCGGACCTCGGCGAGGACCGGCGCCGCCTCGGCGCGGGCACGCTCGGCGCCGTCGGCCAGCACCGCCTCGAGCGCCGACTCGTCGGCTCGCAGCTCGCCGTAGCGTTCCTGCACCGGCGCCAACCACGCCACGACCGCCCCCCCGACCGCGGCTTTGAAGTCGCCGTAGCCGATCCCGCTGAACTCGCTCTCAACCTCGGCGACGCTGGTCTCGCGAACCACCGCGAGGATCTCGATCAGGTTGCCGATCCCCTCCTTGCCGGGCCCCTTGACGACCTCACGCTCCGAGTCGGTGACGGCGCTTCGAAACTTCTTCGCAATCAGGTCGGGTTGGTCGGTCAGGTAGACGGTCCCGAGCTCGGTGCCCCCGGTCGTCGCCATCTTGCTGAGCGGCGACTGCAGGTCCATGATTCGCGCCCCGACCTCGGGGACGACGAGTTCAGGGATCTTGAAGGTGTCGCCAAAGCGCTCGTTGAAGCGGCGGGCGGTCTCGCGGATCAACTCGATGTGCTGGCGCTGGTCGTCGCCGACCGGCACCTCGTCGATTCGGTAGGCGAGAACGTCGGCGGCCTGGAGGACCGGGTAGTTGAAAAGGCCCGCCGAGACGAACCCACCCCGTCGATCCTCGAGCAGCGCGCGTTTTTGCTTCCATTGGTGCATCCGGTTGAGATCGCCCCAGGCGGTGACCGAGGTGAGCAGCCAGCAGAGTTCCGAATGCTCGCTCAGATCGGACTGCCGAAACAAGATGCAGCGGCTCGGATCGAGCCCGGCAGCCAAAAGCAGCGCGGCCGTGTCGTAAAGGCGGGCTCGCAGCTCGGCCGGGTCGTGCTGGACGGTGATCGCGTGCAGGTCGACAATGCAATAGATCGAGTCGGCCCGCTCTTGCCCTGTGACGTACTGGCGAATTGCCCCGATGTAGTTGCCGAGGTGCTTGCGGCCGGTCGGCTGGATGCCACTGAAGATCCGCCGCCGCCCGCCGCTCAACAGCGCGCCCTGATTGCCCTCGCCAGCCCCGCCCATGATCCCGGGAATTTAGCCTGGATCGGGGGCACCCGCGGTCGCGCCGTGCCGAAACCGGGCGAGGCGCGAAGATACCGGGATGCTGAATCAACTAGGCGAAACGACGCGGGCCGGTTTGCGAGGAATCGCGAGAGGAGCGATCCGGGCTGGTGAGCCGCTCCGCGGTCCGGCGACGAAGCGGCTCAACCGCGCCTTCAATCGACCGATCGGTGCGCTGGAGCGCCACAGTAGCCTGCACCCGCTGGGCGCCTGGGAGCGGCTGCGCGGCCACGACCGGTTGGCCGGGGCGGTTGCGGGTAAAACCGTGATGGTGACCGGCTCCTCGTCGGGGATCGGGGAAGCGGCGGCGCTGCGAATCGCGGCGGCGGGCGCGACGGTGCTGCTGGTTGCGCGCAGCGCCGACAAGCTGGAGGCGCTACGGGAACAAATCGAGGCGGCTGGCGGCAGTGCCTTCGTCTACCCGTGTGACCTCGCCGAGGGTCATGACAGCGCGGCGATGGTGGTCGCGGTACTAGAGCGCCACGGCGCCCCGGACGTGCTGATCAACAACGCTGGTCGCTCGATCCGGCGCTCGATCGAGAACTCTTACGACCGCCTCCACGACTTCGAGCGGACGATGGAACTCAACTACTTCGGAGCGCTGCGGCTGATCCTCGGATTCCTGCCGCAGATGCGGCAGCGCGGCAGCGGGCAGATCATCAATATCTCGAGCGCCAGCGTGCAGACCAGGACACCGCGGTTTTCCGGCTACGTCGCCTCGAAGGCGGCGCTTGATGCGTTCTCGGACGCGGTCCAGGCCGAGTCGCTGGGCGAGGGGATTCGCTTTACAACGATCTCGATGCCGCTGGTTCGAACTCCGATGATCGCGCCAACCGGGATCTACCGACGCTTCCCGTCGATGGCGACCGACGAGGCGGCGCTTTTGATCGCCGAGGCGATCGTTTATCGACCGCGCCGACTGGCGCCACCGTTTGCCTACGCCGCGTCGTTTGCCGACGCGATCAACCCGAACCTGATGGACAGCGTACGAAATCGCGGCTACCGGATGTTCCCGGAGTCGGGCCGACGCGAAGACACCTGAACCACGGCAATCCGATCCCGCCGGTCCCCGCCGACCGGGACCGCCGTCGTGCCGACAGAACTGACAGAGGCATCGAGTTCACCTCGAACCGGCGCCGAGCCAGACTGCCCCGGTCACGCAGCGCCAACGTCCTGATCGCCCGCGCCAACGTCATGATCGCCCCCCTCGCCCGGGACGGTGACTTCAGCCGCGACCGGTGAAAATCGGCGATGGACGACCGCCGCGCGGAACTCCGGGCGTCCGACTTGCCCCCACGATACGATGCCCAAAGTGGCGGCGGGATGCAATCGGCCTCGCGGCCGCATGTTCGGTGCGAGCTGCGGCCGCCGATTCGGGCTCGCGACGGTCGCGGCACTTTTGGCACTTTTGGCGCTGCCCGGCCTACTCGGAGCGGGCGACGGATGGGCCGCGGCACGAGGTGCCGCAGCGACGATCCGGGTCGGCGACGACTTCTTTTCGCCTGCGAGCAAATCGATCGCGAAGGGCGATCTGCTGCGATTCAAGTGGGTCGGTGATCACAGCCACAACGTCCGCAAGAAGCGGGGGCCCGGTGGTGAGTTCGACTCCGGATTTACCGCCGCCGAAGGCGTCAACTTCCGAAAGCGCTTCCGCAGGCCCGGCACTTACCGGCTTGTCTGTGATCTCCACGACGAGATGCGCATGACCGTCAACGTTCACTGATACCGCGTCGGGCAGCTCGGCCCAACGGCGTCTAACGTGCGGTTAACCCCCGCATAGCGGGGTTTCTGCACGTTCGTTCTGCGGACGAGCCGTTTGCGCGCCCGACCGACGCCGGGCGAGAGCGCGGCAGCGCAAGATCGCGTTCTAAGGGCTCGACTCCGCGGCCGCCCGGCGCTATCCTCGTGACACTCCAAGGTGGACTTCCGATGGCGCGCTCTCTGTGGACAGGATCAATCAGCTTCGGCCTGCTAAATGTGCCGGTCAAGCTCTATTCGGCGGTCTCGAACCAATCGATCAGCTTCCGCGAACTGCGCCGCAGCGACGGCTCGCGAGTCCGGCACAAGCGGGTCGCTGAGAACGACGGCGCCGAGATCGGCTATGACGATATCGTCAAGGGTTACGAGATCGCCCCCGAGCAGTACGTGGTGATCGATCGGGCCGAGCTGTCGGCGCTCGATCCGAAGAAGACCAAGACGATCGAGATCGAGGACTTCGTCGACCTCGATCAGATCGACCCGATCTACTTCAACCACCCCTACTACCTCGGACCCGACAAGGGAGCCGAGCGGGCCTACGGGCTACTGGCGCAGGCGATGGGCGAGCAGCGCAAGGTCGCGATCGCGCGGTTCGTGATGCGAAACAAGGAGAGCCTGGCAGCGATCCGGGCCGCCGATGGCGTGTTGACCCTGGCGACGATGCGGTTCGCCGACGAGGTGGTCGCGCCGGCAGGGCTCGACGGCCTGCTCGGCGAGGCGGTCGACGCGAAGCCGAAGCTGAAAGAGATCGCGATGGCGAAGGCGCTGATCGATTCTTTAAGCGCCGACTTCGATCCAACCGCCTACCGCGACGAATACCGGGCGGCGCTGCTCGAGATGATCGAGCAGAAGGCGCGCGGCGAGGAGATCCTCAGCGCCGAGGCCGATCTGCCGAAGCCGACCCAGGCACCGGACCTGATGGCAGCGCTCGAGCAGAGCCTGGCGGCGGTCAAGGCATCCGATCTGGGCGGCGGCGGGCGCCGCTCGACAGCGGGCAAGCCGCCAATGCCAGCGGCAAAGCTGGGCGCGGCGACGAAGCCGACGGCGAGGGGCGCCGCGAAGCCGACTGCGAAGGCGGCCCCGAAGTCGCGGGCAGCGGCGGCGAAGTAGAGATCGACGGCCGACGGCTGTCGATCACCAACCTCGACAAGGTCCTTTACCCGGAGGCCGCATTTACAAAGGCCGAGGTGATCGATTACTACGCCCGGGTCGCCGCGGTGATGGTCCCGCACCTGCGCGGCCGCGCCCTCACCGTGATCCGCTATCCCGACGGAGTCACCGGCAAGCACTTCTTTGAAAAGCGCTGCCCGTCGCATCGCCCCGACTGGGTAAAGACCGCCCGCGTCTGGGCGGGGCGACGGGCCGGAGAGATCGACTTCTGCCTCGCCGAGGACCGCCCCACCCTGATCTGGCTTGCCCAGTTGGCGGCACTCGAGATGCACCCTTCGCTATCGCTCGCCACAGCGGTCGACGAGCCGACCGTCCTCGCCTTCGACCTCGACCCCGGCGAACCCGCCGACCTGATCAGCTGCTGCCGGGTCGCGCTGACCATCCGAGAGTTGTTCGAGCAACAGCTTGGGATGCGTTGCTTTGCCAAGACCTCGGGATCGAAGGGAATGCAGGTCTACGTGCCGCTGAACAGCGGCGCCGACTACGCCGCGACCAGGCCTTATGCGCAAGCGACCGCGCAAGCGCTCGAGGTGGCTCACCCCGACCTGATCGTCTCGAGGATGACGAGGGCGCTACGCCCCGGCAAGGTGCTGATCGACTGGAGTCAAAACAGCGCCGCGAAGACGACGATCGCCGCCTATTCGCTGCGAGCGCGACCCCACCCGACGGTCTCGACGCCGCTGCGCTGGGAGGAGGTCGAGTCGGCCGAGGACCCGGCCGACCTCAGCTTCGGCGCCGCCGACGTCCTCGCTCGGATCGCCGAACACGGCGACCTGTTCGAGCCGGTGCTGAGCCTGCGCCAGAACCTCGGCGCCGACTGATCAGCCAGCGGTCCAGCCCTGGCGGAGGATCGGGTTGCGCGCCGCGGCGACCTCGTCGAGGCGCCGAACCGGGGTCGTATAGGGGGCGTTGCGGAGGATCTCCGGATCCTGCTTGGCCTCGGCAATGATCGACTCGATCGCGACGACGAACGCGTCGAGCGTCTCACGGGTCTCGGTCTCGGTCGGTTCGACCATCATCGCTTCCTCGACCAGCAGCGGGAAGTAAACGGTCGGCGGGTGGAAGCCGTAATCGAGCAGTCGCTTGGCGATGTCGAGGGTGCGAACCCCGAGCTCACGCTTGGCGGCGGCGCCGGACAGGACGAACTCGTGCATGCAGCGCTCGCCGAAGGCGAGTGGAAGGTACCGCCCCGCCGGGCCCGCCAACAGCCGAGCCAGCAGGTAGTTGGCGTTCAGCACCGCATCCTCGGAGGCGGCGCGAAGTCCGTCACCGCCGAGGCTGAGGATGTAGGCGTAGGCGCGAACGAAGACGCCGAAGTTGCCGTGAAAACCGCGCAGGCGGCCAATCGACTTGGGACGATCCTCGGCGAGTTCGAACTGGTAGCGATCGCCGTCGCGACGGACCAGCGGCACCGGCAGATAGGGCGCAAGCCGTTGCGAGACCGCGATCGGCCCGGCTCCGGGGCCGCCGCCGCCGTGCGGCTGGCTGAACGATTTGTGCAGATTAAGATGGACGATGTCGAACCCCATGTCACCAGGCCGCGAGCGCCCCATCACCGCGTTGAGGTTGGCGCCGTCGTAATACAGGGTCCCCCCCGCCGCCCGCACGATCGCGGTGATCTCGGAAATGTTCGGGTCGAAGATGCCGAGCGTGTTCGGGTTGGTCACCATCAGGGCAGCGGTCGACGGACCCGCCTTGGCGCGCAGATCAGCCAGGTCGACCCCACCGGCGCCGTCGGTTGCGACCTTGACGACCGTGTAGCCGGCCATCGTTACGGTCGCCGGGTTGGTGCCGTGGGCGGTGTCGGGAATCAGGACCTCGCGGCGCAGCTCGCCCTGACCGCGATCGGCGTGCCAGGCTCGGGTAACCAACAGGCCCGCCAGCTCGCCATGCGATCCGGCCGAAGGCTGCAACGAGACCTCGGCAAGCCCGGTTACCGCCGCGAGCGCGCCCTGCAACCGCCACATCAGCGCCAGCGCCCCTTGGGCCAGCGCCGGGTCGGTCGCGGGGTGCAGTCGGGCGTGCCCGGGCAGCGCCGCGACCCGCTCGTTGAGCCTGGGGTTGTGCTTCATCGTGCAGGAGCCGAGCGGGTAGAAACCCGAATCGAGGTCGAAGTTGCGACGCGACAGACGGTTGTAATGACGGACGATCTCGGGCTCGGAAACCTCGGGGAGGGCGGCCGGTTCGGAGCGCAAAAAGCGCTGCTCGATCAGCTCCGCGAGCGGCGTCTCGCCAACCCCGCTCCCCACCGCCGCGGCGGCGCGCCGACCCGGGACCGAGCGCTCGTAGATCGTCACCGCTGGCTCGCGCTGCTGCGGAGTCTCGGTGCAGACGCCCCACGGGGGCGCCGAGCGCTCGCCCGGACTCACCGCGCCACCCCCGCCCGCTCGCCCGAAAGCGCCAAGACCGCCTCGGCCAGGGTCCTCGCCAGCAGCTCGATCTCGGCCCGATCGCGCCGTTCGGTCAGGGCGATCAGGAGCCCGTCGCCATACTCGGGGTAATCGCGATCGAGCGGGTAGCCAGCGATCACCGCGCCGCGGGAGCAGCGGTCGAGGACGGCCCTGACCGGGGCGTCGATCCGGACCGCAAACTCGCGCATCACCGGCCCGACAGTGATCGGCTCGACCCCATCGATCCCGGCGAGCAACTGCCGGGCAAAGGCGGTCCGCCTGGCCAACAGGGTGCCAAGCTCGACAAACCCGCTGCGACCAAGCCAGGCCAGATGGACCATCGCGGCGAGCGAATTCAACGCCTGGGCGGTGCAGATGTTGTGGGTTGCCTTCTCGCGGCGGATGTGCTGCTCGCGGGTTTGAAGCGCCAAGACGAAGCCGCGGCGGCCGTCGGCGTCAACCGTCTCGCCCGCGATCCGGCCCGGCATCCGTCGCATCTGCTCGTGGCGAGCAGCGAAAAAGCCGAACGAGGGCCCGCCGAAGTCAAGCCGATTTCCGAGCGGCTGACCCTCGCCGACCGCGATATCAGCGCCGCAGTCGCCCGGCGAGCGCAAGATCGAGAGCGCGATCGGATCGCAGGCAGCGATCAACAGGGCGCCGTGGGCGTGGGTGATCGCGGCGATCGCCTCGAGGTCCTCGATTGCCCCGAGGAAGTTCGGGTAGCCAACGATCACCGCCGCGACCGGTTGATCAGGCGCGGCGAGCTGTGCCTCCAACTCCGCCAGGTCGGTCATCAGCTCGCTGTCCAGCCCGACCTCGGTGATCTCGGCGCGGTAGCCCTCGCAGTAGGTGGCGAGGGTCTGGCGGCTCTGCGGATTGAGGCCGCGCGAGACTACGAAGCGGCGCCGCGAGGTGGCGCCGATCGCCAGGTAGGCGGCAGCGGCAACCGTCGATGGCCCCTCGTAAAGACCCGCGGTCGCAACCGGCAGACCGGTCAGCTCGCTGATCGCGGTCTGAAACTCAAACATCACCTGCAGCCCACCCTGCGAGATCTCCGGTTGGTAGGGCGTGTAGGGGGTGAGGAACTCGCTGCGGGAGATGATCGCCTCGACGATCGCCGGAACGTAGTGGTCATACATCCCGGCGCCGAGGAAGCTGATCGCCGACTCGGCGTCGAGGTTCTGGGCGGCGAGCCCGCGCAATTGCTCGTAGACCTCGTGCTCGCTGAGGCCGTCGGGCATCTCTGACAAACCGTCGAGGCGAAGCGGCGGTGGGATCGCCTCAAACAGCTCGTCGATCGAGCCGGCGCCGATCACCTCCAGCATCGCGGCGCGCTCGCGGTCGGTTGCGGGGCTGTAGCGGCTCATCCCGCCAAGAGCTCACCGTATGCGGCGGCGTCGAGCAGTGCCTCCGCCTCGGCCGGATCGCCGAGCCGGACTCGGACCAGCCAGCCCTCGCCGTAAGGATCGTCGTTGATCAGCTGCGGCGAGGCGGCGGCGGCATCGTTGACGGCGATGATCTCGCCCGACAGCGGCGCGATCACCTCCGAGACCGCCTTGACCGACTCGACCTCGGCGTAGGAGTGATCCTTCGCGATCGTCCCGCCGAGCTCGGGCGGCTCGAAGAAAACGACCTCGCCGAGCGAGTCCTGGGCGTACCAGGTGATCCCGAAGGTCGCTTCATCGCCCTCGATTCGCGCCCAATCGTGGGCGGGGTGATAACGAAGGTCTGGCGGGTTCTCGGGGTTCGAGTCGGACATCATGCTCCTGCTCAATGATCGGTTGGCGCGGGCCGTTGGTAAAGCGGCTTGGTTGCGACGGCTGCATCGCGGCGACGACCGCGAACGTCGACCTGCAGGCTAGTGCCGGGGACGGCGAGATCGCGTTGCAGATAAGCCATCCCGACTCCCCCCTGCAGAGAGGGTGAAAAGGTGCCGCTGGTGACGACGCCAACCTCCTCACCGCCCCGATCGAGCAAGCGATTTCCCTGGCGCGCGATTCCCGGGCCTTCGATTCGAAACGGCACCAGGATCCGGGCTGGCGGGCTCACCCGGCGCGCCGCGATCGCCGCCGCGCCGATGAATGCGCTCGCCTCCTTGCAACACCAGCCGAGGCCCGCCTCGATCGG
>JAHEXU010000144.1 GCA_023251975.1 bacterium | reverse complement strand
CCGGCCAGCGTGTCTGCGGCGGCGCTCGCCCGCTGCTCGCTTCGCAGGGCGATCGCGGCGCACGACGCCAGGACCGAGAGCAGCTCGTCGAGCTGGTCGGAGATTGCCGACTCAGCGCTTGCTCCAACCGCGAGGTAGCCACGTGTCTTCTCGCCGAGACGGATCGGCGCCAAGGTTGCTGCGCCAATCCCGGAGCGCGCGAACTCGACCCGGGCCGCCTCCGGATCGGGGTTGAGGAGGCGGATCGTCCCCTCGGTTGCTTCGATCGCTGCGGACAGGCCGAGTCCAGGCTCGATCCGAAGCTGCTCCGCCGGGAACCCGCCCTCGATGCCGTGGGCGGCGACCGCGGTGGCGTGCCCGGCGTCATCGAGCAGACGAATCAGCGCCACCTCGACCCCGGCGCACTCGGCGATCTGGTCAACGATCAGTTGCAGGCTCCGATCGCGCCCCGCCGTGCCAGCCCCCCGTTGGAATGCGATCAATGAGCCGACGAGACCCGACGATGGCGCCACCGCTGCCGTTGAGATCGGGAGCACCACCGCCGGAGTAAGGCCCCGCATCGCCAGGCTGATTCCATGCGCCATCGCCTCCAGAACCGCCTGCTCGGCGGGGCCGAACCCGGCCGGGGACGCGCGGGCGATCAAGATCCGGACTCCGCCCGGCGAGCTGCCACAGAGCGCGGGCTGAAGCCCCGCCGCCGGAACCGGAACCTGAGCACCGCCACGCCTGGCCGCTTCGACCAACTCCGCCTCGGGCACCAGGCCGGGGCGATAGCCGATGCTGGCGACGAGTTGGTCCGATTCGACGATCGCAACCACGTCGGCGCCGAGCGCGAGCGCCGCCTGCTCGACCGCACAACTCGCCAGCGCGGCGAGATCCTCGGCCCCGAGGAGCGACTCGAGATAAGCGGCGAGGGCATGGCTGTGCCATACCCCGTCGCGGGGCGGAAACCCGATCACTGCAGCTTGTCCTTGTTGCATCTACCCGAGGCCGAGTACGACCAGCGTTTGGTTGTGGAGACCGGCGAGTCCGCGCAAACGTCCGATCTGCGCGTATCCGAGAAAGCCCGCAAACGGGGCGCCTCCTCCTCTTTCGCTAATCGTTCTCACCGTCTCCTCGATTCCCTGCCCGCGCAAGATGCCACCCCGTGCCACGCAGTCGAATGCGAGCAGTCCGACCGGCGGCGACCCAAGGCCGTTCAAGACCTCGGCAACCGCCTTCTCCGCCGCCGCGGCGACGCTCTCCTCGTCGCCTTTCATGAACCAGACCAGGCTGCCTCTCTGAACCTCGGCAAGGCAGCCCAGAGCACCCGCCCCAACGTCGAAATCGCCGATGAACCGGGCCAGCGGTCGGGCCAGCGGAGCCGCGACGCCCAGCGGGCGCGAATGGGTAAAGGCGCGCCGCACCGCCGCATCGGCGACGACCAATGCCGGCGCCCGATGGGCCTCGAGGTAGACCTCGGCGGCCGGGCGGCCGTCAAGCTCGATCACTCGCGCCCCGGCCACCTCGGTCACGACCGACGGTCCGCCGACCACCTCATAGCCATGCTCGATCCCGACCGCGATCGGACCGTCCGAGGCGATCGCCGCGACCACCGCGCCGCCGCCATAAACCTCTCGGCCATGGAGCTGGAAGGTTCGCGACAGTCTCGGGTCGTTGCCCGAGCAGCCGCCGACGATCGGGGTGTCGGCCCCGCTGAGCGCGTAGAGGGCGCTGAGCAGATCCTGCTTAGCCGGTGCGAGTCCGTCGGCCAAGACGATCAGAACCCGGTTTTCGCGATCGCCGAGCCGCTCCAGGGCGCGGCCGAGTTCAGCCGCTGCGCGGGGCGCCGGGGTCAGCGACTCGGTGTGCGCGGTCGCGACCTCGATCCCGGAGCCGCCGATCACCGCGACCACGACCGACCCGGTCGCGGCACCCGCCGGGCTGAGTTCGGCAACCGTCGTGCAGCCGACGATCGCGACCTCTCCCAGGACCGAGCTGACGCCCTCGAGCGCCTGCAGCGCATCGAGCAGCGGCGAGACGAAAACGAGCGCCAGCTTCGGCTCGGAAACCGCCGCCGCCTCGGCGGCGGCAGCGGCAGCAGCCCGCGGGTCGGCCAAACTGCTTGCCCCGACCGCAAGCTGGCGTTCGTTGGTGCCTGCGCCGGTTGCCATTTCTTCGATCGTCGACGGACCTCGGCTCCAGTTTGACCGAGATCCCGACTCTGACCGAGATCAGTCTATTTCCGGCGGTGGCCGTAACCGGCACCCCCCGAACTCGCAAAGTGCGCGGATCAGCGCCCGATACCCCGCCAACCTCCCTGCCGGCGGGGCGCCGGATCGCCTCCGGCTGATCGCCTACCCGCAGACCGGCCAGGGGCCGGTGCCGTCCCGCTTCATCAAGAAGACGGCGACGACGGCCTGGGTCCGCCAGGTCCTGGTGTGCGGATCGGCGCCCGGCGAGCGGGGCGAGGTGCGCCAGGTGCCAATCGTAAATTGGAAGGCACCGTGGTAGGCGCCGCCGCCACCGTGGATGTTGCGATCACCGCCGGACTCGCATTGGCTGACCGCACGAGCCCAGTCACGGCTCTTCGGCGAGAAGTCTTCCCACCAGCGTTCGTATTTACTGGCTGCGGAACCGCCGCCGTGCCGACCGCCGCCGCCGTGGGCCTGAGCGGCACCCGCGAAGACCATCAGCCCTGCCACGAGCACAGCCGCGAAAATCGTTGGTCGCAGCGACCAACTTGGTGGTTCTTGTTTGCGTTCCATTGTGAAAACATTAGGGATCAGTTAGCAGCCCCAGGGGGTCGGTCCACCCGGCGGTCGCGGACTTGCACCGCGACCGACCCGGGGCAGCCGTCGTCAGGCGGGCTTCCGCGGCGGCGGCGCGAGTCGACGGCGCATTACCGCCACAGCCTGCGGATTTTTGTCGACCACGACGAACCTGCGACCGAGTCGTTGGGCGACCGCCCCGAGCGTCCCCGAACCGGCGAAGAAGTCGAGGCACCAGCCGTCCGGCTGTGAGGATGCCGCGACCATCCGGCGGACGATGCCTTCGGGCTTTTGGGTCGGGTAACCGGTGCGTTCGCGGCCGTTCGTCGGCACGATCGTGTGCCACCAGACATCGGTCGGGAGTTTGCCGCGGGCGACACGATCGGCGGTTTGGAGGCCGGGCGCCATGTAGGGCTCGCGATCAACCTCGTCGCTGTCGAACCAGTAGCGATCGGGGTCCTTGACGTAGACCAAGATCGTGTCGTGCTTGGCTGGCCAGCGCTTTTTGGTCCGAGCCCCGTAGTCGTAGGCCCAGATGATTTCGTTGAGAAAGCTGCCGCGTCCAAAAATCCCGTCCAAGACCAGCTTGCAGTAATGGGCCTCGCGATAGTCGATATGGAAGTAGAGGGTTCCGTGCTGCGCCAGTAACTCCCGAGCCCGACGCAGCTTCGGCGCGATGAACTCGACGAAGTCCTCGAAAGCGTCGTCGTAGCTGAGGGCGGAGACGATTTCGCGACGGTAGCGACGGCCGCCGAAGCCGCCGCTCGACCCGTCGCGATCCTGCTCGGTGCGCATCCGCGGCAGCGTCTGGGTCGAGCCGGTATTGAACGGCGGATCGATGTAGATCAGATCGAACCGGCCGTCCGGCAGCCGCGCCAGGACATCGTCGCAATCGCCGCCGATCAGGAGGTCATCGTTGAGCGGGATCAGGGCGCCCGGGCCATCGATGTCGAGCTGCAACATCGCGACAACCTTAGGGCTCCCCGCCGGAATAACTGCGGAGTTGACGAGTGGGATCTCGACCCGCCGATGACTCGCCCCGATCGGTCCGAAAGCACCTGCTCGTTTGCGAGGCCTGCAGTCGGTTAAGGAGCTGGACCTGCCAGCGCTGCCCAACCCGGATCTACGGGATCTGCGTCGCGTCCCGGGAATATGGGCGGTACTGGGCTCGAACCAGTGACCCCCTGCTTGTAAGGCAGGTGCTCTCCCAACTGAGCTAACCGCCCCGGGCCGCGCAAGCTAGCGGACCTTGCAAACGGGCGAGGCAAGCCGGACCCCCCTGATCCCGGCCCGCGGCGCAGGCCCGGGAGTATTGTGAACCTCAGAACGACCAGCTACCGAGGAGGCTGCAGATGGGATTGATGGACAACTTCAAAGGCGCGGTTAACCAGGCCCAATCGGCTGGCGTCGGGGCGGTGTCCGGCCCCGGGAGTCCCGACACCGCTCAAATCGAGTACTCACAGCGAGCGATCAAACTTTATTCGGAGGGCCTGCCCTGCATCGCCACGATCAACTCGATCGCTCTCAGCGGCGAGATGGACGCGGGGGGCGCCAAGGAGTATTTGATCAAGGTCCACGTCGAGGACAACGGCGAGCCCTACGACGCCGTCCTCAACCAATACCTGACCGATGTCGCGCTCCCCTCCTACCAACCGGGAACGCGCTTCGAGGCCAAGGCCGACCCGTCCGACCGGTCCAGCCTGCTGCTCTACGGTCTCGCCTGAGCCAGGCCCCGGTTGGCCCTATCCGGAGCCCGGATCGACGGCGCTGACGCGCAGGCCGGGGCCGCGTGCGGTCCGGGCGAGCAGCGCCGCTCCGGTGAGAAACATCGCGACGCTGAGCAGCTGAGCCTGGGTGAGCCCGAGCAGGAGATCGTCGTTGCGGCGCACGAACTCGACCACGAACCGCTCGCTCCCGGCCGCGACGAGGTAGATCGAGAACAGGACCCCGACCCGGAAGCGATCGCGCAGCCGCCACAGAGCGTAGGCGGCGAGCGTCATCGCCAGCGCCTCATAAATCGGGGTCGGGTGCACCTTAACGTCGGTCGGAACGGTCCCGTTGGGATATGCCATCGCCCACGGCCCATCCCACGCAATCCCATAGTCCCCGTCACCGGAGAGCTGGCAACCGATCCGGCCGATCGCGTATCCGATCGCGAGCGCTGGGGCGCAGAGATCGAGTAGTCGGCGGTCGAGCAGACCACGGCGACGAGCCCACAGGCAGACCCCGATCGCGCCGCCGATCGCGCCGCCGTACCAGACCAGGCCGGCGCCAGAGAACAAGCTGCCGAGCAGATCATCAGAGACATCGCTCCAGTTTTCGGCCATGTAGTCAAGCCGCGAGCCGACCAACCCGCCGAGCAGCCCCGAGAAGCACAGTTCGTAGGCCCAGTCGACCGGCAATTTTAGCTCACGTAGTCGCTTCGTGATGACCGCGCCAGCCGCCAGGAAAGCCAAGGCGAAGCTAATCCCGAAGGTTTGGAGGGTTAGTGGTCCTAGATTGAGTTCGGGCTGCATCGGCGGGGTTCGATAGCCCCGACGAGAATCGAACTCGCGCTACCGGCGTGAAAGGCCAGCGTGCTAACCGCTACACCACGGGGCCGCAGCGATCAGTGTAGATGAGCGCCCCGCCCACCCGATCAGGCGCAGAGCAACTCGAGCAGAGCCTTCTGGGCGTGGAGGCGATTTTCGGCCTGGTCCCAGACCGCGGAGCGCTCTCCGTAAAGCAGCTCGGCGGTGATTTCCTCGCCCGGATGGGCGGGCAGGCAATGCAGAACGACGGCGCGATCGGACGCGGCGGCAAGCAGCTCGCGGTTCACCTGGTAGGGCCGCAGGTCACGCCGCCGCTGTTCTGAGGTCTCCTCGTCTCCCATCGAAACCCAGACATCGGCGTAAAGGCAATCGGCGCCGACGGCCGCCTTGAACGGATCGGACAGTTCAGCCGCCGCCCGGTCGTCGTTTAGCTCGTAGCCAACCGGGCTCGCGACAACCACCTCGGCGCCCGCCATCGCCCCCAGGATGACCAGCGAGCGAGCGACGTTGTTGCCGTCGCCGACATACACAATCCGTAGCCCCTGAAGCGAGCCGAAGCGCTCGCGCAGGGTCATCAGGTCGGCCAGCGCCTGGCAGGGATGATGCGCCGGGGTGAGCGCATTGATCACCGGCACCGTGGCGTTTTTGGCCAGCTCCTCGACCACCCGGTCGGAGCCGGAGCGGATCGCGATTGCGGCGACCCAGCGCGACAGGACCCGGGCCGTGTCGCCCGGGGATTCCCCCCGCGAAAGCTGCATCTCTTTACCGCGAAGCACAATCGGGGTGCCACCAAGCTCGGCGACGCCAACCTCAAACGAGACCCGAGTCCGGGTCGAAGGGCGCTCAAAGACCAGCGCAACCGAGCGGCCCTGCAAGGATCGGTGCCCGATCCCGGCGGCGCGTGCGGACTTCAATTCGACAGCGCGATCCAACAGCGCCTCAAGGGCGCCGCGGTCAAGCTCCTCTCCGCTGATCAGGTGACGCATCAGGAAACGCCGCATACTACGCCCCCTGGTCAACCGATGCGCGTTTTCTCTTGGAACCTCTTTCACGGTCGCGACTTTCCGCCTGAACCGGAACTGTTCACGCTGCGGTCAAAGCTGTTCGGTGCGACCGAGCGGGGCCGCGACTACGTCCAGGTCAATCACGACCTCTACGCGCAGTTCGCGGGGCTGATCTCGAGCGCCCGCTGGGACGTGGCGATGCTGCAGGAGTGCCCGCCCCGCTGGGCCGATCGACTGGCTCGGCAGTGCGCGGCTGAGGCCGAGCGATCGCTGACCTCGCGCAACTCATTCGGCGCCGTCCGAGCCGCGATCGCCGAGCGCCGCCCCGACCTGATGGGCTCATGGGAAGGCGGCTGCAATCTCACCTTGGTCCGTCGCGACTTCGCGGCCGTCGTCGCATCCGAGGAGGTTGTCCTGACCAGGCGCCCCGAGCGCCGGACGGTCGCTATCAGCCGGCTCGACAACGGCACCTGCGTCGCCAACCTGCACGCTTCCGGGCCCCGCCTGCAGGCGGTGCCCGATTGTCTTTTGGCAGCCCAGGAGCTAGCGCGCTTTGCCGCCGGATCACCCCATCTGCTGGCTGGCGACTTCAACGAGTCACCCCGCAGCTCGCCAGCGCTGTTTGCCGATCTGATCAACCGCTTCGGGCTCGGGCCGATCGCCGACGACCCCGATTCGATCGATCAGGTGATGGCCTTTGGACTGCAAACAATCGAGCCACCGTGGCTGTGGCGCGAGCGACTTCGCGATCGCGGTGACTCGCCGCACCGGTTGCGACTGTCCGACCACGCTCCCGTCCAGGCGTCGTTTGCGACGCCAAAACGTGGCGATGAGCGAAAACGTGGGATATTTCCGAGAACAGATTCTCGACACAACTGATCCGGAGGGGTTTTCATGGCAACCAACAAGAGCGGCGGCGGCGCGAGCGACAGCCGCGCCGACAAGAGCGTGCAGGCGTTCCGAGAGGCGCTGGAGCGAAGCGTCACCCTGTCGCGCGAGCGAATCCAAGAGGTTGCCGACGACGCGGTGTCGCGCGGGCGGATCACTCGCAACGACGCCAACGACCTGGTCAGCAAGCTGGTCGACCGCGGCCGCGGTCACAGCGAGGGGCTGCTGCGCGACCTCGAGTCGCTGGTTTCCCGCCTCCGCGAGGGTGTCGAGGAGCGGGCCGGTGGCGCCCGCAAGAAGGCCGAGCGGGCGCTCGACGCGGTCCGTGAAGCAACCGAGGAGCCGCTCGCCAAGGCCGAGGAGCTGCGCCAGAGGGTCGGAGTCGGATCGGACTTCCCGATCAGCGGCTACGACAGCCTGACCGCCGCCGAGATCAAGCAGCGATTGGCCAAGCTTGACCCGACCGAGCTGCAGAAGGTGCTCGCCGCCGAGAAGAAGGGCAAGGCGCGGAAGGGAATCCTCGCCGATATCGCGAAACGCCTCAGTTAGTGGAGGCGGGCACAAGCCCCGTCCAGCGGGCTCCCCGGCCTCGTGACGGTGAGGCACTTGAGCTTGAGGTCACCGCGCTCGCCCAGGGCGGTCGCGGCGTCGCGCGGACCGCTGGCGGGTTCGTCGTCTTCGTCGCCGGAGCGATTCCCGGTGATCGGGTGCGGGTCCGAGTAACGAAGTCAAAGCGAAGCTACGCCGAGGGGTCGGCGATCGCGATTTTGACGGCGTCGGGCGACCGGATCGCCGATCGCTGCGTTCACGGCGGGGAGCCGTGCCCCGGGGCCGCCTGGCAGGGGATGCCGTACGAGATGCAGCTTGCCGCCAAGGCCGAGCAGGTGGTCGACGCGTTGCGACGGATCGGCAAGCTCGAGAATTTTGCGGTCGAGCCGCCAGTCGCGGCGATCGCGCCGTGGCGCTACCGCAACAAGCTCGAGTACTCCTTTGGGGTCGGCGAGGACGGGCTGCGGCTCGGGTTTCACGCCCGCGGTCGCTGGGACGAGGTGATCGATGTTGACGATTGCCTGCTCGCCTCGGAGGAAAACAACCAAGCCCGCAACCAGATTCGCGATTGGGCTCGGGGTGGCGGCCTACCGGCCTACGACCGGGCCGCCGGTGGCGGCTTCCTGCGCAACCTGATCGTTCGCGAAGGGGTCCGAACCGGGCAGATCCAGACCCGCCTGGTGACCAGCCCGGCCTCGTTCGAGCGGCCCCCGGTCGACCTCCACACCGTCGTCGAGCCCGAGTCCGGATCGACCGAGGGACCAACCGGAGCGCTCGGGCTCGAATACCTCGAGGAGCAGCTCGGCGATCTGCGCTTTCGAATCTCCCCGTTTGCCTTCTTTCAGACCAATACCGAGATGGCCGAACGTCTCTACGAAGTGGCCCACGAGTACGCGGACCTTGGCGGAAACGAGCGGGTGTTTGACCTCTACTGCGGAATCGGGACGATCGGACTCTCAATGGCCGAACGGGCAGGCGAGGTCTGGGGGCTGGAGACGAACGAGGCGGCGGTAATCGACGCCGAACACAACGCTCGACTGAACGCAATCTCGACCGCTAATTTTCGCAGCGCCGACGCGCGACTCGGGATCCGGGCGCTGCTCGACGAGGCGGGCAAACCGGACCTGGTTGTAATCGACCCGCCGCGCTCCGGGCTCTCGCAGAAGGTGGTCCGTCGC
Source organism: bacterium (assembly GCA_023251975.1). GTDB lineage: Bacteria > Actinomycetota > Thermoleophilia > Solirubrobacterales > 70-9 > JAHEXU01. The sequence goes on along the minus strand of JAHEXU010000144.1, from coordinate 733 downwards.
GTCCTCGAATGCGAGGCGAGGCGGATCGTCTACGTCTCCTGCAACCCGACCACCCTGGCGCCAAACGCGGCGCAACTTTGCGAGGCGGGCTATACGCTGCGAAGGGTCCGAGCCCTCGACATGTTTCCCCAAACCCCCCACATCGAGTCGGTCGCGGAGTTCGTTCGATGAGCGAGTCACTGCGTGGCTTCGGCGTCGCCGCCGGTCTCGACCCCGAGATTGCGGCGCCCCTCGCCGGGATCTGCGAGAGCGCCGGCTACACCTCGTTGTGGTCCAACGACACCCCGATCGCGAGTGGGCTTGAGACGCTGGCGGCGTTCGCCGAGGGATCGATCGCGCCGGAACTCGGGGTCGCGGTCTTGGCGATCGACCGCCATTCACCGTCGGAGATTGCCGCGAGGATCGACTCGCTCGGGCTCGAGCGGGCGCGGCTTTGGATCGGGATCGGTGCCGGTTTCTCGGAGCAACCGCTGAGCGCGATTCGCGCCGCCCTTCCCGAGCTGCGCTCCGAGCTGGCCGGGATTCGGCTCGCGCTGGCGGCGATGGGGCCGAAGATGTGCGCCCTCGCCGGGGCCGAGTTCGATGGCGTTTTCTTCAACTGGATGACGCCGCGGTTCGCCGCCGCGGCTCGACGCCAGGTCGAGGCCGGCGCTACGGCGGGCGCGCGACGGGTCCCGCGCGTCTTCGGCTATGTCAGAACCGCGGTCGGGCCCGACGCGGCGGAGCGCTTGGC
>JAHEXU010000143.1 GCA_023251975.1 bacterium | reverse complement strand
AGTCCGGCCGATAAGGGCGGCGGGCGTTTCCGAAGACATTCAAGGATGCGCTCGTGTCCCGTGACGGGGAGGCGTGCGCGCTCTGCGGGTGGCCGTTTCCGTCGCGCGGGTTGCAGATCGACCATCGCGTTCCATTCGAGGTCGGCGGCGACGAGGCGCCGTTGACCGATCTCGCTGCGTACATGCTCGTCTGCGGGTGATGCAACCGCTCGAAGTCGTGGTCGTGCGAAGCGTGCCCGAACTGGCTGACGACCCACGACGCGGACGCCTGTCGAACCTGCCTATGGGGCAGCCCCGAGAGCTACGAGCATGTGGCCACCGAGCAGCGGCGGAGCCTGAACATCACGTGGCAGGGCACCGACATCGCTGACTACGAAGCCCTTCGGCGAGCGGCGGACCACGCCGGTAAGCCGATCGCGCAGTTTGCCCGCGAGCACCTACGCGGCGGCGGCGAATAGTCCGAGCGGTTCCACGAACCGCGGTTGCTCGGTGATAGTCGTGGCAACGTAGAGGCTCTCGAACGTCAAGACCTTCTGCCCGTTCAAGGTCGCCTGCGAGGACCGTCCGGCCGCGAGTTCGAGGCGCCTTGCGCCGATCGATGGCGGAAGCTCGTCGCCGTAGGTCTTGTCGCCGTGCCGTCCGTCGTAGCTCAACAAATAGGGGACACCTCGGACATGTAGGTCTTCGAGAACTTCGACAAGGCGCTCACGGGAAAGCCAGTCGCGGTAGCGCTTATCAGTGCCTTTCGATGTCCCTTCCCACGGCGGGTCGAGGTAAACGAGGTCATTGGGTGTCGCCTCTTGCAGGAGCACTCCGAAATCGGCGCACTCAACGACGGTCGATCCGCCGAGCAACGCTGCGGCTCCGTTGATCTCTCGGCGCATCTTCGCGGGGTTCATGCCATTCCGGCGGTGGTCTGGTGATTGATTGAACTCACCTCGCGAGTTGAAACGCGGCGAGTTTTTCACGCACCGCGCAAGCAGGTACAGAAGCTTCGCGGCCCCGCCACCCGTGTTGAACTCGTCACGCACCCGTAGGTAGTGGCCCGGAGGGTCGGCGAGCTGTTCAGTCCAGATCGCTTCGTATTCGTCGGCGAGGCTGACGGGCGCCTCGAGCATCTGACACCAAAGCTCTACGAGGGGCTCGAGGCTGTCGCCGAGCGTGTAGCCGTGCGCGTAACCACCTGCGCTTGCCGCGAGAGTGATTGCGCCGGAGCCTGCGAACGGCTCGAAGACGCGCTCGTACCGGCGTTCGCCCACGACCGAAAGGATTTGCGTGGCGAGCCGACGCTTGCTCCCTTGGTACGGGATCGGGTGCGGCAAGCGATGGGACATTTGATCAAGGTACCCCGGTCGCCGGACGCGAGAGGAGCCACCGCTGTCGCTCCCAGGCCCGGCGTCGGTGCGTCGCCCCTGAGCCCGGCGAGATGCCCGTCGCCGAGTGCGGCGGAGCGGAACCCCGGCGGAGCGCAGACGCGGGAGGCGTGGCGCATCCCGCCGGTGGTCCGGGCGGCGCGCCGCTGCGCGGCTCGAGGGCTGTTTGCGGAGAAACGTGCCGCCGCGTGCCGTGGCGAGGCAGGCTTCGGTGTGGAAGGAGGTGAATGCCTGATGCTGACCTATGAAGCGACCCTGCTGGGGGTCAAGGAGCTGGAACCGTCCGGGAACTACACGGACGCGACGCTGCTCGTCACGCTGGTGGGCGAGGACGGCGACCCGCTGGGTCTGGTCGCGTCGCCGGAGGCGTTCGCGGTGTGCGCGGAGGCCGAACGGCTCTCGCGCCTCCGCGTGCGACTCGCGCTGCGGACGTACCGCACGCGAGAGCGTGGGCGCGTGCACAAGCTGCGCGTGCTCACGGCCGAAGTGCTGGCCGCGTAGCGAGCGCGTGAGCCCGGCGGCGTGCCTTCCTGCCGCTGGGCGCGCTCGATCACAGCGAGGGCCGGGTCAGCTGCGCTTGCCCGGCGGGGTGCGCGCGTCGTGCCAGGCGTCGAGGGCGCCTGCCTCACGCCCTGCCGCGATGAGTAGCCATGCGGCGTCGCGATAGCGGCCGCCCGCTTCGCCCCTTCCGAGCTGCTCGATGAGGGGCGGAGCGCTGCCCGGATCTTCTGCGTGCGCGGCACTTCGGCGGCGTCGCCGAGGAAGCGACGGAAGAGGTCGTCGATCACGTGGCGCAGTCCGGCGCCATCATTGCCGGTGCGCCGGGCGGCTTGCGCCAGGGGCCGAGCGACGGCCATGAGAACCGACTCGCGGTCGGGCCATCGTTCGGTTTCGCGCTACGGGTCCATGCGTCGATGGTGCGCTGGTTCGCCGCCCGCACGCTGGCTGTTGCGGAGAAACCGGCACGGGGGAGCGGGCGCATACCATCTGGTGGTGATGACCAACGACAACACGCCTGGCGCGGGGATGGGGCCTGTCTCACCCACACCGTCGGCGCTGGCGAAGCCCGGCACCGGCTTGCGTACCCGCACGTCGCCACCGATCCGATAGACGATCCCGACTGCACCCGAACAGTGGGCGGCGAGCTTCTGCGGGTGACGTTGAGCGATCCGGGCGGCTGGCGTGCCGATCAGGGGTACGCAGTTGTTGCGGCGCACACCATCAGCGGCACGATGACCGTGACGGCGCGACTGTCGGCGCTCCTGGCGGGCGACGCGACCCCGTCGCATCTTGCGCCGTTCGAGGCGCTCCCCGCGGGTGCGCTCGCGGCGGCATCGCTCGCGTCGGCCGGGATCGGCCTTGGCCGACTGGTAGAGCGTTCGTTGCAGTTCTCGGGTTTTGGCGCTCCTCAACTTCTGGACGCGCGTGGATCGAGGATTAGTCGGGGCGACTGGATTTGAACCAGCGACCGCTCGGCCCCCAGCCGAGTGCGCTACCAGACTGCGCCACGCCCCGTGACGGCCGGGAGTCTAGGGAAGTTTCGGTCCAACATCGGAGTTGGCCTGACGACGGCCACGGGCGATTGTGGAGAAAGCGACCGGTTGGTAAGCCGAAGCGGGCGACGGGGCTCGAACCCGCTTCTTTCAGCTTGGAAGGCTGACGTGCGACCAGTTACACCTCGCCCGCGAGTGGCCGAAGTATAGGCCCTGGATGGGCGCTCGACCGAGTTCCCTTCAGCGGGCTACCACCTAGTGCGGGTCGAGAATCCGGCGCAGTGATCGTCCATCTGCCGACAAATTGCGATACCTGCGGCGAGGGCTCGGTGCGGTCGAAATCGGACGGCTTCAGGAGCGCCAACTGCTCGACCTGCCGCCGCCGCTCGGGCGAGTCTGCCCCGCGCCAAGACCGCCGCAACGGATCCGGGCGCGAGAGCTGCGGCTCCGGCGGCGCCGCGGTCTCTCATCTCAATCAGCCCCGCGCCCGCGTCGAAGGCACGCCGAGTCAGCTCAACCGACCAGGCCGAGCTCGGCGGTGAAGGCGCAGATCGCGCGCAAAGCGGCGGTTCGGGGAAAGCGATGGTCGAGGTTGGGCGAGCCGAGCCGGGTGTGGAGCGGAAACGGGTCGTAGGAGATGTCCCAGTGATGGGCGTGCAGCCCCGCCAGATCAGTCGCCATCGCGGTCGCCATCCGAGCCTGCTCGCGGGTCAGCTGCATGTCGTTGTCGGCATCGTGCTTGGCGATCGACATGTAACCCTGGACCTGGAAGAACGGCACCTCCGACGCGCTGGTCGAGGCGGTCAGGTTGAAGATCGGCAGGTCGAGCGCGTCGATCGCGGCGGCGTGATCGGCCAAGAAGGCGGCGCGCTCGGGAGTGGTCAGGTCGCGAACCGCGGCGGGGATGTCGTATTCGTCGAGTCGCTCGCTGATCCCGTCGAGGTTGACGATCGGGAAGACGGTCTTGATCAGGCCCTTGAAGAGGTCGCCGGCGGCGCCTTGCGGCATCGACCAATCCTTGACCCGCTCATACATGTCGTCGGCCAAAAACGAACCGCCGACCGCTCCGCCCCAACAAAAGAGTGCCTTGACTCGGGGGGCGAGGTCGGGTCGCAGGGCCAACATCGTCAAGGCGTCGGCGGTGCCCTTCGAGTACCCGATCAGGAAGACATCGCCCGGCGGAGCGCAATCGTCCGCGGCGATCGGGCGGCAGTCCGGGCCGAGTCCGGCGCCCTGCTCGATGGTGGCGACAAGGTCCGCTACGTTGGCCTCGCAGCCGCGCATCGGGTGAGCGTCGGCGCAGATGATGCGGAGCCCGTCCTGCTCGGCGAGGACCGGCAACGAGTACTGGAACGCCCGCAGCGGCAGCATCGAACCGAGTAGCCCGGGACAGACTACGAAGGTTGCGTTGCGGACCGATCCGTCGGCTGGCGGCGGCGGCATTTCAACCTCGGCCTCAGCGTGGAAGTCGGGGTGGAGGAAGCGCTCGGCCAGCCTGACCCGATCGCTGCGATCATCGCCGCCGCCCGGCAACTTCAGGTCGGTCCCGGGGATTCGCAGGCCCTTTCGCGCCGCCTCGAGGGCGCGCTCGTCGCTCGCCGCCTGGCTGAGGAAGATGTTGCGCCAGCGTCGTCCGCACCAGGCCTTGACCTCGGGCTCGGCCAAGACCCGCCGATCGGCCGCAATCGCCGCCCCCAGTTCGCTGATCAGCCGCTCGAACTCGCCGCGCTTGGCCAGCTCGGCGATTTCGCTCCCGAAAGCCATCGGTTAGCGCCGATAACCGACATCGGCGGTGAAAATTCGCCCTTCGGCGTCGGCGTCACTCGGGATCCCCCTGACAACCCCGAAGCCGACATCGTCATAGCCACCCCCGAGCAGGATCACCCGGTGCTTCGGGCTGCGCATCCAGCTCCTCATGATCACCGCCGGAGCCGAGTTCGCCCCGACCCCGTAGGCCAGCGCCTCGCCGATCCCGTAAAAGCAATTGCAGGGCAGATAGCCCGCGTGGCGCAGCCTGCTTTCAAGCCCCGGCTCGCCTCGACAGGTGTGGGCAAAGCAGCGGACCCGTTTCATCGTCCGCGAATGCTTGCCCGCGGCCGCGGTGAGCTGCTTGTTCTGATCAAGCCGCGGCGATCCTGCCTCGTGGCGCTCCTTATTGAGCAGGCAAACCAACGCGTGCTCGGCCTCCTGGTTGGAGATTTGGTCATAAACGCCGTGGGCGAAGCGGCAGCCGCCGCCCGCGCGGGATCTCTCGGGCAGGCCGACCAGACCAACCGACACAACGGTGAGGACCAGGCAAATCACGCCGACACGCTGGCTGATCGGCCCACCCAGTCGGATCCGCACCGCCGATGCCATAGCGGGACAAATATTTGCACAGCGCGCTCCCGGTCGGCGCAGTTGCCGCTACCCAGCCCGGATCCACCGAGCCGGCGGGGGCCGGCCGGATCGGCCAATCCGGCTCAGCGACGAACGCCGAAGACGGTCGTATAGGTTGAAGCGTCGTCATGCCCCGGGTAGGGGCTGCCCCAGGCGGTGCCGATCCCGATCTGTCGGAAGCTCGGGTTGAGGACGTTCTCGCGGTGTTCGGGGCTCGCCATCCAGGCGTCGACAATCGCCCTCGGGGTGCCGTTTACCGTCTCACCCCAGGCGAGGTTCTCACCGACCCGCCAGGTGCAGTCGCACGGCAGATACCCAGAGTCGGTCAGCCGACCGACCAGGTCCTTCTCGCCGTAGCACTGGTGGGCGAAGCAGCGGTGCTGGACCATTCGCAGGTTGTGCTTCGTGGCGGCCCGGAAGGCCTGCTTGTTCTCGCTGACCGGTCGCAATCCGCGGCTGGTTCGCTCGTGATTGAGCAGGCACAGGATCGCCGCGCGGGCCTGCTTCAGCGCGACCTGGCGGGGCTTGGTTTCAGCGCCGGCGCAGGCAGCCCGAGCCCCCGTTGGGCCGATCGCCGAAACGGCGGCGAACACGAGCATTCCAAGGACGAAGGCTCGAAGTTTCGGGGCAGTTATCCGCCATCTCATCACCGCGCCCATCGGCCCGCGGAGGCGCCGGGATTAGCTTCGATCGGCGGGCTGGACCGCCGTCCAGCGAAACGCGACCAACTCGGCCCCGATCAGAAACGCGCAGCTCGTCACGTAGACGAAGCTGAGCGCGGCGATCACAGCGCCAAGCGAACCGTAAACGGCGTTGTAGTTGGCGAAGTTCTCGATGTAGAGGCCAAAGCTGCGGCGAACCAGCTCGGTCAGGGCGACCGCCAGGGCGAGTCCGGGCCAAGCGGCGCGAAGCGATGGGGTCGAGCCAGGCAAGAGGCGAATCAGAACCAGGTAGGCGGATCCGATCAAAAGCAGTGATATCAGTGCCGCAACGGCGTTGGCGACGAACCGGATGATGGCGCCGTCGAGCCCGATCTCGGCTCCGATGTTGAGCCCGAGCCCGCTCGCCAAAGAGATCGCAAACGAGGCGGCGACGAGCCCGCCAAGCAAGAATAGGATTCCGATGTCGGTCAGCCTGGCGACAACGGCGCCACGAGAAGGAGGCGCATCAAAGACCTCGCCAAGCGCGGTTCGAAGCGCGCCGATCAGGCCGCTGCCGCTGAACAGCAGGCCGAGCAAGCCGACCAGGCCGATCGTACCGGCGCCCGATGTGACGCCCGCGACAAGCTCCTCGACCTGGGCGCGACCGTCCTTGGCGCTGAGCGGGAACGCCCCTTCGATCGCGTCGACCAGGCTGTCGCGGGCGGTGTCGTGGCCGATGATCGCGCCGCCGATCGCGGTCGCGGCGATCGCGGCCGGGAAGACCGAAAGCAGCGCGTAGTAGGAGATCGCGGCTGCGTGCTGGCTGCCGTTGTTGGCCGAGAACCCTTTCAGAGCGGCGCGCAGCGAACCGACGGCGTCGTTTATTTGGGGCGGCAGATTCGGCCTCATCCCGATCAAGCTAAACGACGACCGGCCGACGACCCGGCCATCGCGCGGCCTTGGGGCGGGCGCCCGCCACCTACAATGCGCCATGGCGCACCGCGCGCCGCCGCTTCCCTGCGGGCGTGGTGGAATTGGCAGACACGCCGGTTTTAGGTGCCGGTGCTCGCAAGAGTTTGGGGGTTCAAGTCCCTCCGCCCGCATCAATCACCGCGCGCTACGATCAGCTGGCCCGGGGCAGTAGCTCAACTGGCAGAGCGACGGTCTCCAAAACCGTAGGTTGGGGGTTCAAGTCCTCCCTGCCCCGTTCCGCCCCGGCCGATCTGCCGGGCGGCGCGGGCGAACCATCGCAATCGACCGCCACAACCGATATGTTTTGTTGGTCGATGCAGATTGCTGAACCCCGAGCGGGATATGAGCTGTGGCGCCCGAATCGCGAGAAGGCCGAGTCGAGGACGACGAAGGCGCTGATCGCGCTGGTCTTGATCGCGTCCGCGGCGCTGATGGCGATCGTCACCTTCGGCGGCTGGGAACGCCTGCAATCGCCGGGGATGGGCGCGATGGCGCTTGGCTGGGCACTCCTCTACGTCGTCTTCGCGATCCTGGTGCTGCGCTGGAATCGCGGCCTCCTGCCGGTCAGTGCCGCGCTCGCGATGATCATGGTGATCTTCGCCGCGGTCGCCGCTCCGGGATGGTTTGCCCGCGACAAACCGGGCCTCGACTCCCCCGCCATGCCCGAGGATCTGCTCGGACTGCTCACCTTGGTCGTAATCCCGATCCAGATCCTGCTGATCGTGGTCGCGATGATCGGCTTCAACCAGAACTGGCACACCGAGGAAGAGCGCCGGATCGACGGCGGCAACGACGACGACATCGACGACGCCGACGATGTTGACGATGTCGACGACCTTGAGTAGCGAGCCGCACCGCTCTCACGCCGCCTTCCGGCGCCTCGGTCTCTGAGCGCCAGCCGATCAGCGCAGCGCCCCGCGGGCGATCAACCAAGGTGGAGCGGCGGGTCCAACAAGGCGGGGCCGTCGGCCCGCGGATCGTTGACCAGGTCGCAAACAGGGCGAATCTCGAGGCTGTCGTCGGGAGCCGCGACCAGCAGTGCTTCGAGGCGATCGGGGTCGGCGCTCGGGTCAAGCCAGGCCGCCTCGGCTGCGCGACCGTCGAGGATTACCGGCATGCGACTGTGGACCGTCGCGACCTCGCGATTCGGCTCGCAGGTGATGATCGCGCAGCTTTGCAACGGCTCGGGTCCGAGCGCCTCGGTGCGATGCGACGCCCAGATCGCCGCGAACGCGAACGGCCCCGGGCTGCGGGGGTGGATCCAGACCGGCTGCTTGCGATCGGGATCGTGTCGCCACTCATAAAAACCGTCGGCGATGACGAGGCAGCGACGGTCGCGAAAAGACTCGGCAAAAGCGGGCTGGGCGGCGATCGACTCGGCGCGGGCGTTGATCAGCGGGCGGCGGCCGTCCCGAAGCGCCCACCCCCCCGGGACCAACCCCCAACGCAGCCGACCCGGCTCGTTAGCGGCCCCGGACTCGGCCCGCCGCACCGCCGACACCGGGTCGGTCGGGGCGATGTTCCAGCGGGCCGACTCGGTCAGCGGAATCGAGCCGTCAAGGTCAAACCGCATCCGCAACAGCCGCGGGTCGGAATCGGTCAAGGTGAACCGCCCGCACATCGTCCAACAAGGGTAGGCGGCGGCGCGGCGGGCGAATCGGCGATGATTAGAGAACCTGCGGCGGTGTCGGAATCGGTAGACGAGGCGCCCTCAAAAGGCGCTGTCCTTTGGACGTGTGGGTTCGAGTCCCACCCGCCGCACCACCCGATCGATCGCCAGGCCGCGACCCCATGACCCGGGGTCGCGGCGACTCCGTCGCGGTGAGACCGTCGCCGAGGTTCGTTTCCCCGGACACGCGATCCGCCCGCCAGTTCTTGCGGCGCTTGACGAATTGCGGCGTTTGACCGTAGTCGGGAGGTGAACGTGACCCGGTCCCCAAGGCCGCGCCACACCCCGGTGGCATAAGCGGCATCACCGAAGACCCCGTGGATCTTTCGCGCGGGCGCCGCGATCATGCCAGGTAGCTCAATACCGTAAACTTAAGCAGGCAGACTCGAGATCGTGTCCGCCGTCGGCCGGACCGGTTGGGGCCAGTCGCGGTGCTCCGGCCGCTTGACCGGCCGATTGCTCATCTTCCGTTGGATGACGCGCGGGTTGGATCGCGATCGGCGCAGCGGCAGCGGTTCGGCGAGGATCGCGGCAAACGCCAGCTCACGGGCACGTTCAAGGCAGTGGGGGGAAAAGACCCGGCTGGGTGCGGGTCGAGCGGCGGGCGGCCCGGAGGCTGCGGACGAACGACAATCGGTGCGGAACAATGTCGGCCTGCAAAGCGGCGTCGTGCATCATGCGGCGGATCGCGTACTGGGTGGCGAGGTGGCCGTAGGTCTCTTGGTAAACCCCCTCGGGTGTCTTTGAACGCAACACGACGCGCGGCCCGCGCTGATGGGTCTTGAGTTCGTCGAGCGCTGTCTCCAGCTCCCAGCGCTGCGAGTAAAGCTCGGCAAGTTCGGCGCCCGGCGCCCGGTGTTGAACGACACCCCCGTTCGGCACACGCAGCCCCGCTGACGACGTAGAGCCTCGGCATCGCGGCAGCCCAGATGCGTCAAGCTCCGACGCGTTCCGTAGATAAGCGAGGACCCCCCGCAGCTTTCACCGGTTGACGGAGGGCCCTCTCGATGCCGGAGGTGGCACCGATGTTGATCGTAGGCCTCGATGAAGAGCAGGTGGAGCGCGATCTGCTCAGCGGGAGGCTGGCGTGTCCGGCCTGCCGAAGCCCGCT
>JAHEXU010000002.1:19484-44492 GCA_023251975.1 bacterium | reverse complement strand
GCGCACAATCGCCTCGTAGCGCTCCTCGGGGACCTCGAACAGCAGCGCGTTGACCCGACGGCGGTAGGCCGCCGCCCCGTCGATCACCTCGCCGGCCAGCTCGGCCAGCGCCCCGCGGCTGATCGGCGCCCCCTCGCAGACCAGTGACGCGCCGTGTCCAAGCCGCACCCCGCGAAGCTCCTCACCGGCGGGGCGCGACGCCTCAAGGATCGCGAACCACGACCGCACGTCACGGTCGTTGCGATTGGCCGAGACGCCGAGCACCAGCGTCACCCATTGCTCCGAGCCGTCCTCGGCTACCCGCTCGAGTTCGAGCCACGAGTATCCGAGCCCGGTCGGGCGGCCCCCGTCCTCGTCCCCGAGCAGGTTCCACCGCATGCTGCGTCCGCTACCACCAAACGGATCGAGCCGCTCGGGCCGCAGCTCTCCATCCAGCAGCAAGGGCAGCGTCAGCTCGAGCGCCTTTGACTTTCCGGCACCGTTTGGCCCGCGCAGCAGGAGGCGCCCGTCCTCGAACTCGAAAGTCTCGTCGTCGTACTCATAGAGTCCGATCAGTCCGGTCCGGCGCATCTGAAAGCGCCTCGGCTCGGCGACCGCTCGAAGTTTCACGCCGCCGCCGCCTCCTCGGCGCCCGCGAACCGCGCGCAGGCTGGCAGCACCCGCAGCAGACCGCCGTCGAGTTCGATCAACCGATGGGCTCGCATCAGCTCGAGCACCCCGGCGTCGACCTCGGCGCCGCCGACGACGCGGCTGCGTCGCCGCAGCTTCGCCAGCTCCGATTCGATATCCGGTAGGGGGATCGCCTCGCGACCCGACTCGTGGGCGAGTCGGCGCAGTCGCGCGCACAAAAGCAGGGCGAGCTGGCTCTCCGAGGAGCGGGTCGGGAAGCGCCGGTCGGTCAGGGCACGACCGGGATCGACCAGCGCCGACCCCTCGCGTCGGCGTTCGGCGACGAGACCGGTCAATAGCTCCAGCTCCGGCTCGATTCGGTGGCGCTGCGCCCGGTAGGAGTCGACCTCGGCCGGCGTCAGCTCGTCGGTGTAGAGGACCGGCTCCTCGACCAGCGTCGCCGCGATCCGTCGGCGTCTGCGGGCGCGCTCACCCTCCTCGGTCGCGGGTGCGGGGAGCGCGATCAGCGACTCGGCGGTCGAGTCTTCGGCGATTGCGGCGGCGGTCCCTTTAATGTCGCCAAGCCGTGAGTGTTCGACATCGAACAGGGCCTCCTCCGCACTGGTGTCGCGGCTCACGAATACCTCGGCCGAGCCGTCGCGCCGCCGCAACACGCCATTGCGGACCAGCAGGTCCAGCGCCTCCGCAAAGGCCTTACGCTCATCGCGACGCTCGAAGTCGATCCTCAGCCCGAGCTCCGAGCCGAGCGCGCCGACCTCGGTAGCGAGATCACCGATCAGCGCCTGCGAACGTCCCTGGTGTGCCTCGAGCACCGCCAACAGCAGTGCCATCAGGACGTAATGGCGTCGGCTAAACGCTCGCCACCCGTCCTCGGGTCCCGGCCGCCGTGAGACGGGCTGGATTCGAGCGGGCCGATCGCGGTAAGGGCGCAGCGGCTGCTTGTGGAGCCGGGCGTGATCGGCGCGGACGCTGAGCCGGTAGCCGAGCAGGTGCTCGAACCGCTCGGCGATCCAGTCGCGATGCCGGCGGACCAGGGCGAACCCCTCGGGATCGACCTCCGCGAGGAGCAACGGACGCATCAGCAGCGCTCGCACGGCCCGACACCGCTCCAGCGCGACGTGCTCGTCGACGAACCGCGCCGCCGCCTCGGTCGGTGCCACGGGCGGGGTGTCCGGTTCGTCGCGGGCGGGCGGGCGGCCCGAAACCTCGTGCAGCTCGGTCGCGCTCACGCTGCCTCGACCTCGACCTCATAGTCGGGGGCGACGAGCGTACCGCTGGGGGTCGTAATCTCGACCGGCTCGCCGCCGCGGGTCGGCGAGCGCAGAGAAATCCGCACCAGGCCATCGAGCGACTCAGCGCGGCGCACCCCGTCCGAGCTGGCACGGGCATCGAGGGTCCGCCCGAGCCACGCCATCAGATGGTGGAACTCGAGCGGATCGAGCGATCCGAGCTCGCGTAGCCGAAACCGGCCCCTCGAGGCGAACCGCCGCAGCGCCCGCTCAAGCTCGACCCGTTCGCGGCGCCGCCGGGCAGCCAGCGCTTCGCGGGCTGGCGAGTGATCGGGCAGGCGCGCGATTCGCCCACCCGTCCGCGTCCGCAGCCCGGGCCGCAGAAACGATGGCTCGACCGGCGCCCTCGCCCCGTCCCACCACGAAGCGGTTGGCGCGGTCAGCTCCGAATCCTCTTCGGGGACGGAGAAGTGGCGTGGCGGATAGAGCCCGAAGCAGGCGGTGTAAAGGGCGTGGCAGTCATCGACCGACTCGGCCCGATCGAACAACAGCGCCAGAGTGCGGTATTCGGCCGAGCGGTCGACCCGACGCGAGCGCCGGTCGATCAGCCGCTGTGCGGCGGCAATGATCCACTCGATCGCGTTGGCGAGCGCAAGATCGAGATCTCGCCAAGGCGGCGGCTCGCCGTCGGCTCCGCAGAACCAGCGCCGTACGCCGGTCCACTCCGCGCCCAGGCGCCCGGCTCGCCGCGACGCCACCTCGTCGTCGGACAGGCCCCAGACCGGCGGCTCGTCGCTCTCGGCCGCGATCGCGATGATCTGCTCGGTCCCGACCGCTTCGACGCGCTCGATCGCCGCAATGAACTGTGGATCGAGCCGGATCAGCGCCTGGCGAAAGCCTTGCAGATGATCGATCACGCGCCGCTTGTAGAGCTCAAAGGGCTCGGCCTCAATCGCCTCGTCGTTCGACATCACCAACCCGAGATCGCGCATAAAGCTGCCGGTGTCATCGCGCAGTCGTTCCAGCTTCGCGGCGATGTCGTTGAAGCCCGCGACCAGTTTGCCCGCTCGCGGCTCGACCCGTTCACACTCGAGGGCGAGCGTGTTCAGCGCCTCCAGCAACTCCGGGAGCTGGGAGCTGCGCAGCGCCCCGATCCGCTCGGCGATCCGGTCCACCGCCAGCGCGGCGCGCTCGGCGATCTCACCCGCGGCGGTGATGTCGTAGGTGAATCGCTTGCGCTTGAACTCTGCGGTCGACGACGCCCGCGAGTTGTCACGCTGGTGATCGACGGCTTCCCACCCGGTCAGCGACTCGAGATCGCGCTCCAGCGCCTCATCGGTCTCGTACCGGCTCGAGTAGCCCGCCCACAATAGGGTCGAGATCGCGGGCGGGTCGAGGCGCAAGCCAAAGCGGCGCTTGTTCTCGAGCAGCACCCCCATCAACTCGCGGTAGTAGGGGGCCCGCTCGGTGCTCAGATAGGAGAACGCCGGGCTCGCGCCGCGGGGGATCACCCGACCGACCGCTGGCTCTGAGGTGGTTTCGTCGGGAACCGCGGCGAGCGGCGGTTGGGCGGCCCGATCGGCGCCGGGCTCCGGGCCGCGCAGCGGCGCCGGATCGGGCGCGGGATCGGTCAATGCGTGGGCGGGCACGGAACTCATCGGACCGCAGATCGTCCACCATCCGTCGGACGGAAAAACGGCGGCGCTTCAGTCGGCGGTTTGGCGGCCCTCCTCACCGATTGGGGGGGGAATTCAAGGCGACCGACCCGGCAACGCCGGCGTGAACACCGGCGACGATCACACCGCCGTCCCGCGACCACGCGTCGGAGCGGTTGGCCCGGCAGCGATTGACGGCGAGCGGCTCGTCCGCGTCGACTGGCGCCGGGGTCAGCCACAAGCTGACCAAAAACTGCCGCGAGGCGGAATCCGATTCTTGGTCCGCATCGACAAAGGAGGTCGTCGAGATCATCGATCGGGTCAACTTTTCCGACTGGCCCAAGCGCGCCGCTCGATCGCGCTGCGCGCTAGGCCCCGAGCCGCCGCCCACGTCTCGTCGCCAAAGCGTCCCGCTCGCGCCGATCCTGCTTCTAAACTCCCATTTTGACGATTACTCGGTTAATGTCAAATCTAATCTACGTCGATGCAGTCCCGCATCCCGTGCGCAAGATCGACGCGTGTCGTAGCCACAACCACCCGAGTCCAGAAACGACCCAACGAACAAAACAAACGGAGACGAGCTATGCCATCGGCAAAATCTACCGAGCCCATCTCGAGTCGTGAGCGCCTAGCGAATCTAGTCGCTGTGACGGCGTTCGTGCTGGTGACGGGGGCTATCGTTTCGATTGCGCTGGGTCGCGGTGCCGAGGGCGAGCCTGCTACCCAACTCGACCCTGCAGACGAACCGGAGCTCGAACAGGCCCGTCGAGAGGGGGATGAAAACTTTGTTGGGCTGATGAACATCGAGGCGCGGAGCGGTATCTGCGAGAAGATCGCTGACGATGGCGGCTCCAATGGGACGTGCGACGACATACTCGCCAACCTCACCGCATATCGCGACGGCTCGTTCACCTTTCCAGATGGGTGGAATCCGAAACCACCGCCCGATGTCGCCAATCGAGGCGACGGATAGGCCTCGCGATGCGATAACGCGCGTTTCGCTGCACGACCCCGACGCGCGTCCGATCTGCAAGGGCAGCTCGCCAGGCGGACCGAGTTCGGCTACGTCCAGCAGATCTGCGAGGTGACCCAGAGCACGCGCGGTAGGTGCGGCTATGTGCTGCGGCCGTCGAGCTCGGCCACGCCCGGCAACCGAGGCGAGATTGCGCTTCTGATCGGGACCCTTCCCGGGCACCAGATCGCGCCCGTCCGATGGCCGGTGGCTGGCGATCGCTGGGTTTTTCCGGGGGGCCTGGCTATAAGCCTGGCTCGCCCGGAGCCTGCTTCCAGGCTGGCCGCAGGCCCTCGCTCTCGAGCAATTTCGCTTGAACTTCGAGCACGTCGCGCATTGTGCGCTCCTCGCCAAGCGTGTAGCCGACGGGCCGATCTCGGGGTTCTACTCGGTCGTCTTCTTCACGAGGGTCCATAGTTGCTCCTCTAGCCATTCGGGCTTGCCCTCGCCACCGGCTTGGCGGCGAGCGGTGAGCGTCGCAAATAAATTCGCCACCAGCTCATGCGTTACCTGTGAGGGAACGTAACATCCCGAGCGGACGTTCTCGGCAATTCCCGGTGGCGCCAATTCGAGCAGTTTCGGACCACGTTTGATCTCGTCGTTGTCGGCTCGATCCAGGCTCAGCGCGTGGCCCCATTCGTGCCAGGCAACGTCGGAGATAGCCGCCGCAAAGCTGGACTCGTCGAGGCCTTCAAACTTCGGATGAGAGGCGTTGATCAGCATGACGCGCAGTTCGGGAACCCAGACGCCGAGTGAATCATCCAGCGCTTTCAGCCGTTCACCGGCGAGTTGGCGGGAGCCAGCCGACCTGAGGAGCTCGGAAACCACCGCGCCAAGCGCCCGGTCGGCCACCCGCCATTGCCCGGCGCCGATGCCTTCCAGCAGCGTTCGCTGGTAAGGCTGGAGCGCGCGCCAGGCCTGCTTCACGACCTGATTCGCAACGTTGGCGGCGGGCGGCGACACGCGCTGATTTTCCCGTACGCGACGGATGGTCAGTCAAGCGCTCTGGGAGCTACTCGACTTCACTGCCCGTCAGGTCGTCGCCCGAACGCAGGGTGATCTGAGCACCGACCTCAGACCCGGAGCGCGGCTGCCGATTGCAACCGCATGGAACCAGCATCGTCCGCGCCCCCTGACGCCGCGATTCCCGCCGACTGGTATCCCGATCTCCGGGTGGTGGCCTTCGCCGGTGGGGCCGCGTCGCCCGGACTGACCACACCTCCCCGAACACCCCCCGCCCGGCGAGGTATCGGTCGCTGAAGAGGTCGACGCCCTCATGCAATGCCAAGGTGACATCCAGCCGATCCGCTCGCAGCGCGTCGCGGCGTCTTCGCCTCGTACCGATCGGTTGCCGGTCACGGAGGCGAGCCAACCCGCCGGGAGGGAGGGGGAAACCCGGCGGGTTGCTCGCAGGCCTCCCCGCTACAGCCGCGGAGGGGGACCTGCGGCTGCGAATGTGGTTGACCGATATCGCCGTGAGCAGGAACTCTAGCAGCTATGTGAGGGTACGCTCAGGATTGACCCACTAAACCCTGACGAATTTCCCCAAACTGCGGGCTCGTTCGCCGCGGCAGCGTCACCGTGAAGCAGGCGCCGCCCGATTCGGAGGCGCTGCAGCGCACCTCGCCACCGTGGGCCTCGGCAACCGCCCGGACGATTGCCAACCCAAGACCGGTGCCCTCGCCGCTTCGAACCGCCAGGTCGGCCGGGCCGGGGCCGCGGGTGAATCGCTCGAAGACCTGGTCGTATGCACCCACGGGAATGCCGGGTCCGTCATCGGAGATCTCGATAACGGCAAGCGAGTCGCGGTGCCAAAGTCGAACCTCGATCGCCGTCCCGGACGGGGTGTGTTGGAGCGCGTTTTGCAGTAGGTTGATCACCATCCGGGTGAGTTCGTCGTGGTTGCCCTCGACCTCGGTCGGCGGCATTTCGGCGAGTTCGATCCGGTGCCGACGGTCGATTGGGCGGATGTCGAGGACCGCCTCAACAATCAGCGATCCGAGATCGATCCGAGCCCGCGAGCTGAGCCGCCCGGCGTCGGCGCGGGCCAAGATCAGGAGGTCGGTGACGAGCCGCCCCATCCGCCGTGAAGAGCGGAGCGCCGAGGCGATCGCCTCGCGCTCGGTCGAGTTGTCGGCCTCGATCAGCTCGAGGTTGGCGAGCACGCTGGTCAGCGGAGTCCGAAGCTCGTGCGATGCGTCGGCGATGAACTCGCGCTGGCGCTGCATCGAGATCGCGGTCTCGGATTGGGCGGCGTCGAGTTGGCGCAGCATCTCATCGAGAGTCCGGGCCAACTCGGCGACCTCGTCGTCGCTTGGCGGGATCGGGATCCGCCGCGAGGTATCACGGGTCGAGGCGATCTCGCGGGCGGCTGCGTTTAGCGATGCGATCGGGCGCATCGCTCGACGCGCCACCGCCATCCCGGCGATCGCCGCAAACAAGGTGCCGAAAAAGACGCCGCAGCCGAGGAACAGCCAGAGTCGGTCGATTGTCCGCTCGAGGTCGTCACGCCGCCGCGTTGCCTGCACAAAAAGGGCGGGCATTCGGGTCGAATCCATCGTCGCCTGAACCGGTGCGACCGCAACCTGGAAGTCGCCGACACGATCGACCCCGGCGAGCGGTGGGCCAACGTCCGGAGCGCCGGGAGTGGAGGTGCCGCGGTAGACGACCCCGTCGGCACCGATGATTCGCAGTCCGGCGGCGCCAGGCATCGAGAGCTCGCCGTACTGGTCGGGGTCGTAGTGGAGGCCAAAGTCGGTCGCGGTCTTGACGAGCTCGCCGCGAAAGTCGGAGACGAGCCGGTGCACGGTGAGTCGACCGACCACCACCGCGAAGGTGATCAAGATCACCATCGTCAACCCGGACGAGACGAGCGCGAGTCGCCATCGCACCGGCGCACGGGACGGGCGCAGAGTTCCCAGTCGGCGGCTGATTGCCGCCCCGATCGGGAGCGGACTCATTGCTTGACGACGTAGCCGGCGCCCCGCTTGGTGTGCAGGATTCGCGGCTCGCCTCCCTCCTCAAGCTTACGGCGGAGGTTCGAAATAAAGACATCGATCGTGTTAGTCATTTGGTCCGGCTCGTAACCCCAGACCTCGTCGAGCAGCCGCTCGCGCGAGATCACGAGGCGCTCGTTTCGCATCAGGAACTCGAGCAACTCGAACTCGCGATTGGTCAGCTCGAGCTCACGATCGCCGCGACAGACCTCGCGGGTGTCGGGGTTTAGGCTGAGGTCTCCAATCCGCATCGAGGCACTGCCGCGGGGCGGTCGGCGACGCATCAGCGCCCGCATCCGGGCGAGCAACTCAACCCGCTCAAACGGCTTCACGAGGTAGCCGTCGGCGCCGCTGTCGAGGCTCTCGACCAGATCCTCGGTGCCGGCCCGCGCGGTTAGGATCAGGATCGGAACGTCGCCCGCGGCCCGCAGTTGTCGGCAAACCTCGACGCCGTCGAGCTTCGGTAGGCCGAGATCCAACACCACCAGGTCAGGAACGAAGTCGGCCGCGATCGCGAGGGCCAGCTCGCCGTCGGTGGCGCTTGCCACCTCATATCCCTCTTGGCGCAAGCTGCGGCGTAAAACGTCCGCGATCTCAAGATCGTCCTCAACCACGAGCACACGGCCACCGACCGGATCCAGGTCCATTGCTGCGATCGTAGCGGGCTCGATTGCCCGGCTGAAACGATTGTCGGTCCGACATCGAGCGCGGTTGCAGGGAGGATCGAGTCGGCGTCGAACCCTGCCTTGATGGCCACCTCACGAGGGCAGAAGAGCGGCGCCGCAGCAGCGACCAAGTCACCGCGGCGGGCGAAGCCGAAGCCGACCGCCAAGACAACCAAGGCGAAGCCGCGAAAAAGCGCGGCGCAGACCCGGGTGACCGCGCGGCAGCCCGCCAAGACCGCGACCGCTCGAAGCGCCCGATCCGGCGCCGCCAGGTCGCCGCGACGGCTCGAGCAGCGCCACTTCGACCTGATCGGGATGGCCCTGATCGGACTCGCGGTCTATCTCGGCTTCCTGGTCTACGGGGACGCCGAGGGAGGACGGGTCGGCAGTGTCCTATATGACGGCCTGGAGTGGCTGAGCGGCGCCGCGATCGTGGTTGCTCCGGTGGCGATCGCGCTCTGCGGAGCGGCGCTGGTGGCGCGCCCGCTGCTGCCTGCCCCGGCCGCCCTGAACGCTGGCGCGATCCTGCTCGGAGCCGGAATTCTGCTTGCCTTCGCCGCCCAGACCGCCGGGCTCGGTCCGACCAGGCCGATCCGCCACGGCGCCGATGCCTACTTCGACGCCGACTTTATGCGCGCCCACGGCGGCGGCGTCGGCGAGGCGCTCTACTGGGCCGCCGCGACTCTTTTCCAACGGGTGGGCGCCCATGTAATCGCCGGGGTTCTAATCGCCTGCGGGGTCGTCTTGATCTCGGGACGCTCGATCTACTCGGTTGGCGAGGCGATCCTGGCGGCGCTGCGACGCGGCCGCGAAGCGCTGGCAGAACGCCAGGCGCGGCGTGCCGAGGAGCGAGCGTATGCCGAGCCGAGCGACGATCAGATCGATCGGGCCGATCGCCGGGCCGACGAGGGGCTGGTCGAACGCCTGGCCCGACTGTTGGGGCACCGTCCCACCCCAACCGAGTCGGTCGAACAGGGGCTTGCGGAACCGTCGCAGCCGCTCGACGGAGCGGCCGCGAGCGACGAAGACCCGCTCCGCTACGTCGTCGACGACGCCAAACCCGCGCCAGATCTTGCCGGTGAAGACGCCGCAGATGGCGACGGGGGGGAGATCGAGCCGCCGGAGCCGATCGTGGCCCCCGAGGCGGCCGATCAGCCAGCGCCGATTGCGCTTGCGCGGACACCGATGGGGACGCCGCGCGGGGTTACCGCGTCGGATGAGATCAACTACATCCTGCCGAGCCCGAAGCTGTTGCGCCGCGGACCGACCGAGACCGGGCCCGGTCGGCGCGATCACGAGCCGGTGGCGCGAGCGCTCCTCGAAACCCTGGGGCACTTCGGAATCGAGGCCAAGCTTGTCGGGATCGTCAGTGGTCCCCACGTCAGTCGGTTCGAATTGCAGCTGGCGCCAGGGACCAAGGTCGCGAAAATCTCCCAACTCAAAGACGACCTCGCCTACGCGCTGGCCTCGACCGACATTCGAATCCTGGCGCCGATCCCCGGCAAGCGGGCGGTCGGGGTGGAGGTGCCAAACGCACGCCGTCGGATGGTTCGCCTCGGCGATGTATACGCCGCACCGCCAAAGGGATCGTCGCCACTTCTGGCCTGGCTTGGCCGCGACATCACCGGCGAGGCGGCCCATGCCGACCTCGCGCTGATGCCTCACATCCTGGTCGCCGGCACCACCGGCTCGGGCAAGTCAGGCTGCGTCAACGCGATCCTAAGCTCGCTGATCATGCACTCCTCGCCGAACCAACTGCGACTGGTCCTGGTCGATCCGAAGCGGGTTGAACTGAACCACTACGAGATCCTGCCGCACCTGCTGACCCCGGTGGTAACGAACCCACGACTTGCCGCCAACGTGCTGGCCAACCTGATCGGCGAGATGGAAAACCGCTACGCGGTGATGGGCGAGGCCCGCGCCCGTAACCTCGTCGAACTCAACAAGGTTCGCAGCCGCAACGGCGATGCCCCGTTGCCGCACATCCTCTGCGTGATCGACGAGCTGGCCGACCTAATGATGGTGGCCCCGTCCGAGGTCGAGGACTCGATCATCCGACTCGCTCAGAAGTCGCGGGCGGTCGGAATCCACCTCGTCCTGGCGACCCAGCGGCCCTCGACCGACATCATTACCGGCACGATCAAGGTCAATATCCCGGCGCGAATCGCGTTTGCCGTCTCCTCGCAGGTCGACTCGCGGGTGATCCTCGACTCGGGCGGCGCCGAGTCGCTGCTCGGCCAGGGCGATATGTTGTTCCGCGGCGCCGGGACCTCGAAGCTGGCCCGGATCCAAGGGGCCTTCGTGACCGAGGAGGAGATCGCCAAGATCGTCAACCACTGGGGCAAGCAGGGCGAGCCCGACTTCGACCCGGAACTGCTGTCGACGCCGGAGGCCGGCGAGGATGCTCGCGCCGGAGAGGATGAGTTCGACCCCGACGAAGACGACCTGCTCGAAGAGGCGATTCGGCTCGTCGTCGCAACCCAAACGGCCTCGGTCTCGGGGGTGCAACGGCGCCTGCGAGTCGGCTACACCAGGGCCGGGCGGCTGATCGACATGCTCGAGCGGCGCGGTGTGATCAGCGGCTACGAGGGATCGAAACCGCGCCAGGTACTGATCGGCGAGGCCGACATCCCCCGCGTCTTGGCGCTGTCGAGCGATTCACCGGGTGGGATCGGACTCGGGCTCGAAGCCGCTTCGGATCGCGCTGACTCGCCAACCGAGGGAGACCTCGAAGCGCTGACACACTGAGCGCCGTGCCCGCTCGCTACCGCCGCCTCGCGACCCGCCACAATAGGGCGCGATGACCCCACCTCCTCCACAGTCGAGCGGGATCGAGATCGGCGCCACGCTGCGCGATGCTCGTCGGCGCCAGGGCCTGGATATCAGGGCGGTCGAGGAACACACCAAGATCCGGATCAAATACCTGCGGGCGCTCGAGGCCGAGGAGTGGGAGGTCTTGCCGGCGCCCGCCTATGTCCGGGGCTTTTTACGGACCTACGCCGAGATGCTCGGCCTCGAACCGGAGGTCTTGATCGACGAGTATCGATCCCGCGGAGGCCGTGCCGGCGACGCCTACCCGATGTTGGAGCCGGTGATCAGCGAGCCGCGGCGCCCGCTTCGTGACCCCGGTGGGGTGGGGCGAGCGCGACAAACGAAGCTGATCGGCGGCGCGGTCGGCATTTTTGTCCTTTTGCTGTTGGTGCTGAGCCTGTTTGGCGGCGACGGCGAGGGTGGCGAGCAGGATTCGGTGACGCCGCTGGTTGAGGGGGGCCGCGCGGGACGGCTCACCGTGATCGCTCAAACCGCGATCAACGAGGTCTGCATCAGCAACGAGGACGGCGAAATCCTGTTCCGCGCCGCGCTCGATCGTGGTGAGAAGGAACGGCTCGACGAGGCCGACTTTTACCTGATCGATATGGCACCGGGAAAGGCCCGAATCGTCGCCGAGGGCGGGGTCGAGTTGGCCGACAACCAAGACCGAACGAGCTATGAGGCGGGGGCTGGCGGGGTCAACCGGCTCGGCCCGGGAAGGGAGGTGTGCTGATGGGGGTTCGCGCCGGGATCGTCGTCACCGGGACCGAGGTTCTGACCGGCCGAGTCAGTGATCGAAACGGCCCCTGGGTGTCGGAGCGGCTCGGCGAGCTTGGGATCGAGGTCTCGCACATCACCTGCGTCGGCGACCGACCCGGTGATCTCGCCTCGGCGCTGCGGTTTTTGGAGGGGGACGGGGTCGACCTGATCGTCACAACCGGCGGGCTCGGCCCGACCGCCGACGATCTGACCGCCGCGGTCGTGGGGGAGTTTGCCGGGGCCGAGATGGAACTCGACACCGCGATGGAGGCAAAGATCGCTCGGATCGTCGCCGAGTTTGCGCGCCGTTTTAGGCTCGATCCCGAAGGGGTTCGCGAAGGGACCCGAAAGCAGGCGATGGTTCCTGTCGGCGGAGTCCCGATCGACCCGCAGGGGACGGCGCCGGGGATCGCGATGGCGATCCGCGATCTGGTCGCGATCGTCTTGCCGGGGCCGCCTCGCGAACTTCAGGGGATGTGGCCGCGGGCACTGGCGACAACGCCGGTCGAGCACCTGCTGACCCGCGCCGAGCCCTATCTGAGCGAATCGATCCGGATGTTCAACCTGGCCGAGTCGACCCTGGCGAAGACGCTTCGCGAAATCGAGCAACGGGTCGACCTGACCGCGATCGAGGTGACGACCTGCCTGCGTGGCGGCTCCGAGCTTGAGATTGACCTGCGATTTCGGGCCAGCGAGACGGCGCAGGCGGCGGCGCTGGTTGACGGCCTGCGCGATGCCCACGCCAAGCACATCTACAGCGACGCTGGCGAGTCGATCGACCAGGTCGTCGCTGAGGGTCTGCTCGGGGCCGCCGCGACGATCGCGGTCGCGGAGTCGTGTACCGGCGGGCTGTTGGCGGCCCGGCTGACCAATCGGCCCGGCTCCTCGCGTTACTTCCACGGCGGCGTCGTTGCCTATTCAAACGCCGCCAAGCAGTCGCTGCTCGGGGTCCCCGCGGAGCTGATCGCGGCCCACGGCGCGGTCTCGCCGCAGGTTGCCGAGGCGATGGCCGATGGCGCGATCAAGCGGTTTGGGACCACGATCGGGGTCGGGCTGACCGGGGTCGCCGGGCCTGACGGCGGCAGCGAGGGGAAACCGATCGGCTATGTCTGTCTGTGCGCGAAGGACAGCGCCGGCCGCGTGGTGGCGCGCGATCCCGAAATCCCCGGCGCCCGCAACGACATCCGCGATCGTTCGGTCGCGGCGGCACTGCATCTGGTTCGGCGCCTGCTCGCAGACGACGGCACCGCGGCGCCGTTTTGAGCCTGGCGGCGACGGCGCCTCCGGTCCGCCTCGCACGGCGGCAGAAATGTTTCGGTTTTGGCACCGGTTGTTGAGATTGCGCGGCCATCGTTGCGGATTTGAGGGCTACGGTGAGGTCATGAACGAGCCCGAATCGAACTTGATCCGGCCCTCGATCAAACATGCGTTCGGTGCCGTCCGAGCCGACCCCTAGATTTGTCAAGCGGTCAAGTAGACGGCGGCGCGGTTCACATCCAGGCCATGTCGATACTGCCACCGAGCGAGGGTGGCGCAACAAGAAGGTGATTTGAATGGCAGACAAGACAACTCCGATTCGCGCAGCGAAGAGCGCCAAGGAAAAGGACGCCGCGCTGCGGGCGGCGATCTCACAAATCGAACGCCAGTTCGGGGCCGGTTCTCTAATGAAGCTCGGGGCCGATGCGACGGTCTCGGTCGACGCGATCCCAACCGGTGCGCTATCGCTTGATTTGGCGCTCGGAGTAGGCGGGGTTCCGCGCGGGCGCTGTGTCGAGATCTACGGACCGGAGTCCTCCGGCAAGACCACGATCGTCTACCACATCATCGCCGAGGCACAGGCACGCGGCGGGGTCTGCGCGTTCGTCGACGCCGAGCACGCGATGGATCCCCAATACGCGCGACGGATCGGGGTCGACGTCGACGAGCTGTTGGTCTCGCAGCCCGATTACGGCGAGCAGGCGCTCGAGATCGTTGACATCTTGGTTCGCTCCGGCGCGATCGATGTTGTCGCCGTTGACTCGGTCGCGGCGCTAACTCCGCGGGTCGAACTGGAGGGCCAGATGGGCGACACCCAGGTCGGCCTGCAGGCGCGCCTGATGTCGCAGGCGCTGCGCAAGTTGACCGGAAATCTGAACCGAACCCGGACCGTTTGCCTGTTCACCAACCAGATCCGGGAGAAGATCGGGGTCAGCTTCGGCTCGCCGGAGACGCAGCCGGGTGGTCGCGCCCTCAAGTTCTACGCCTCGCAGCGGCTCGACGTTCGTCGCATCGAGACGCTCAAGGAAGGGACCGAGGCGGTCGGCAACCGAGTCAAGGTCAAGGTCGTCAAGAACAAGGTTGCGGCACCATTTCGCCAGGCCGAGTTCGACATCGAGTATGGCCGCGGCATCTCACGCGAGGGCTGCCTGTTAGACCTGGCGCTCGAGCACGAGCTGGCGACCAAGAGCGGCTCGTTCTTCTCCTACGGGGAAACCCGGCTTGGACAAGGGCGCAACAACTCAAAGCAGTTCCTGTCGGACAACCCGGAGTTGGTTGACGAGTTGGAGCGTCGGATCTATGAGAAGCTGGGAATCGATCGGCCCCGACAAACCGCGGCGGCGAGTGCCGCGAAAGCATCAAGCGGTGACGAAGCCACCAAGGCGACTCGAAAGAGCGCTGCCAAGAAGGCGATCGAAATCGAGGCTGGTGCCGATCCAAAGTTGGACGCGACGAAGGCAGCCTGAGGCGAGAATCGGCCGGAACTGGTTCGAGCCTCGGCGGGTCGCCCATCGAGGTCGGACACGAGACCAATGGAGCGATCAATGTGCCCGAGCAAGCAGCGACGCGCCGCGATTGACGTGGCCCTCTCGACCCTCAACAACCGTGAGCGCTGCTGCGCCGAGATGCGGGTCTGGTTGGCCGAGCGCCACTACAGCGAGGTTGAGGTCGAGGAGGCAATGGCGGAGTTGGTTGGGAGCGGCGCGATCGACGACGAGCGCTATGCCCGGCTCTTTGCCGAGGACAAACGGGAGCTGTCGGGATGGGGAGCCGAGCGAATTCGGCTGTCGCTGGTCGAACGCGGAATCGACGGCGAGACGGCGGAGCGAGCAGGCGGGACCGGTGGCGGCTACGCGGCCGAACTGGAGCGGGCGATTGGGCTGCTAGAGCGTCGTGGCGAGGGTTTGGATGACGACTCTTCGCGGGCGCGGGCGCTCGGTTTTCTGACCCGACGAGGCTACGAATTCGAACTCGCCCATGCGGCGATTAGCGCCACCGAGAACGGCCAGCCCCAGCACCGCTATTTCGCCGGCTGAGCGGCTTGCGAGCGAGCTGGCGTGGAGGCGAATCGAGAGATCGCAGGGAGCCCGCCGCAGCGGGCACTACGATCATGGTGGGCGCGAGAGCCCAGGCAAGCTGAGCGACCGGGTGGACCGCTTGGTGTCATCGGATGACATCGGTGGGTCGTGGTCATGACCGGGTAAAGCCCGAGGCAAGGGAGCAAACGAGCATGGATCGACGTTCGAGGAAGCGAAGTTCCGGTGGGCGTCGAGCCGCCAAGGGAGGCAAACCGCCCGCTCGCCCCGGCGAGCCCACCGCAGCCGACTCGACACCGCCCGCCGATCCGACCACGAGCGATGTCCGCTCAGACAAAGATCTCAACTCCGGCAAGGCACCCCTTGTAGATTCCGGGTCAGCCGAGGCGGCACCGAAGACCCGATCCCAGATAACCAAAAAAGGCTCCTCGCCCGCCAGCGCACTCACCACAGCCGCGGTGGAGCCCGGCTCGACCCAAGGCGGCAATGCGGCAGGACCCGCCAGCTCGACCAATCCGCTACGGGCGGTCGCCTCGGCGGTCGGCGCGAAGGCCTCGGCAATCGGCGCTGCGGCGCTTGACCCAGGCCTCGCCGAGGAGCTCGGCGTGCGCCGCAACGAGCTGGCTCGGATGGAGGAGCAGGCGCTTCGCGAGCAGGAGTCGCTTCGAATTCGGGCAGCCGAGATGGAGCGACGCGAGAACGCCCTGTCGGATCGGGAGCGCAACCTTGACCGCCAGACAACCGAACTGAAGCAGCGCAAGAAGGTGTTGCTAAACGAGCTTGAGAAGCTGACCGGACTCTCAAGCAACGAGGCCAAGCAGGTGTTCGTCAGCGAGGTTGAGCACGAGGCGCGCCAGATGGCGGGGTTGGCGGTGCAACGCGTCGAAGAGGAGACCCGTCGGATCGCCGACGCCAAGGCCCGCAGCATCTTGGCGATGGTGATGGGACGGCTCGCCGGTGCAGTCGCCGGCGAGCTAACGACCAAGACAATCAGCCTGCCAAACGACGAAATGAAGGGCCGGATCATCGGCCGCGAGGGCCGCAACATCCGTGCCCTCGAAGCGCTTACCGGGGTCGACATCATCGTCGACGAGACCCCGGAGACGGTGACCCTGTCGAGCTTTGACGGGGTGCGGCGTGAGATTGCCCGAATCACCTTGGAGCGCCTGATTGCCGACGGACGGATCCAACCGTCGACAATCGAGGAATTCTACGAGACCGCGAAGTCGGAGATCGGGGCTCGGATCCTCGAGTACGGGCGCGAGGCCGAGCTCGCGGTTGGCCTCCACGGGATCCCAGACGAGATCCTCGAGATCCTCGGCCGACTGCACTTCCGCACCAGCTACGGCCAAAACGTGCTCGCCCACCTGATCGAGGCCTCGCGCTTGGCGGGGTTGGTCGCGGCGGAGCTCGGGGCCTCGGTCGAGACGGCGAAGCGGGCGACCTTGTTGCACGATCTTGGCAAGGCGATGAGCCACGAGGTCGAGGGCAATCACGCCGATATCGGCGCTCGGCTGGCGCATCGTTACGGCGAGAGCGACGCTGTCGTCCACGCGATCGAGTCGCACCACAACGAGGTGGCGCCGCGAACCGTCGAGGCGGTGATCGTCCAGATCGCCGACTCCCTGTCGGGGGCGCGGCCGGGGGCGCGCGGTGAGGCACTCGAACAGTACGTCGGGCGGATGCGCGACCTCGAACAAATCGCCTCGCGCCATGCTGCGGTCGATCGGGTCGCGGCGATGCGGGCGGGTCGTGAGATCCGCGTTATCGTCGATCCGGGCAAGGTCACCGACGAGGACGCGGCGATGATTTCGCACGAGGTGGCGCGGGCGATCGAGCGCGAAGTCGACTTCCCGGGCCGAATCAAGATCACCGTGATCCGCGAAACCCGCGCCACCGAGTTCGCAAGCTGACGGGTCTCGCCGTCTACCCAAGCCGGGGCAGCCGCCGCGCCGTCGGCGCCGGTCGGTAGGATCGCATCGGCAATGGATCGCGCAACCGTCTTCTACATCGTCGGCAGCAGCCTGGCGGCTGCCGCGGTTCTTTTCTCCTTCGTCGGGTTGAACTCGGCGTCGTTCCCGTCGGCAGCAACAATGAAGGGGATTCTGACCCTGTTTGCCGCCTTGGTCATCGGCTCGGGCACCTTTGCGGTCCTGTCTGCTCGCGCCGAACAGAAGCAGCGTCGCGCCGAGGTCGCCGAGAAGGCGGAAACTGAGGAGGCTTCGGGTTCAACCGAGCAGCCGCCCGCCGAAGGAGGCGCCAGCGGCCCGACCGCCCCGTCGAGCGACGGCGACCCGAATGCTGGTGCCCTGGTCTTTGCCGACAACGGTTGCGGCGCCTGCCACACCCTGGCCGACGCCGAGACGACCGGTACGACCGGACCGAATCTAAACAAAAACCTGCTCGGCAAGGGCGCGGACTACATCCGGACCGCGATCGAGACTCCTTCCGACACAGTTGCCGAGGGTTACCCCGACGAGGTGATGCCGTCGAGTTACGCCGATCAGCTCTCCGATGTCGAGCTGACCGACCTGGTCGCCTACCTCGTTCAGGCAACTGAGCGGTAGCGACAGCAGCGGGCCGCCCGGCTGACGAGTGCCCGGCGAGGATCGAACCGCCCCGCGAGGATCGAACCTCGTCGCGGTCTACTGGCTCTCCGACTCCCGCACGATGCGGCTCCGCCGACCGATATCTGGGCTTCGCCGCCCTGCCGAACCCTGTCCGCCCACGCAAGCGCGGGTCCGGTCTGATCAGCTTCTCGGCCGCAGACAACGAAGCCGATGGTGGCATCCCGCCTCAGCGCAGGAGGAGATCAGCTTCTCGAACCCCAACCTCGAAAGCAGTGATTCGGGGACCGTCGGCTCGGTCACCTACCAACTCGACGGAACCGGTCAGATCCTGAAAACGACTGACCACTCGACCGTCGACGGCGAAACCACCGTGGCGGTCGCCGACTACGACTACACCGACCACGAAAACTCAGATCGCGACGGCTCGCTCGACAAGATCCACTCCACGATCACCCCGCCAGCTTGCGCCGCCCTCGAGACCACCGACTTCTTCTCCTACGACGACCTCGGCATCACGATCCGAATCCACCGCGAAGCCGACGATCCCGGCCCTGCCCCGGGGCCGGCACCCACGGCCGAACAGGCCGCTATTGGAACGAACGTTTTTGACATACCCGCCGATCCCCTCCACCTCGGCATGGGTCCGGAATCCCCACTCTTCTCGGGCGGCCAACCGAGCGCGTCGGCGGACGTTCTCGGCCCGAGCATCATGTTCAATCCAGCGGTGTTTGAAACATTGTTCGATCACCGGGTGTTGGACACCGCGGGGCTTCTGAACGAGCTGAGGACTTCCGGCGCTGTGGGGCCCGTTGTTCTCCAGATGCCTTGGTATAGGATTGAGGTTCGCTAATGTCTCTAATTTCGATCGACGTAAGAGGTTGGGTGGGTATTGGATTTTCGATATTTGTCCTGCCCGTTGGCGTTGCGGAGTCCAGACGCCTATGGCACTATAAAACCGCGGTATTCGATAAGCGTCCGGGATGGTGGCTGTGGAACGACACGCTATGGCATGCTTATGTACGTGTTATCCCAACGTGTGTGATTAGCTGGTTTTCGATGATGACTACCTACATCCTTGGGGCACTGGCACCGTCTACGGTAGAGGAGAGCCCAATCTGGCTCGTCGCCTTAATGCCGTCAACGATTACCTTCGTTGCGTCGGGCACATTCCTCGTCACCATTGTTCTTATCAACGAGCCCGCACGCTTTGTGCCACCGCATCTCCGAGGTCAGCCAGGAGCGCTCGCCGAGTGGAGGGAGTCGAGGCGCTAGCTAGTTCCCCCGGAAAAACCCAGTGATCGCCAGCCACCGCCCAAAGACGGTCGCGATTTGGTCCACCGAAAGGGTCAGCAGCCCCATTTTTGGCTGTTTTCCCCGCATCTGAACACGCCGCGACGAGCGCTCCCCCTTCTCATTTTCGGGAGGAACGCGGCCATCTGCCAGCTACTCGATCCGGCGGACGTGGGTGTCGAGGTTGTAGGCGAATACCGCCCAGCCGCACCAGATGCGCTTGCCATCACTCATGGCCGCGCAGGCAACTGCGCCGCAGGCCACAGCCGTGCTTGATGTGACTGATTCGCCCCTGGCACCGGCGCGGTAGCAATAGAGGCGCCGACAGCTTCGTCTGGAGTTCGGCTCCTTCGAGCCGGTGATGTAGACCCGATGTAGACCGCCTTGGGCTCCTGGGACTGGCGTCGATCGCCTTGACGGTCGCATTCTTGGCAAAGCCGCCGTCGAATGCGGCCTCGCGGATCCGAAGCCCAAGCGCGTCAAGCTCGGCCAGCGAGCCCGGCAGAAGCGCGATCTCGCCGGGGTTGCCGGGCGTGGCCGAGGTCGACGGCGGCAGCACATAGAAATAGAGCCGCGCGCGCCGCGCGCGCCAGCCCGGCACCGCGATGACGTGCGGACCCGGCACCGAGGGAGACGAACGGCGGAACGACCAAAGGGATCGCGCGGGTAGCCGAGCTGTGACGGGTCAACCGGGGCTGGGGCCGGCAGCCCGCTCGGGGCTCTAGACTGAAGTTCTCGCCCCAAAATCGCCGAATCCCGCATCCCCGCTGGCCTCGCAGCGATTGCAGACCGGCAGTGCCTTGGCTACGCCCACACGCTCACCCGAGCAGCTCGAGCGCCCGCGCCTGAAGCGACGTCGCCTCCGCCAGCTTCGAGTAGGTGTGCCCGCCTGCCCCGATCCGCACCGTGTTGCGACATAGCGTCCCGAGCGCTGCGAGCAGCCCCTTGATCTGCCCGAAGGCGCGTTCGGCGACCTTGAGCTGCTTGTAGGCGCGGACGAGCGACGCCGAGCCGGGAAGGCGCTTCTCCTCGCAGCGCGCCCTGATCACATAGAGCCCGTCGAGCCGGGCCTCGGCCTCGATCTGGTCGGCCTTTCGCTCGAACGTAAACGACCCATCCTCGGCACGAAGCTCGAAGTGCTTGGCCATCTTGTATTTGTTCACGACCCTGCCGGCGCGCTCGGCGATCTTCGCCGCCGCGGCCGTTCGTAGTGAGCCCCGCGGCCCCTCGGTCATCCGCCTTACCTTCGCCAGCTCGGTCTCGGTCGCTGCCAGCAGCTCTTTGCGCTTTCTCTCGCGCTCGGCGGCGACAGCGGGGTTGCGGCAGACCACGAGGCGCTCACCGGGGTAGAGATCTGATGAGACCTCGGCCAGGTTCGTCTCATCCAAAAGCGAGAGCTGGATCGCCCCGGTCTCGCAAAGCTTTCGGATCTGAGCCGACTTCAGGGCCGAGACGAAGCCGATCCCGGCCTCTGCGAACTGCTTGGCGTGGGCCTTGGTCAGCATGCCGTGATCGCCGACCACGATGACATCCTCGATCCCGAAGCGATCGCGGACGGCCGCCACCGCCCCGGCCAGCGTCGTCGAGACCGTCGTGTTGCCGGGATGCACCTCGATCGCCACCGGTCGGCCCTCGGGTGAGCAGGTCAGCCCGTAGGTGATCTGAAGCTTGCCGCTCTTTTCGCCCCAAAACCGCCGAATCCCGCATCCCCGCTGGCCTCGCGGCGATTGCGGACCGGCAGTGCCTTGGCTACGCCCGCACGCTCACCCCGAGCAGCTCGAGCGCCCGCACCTGAAGCGGCGTCGCCTCCGTCAGCTTCGAGTAGGTGTGCCCGCCTGCCCCGATCCGCACCGTGTTGCGACATAGCGTCCCGAGCGCTGCGAGCAGATCGGTGAAGCTGTGCTGTGCGCGGCAAACCCCTCGGCCGTGGTCGCGCCAGCGGCCTTCTTCTTCGCCGAGGCCGAGCGCCGCACCGGCGCGACCGGATCGGCCGCCATCTGCGGCGCCTCGTCGGCGAACAGCTACGGCGCCAGGCGCTCGAGGACCCCTTCAGCCCCTGCCGCCTGACCCAGGTGATCGGAAGCTACGTCAAGGCGAGCGGGGGTCGGAAACCCGGGAGCCTGCCATCTCTTTCGCCACACGATGGCGACCCTGATGCTCGAGGGCGGGGGCGGACATCCGCTTCATCCAGCAGATGCTCGGCCTCGCCGAGCTCACCACCAACCCAAATCTACACCCAGGTCTCGCTGCGCAAGCTGGCGGCGATCCACGCAGCCACGCATCCGGGGGCGAGGGACGAGCCGACACCGCTCGCCAGCCTCCTCAAACGCTGATGCGGCTGGGGAGGCCCACGACGGCGACCCCTACAGCCCTCGATAGCAGCGGGGATGAGGAGTAGCCTTATGCAGATGAGCGAATCGATTCTGATCCAGATCGTCTACGAAGACGCAGGTGGGGGCTGGATCATGGCCCGGATTCCCGTCGTCGAGGGTGTGATCAGCCAGGGCCGCACGCGCGCTGAGGCCCGCGAGAACGTCCTCGATGCCCTGCGGCTGATGCTGGCCCCCGAGCCCGGCAGCGCCGAGGCCGACTTCGACTCGCTCGAGCTGACCCTCTCGGGATGAAGCGCCGCGACCTCGAGCGGCACCTCAAAAAGCACGGCTGCCGAAAGATCGACGAGCGCGGCATCCACTCCAAATGGGGATCTCCAAGCGGCGCCAGGGCACCGATCCCCCGTCACCGCGAGCTCGGCACCGGCCTGGTCCGGGCGATCTGCAAGGCAGCTCGAGGTGCCGCCGCCGAGCGGGCCCCGCTGAGCCTTCTGAGACAGCCGCCGGGCGTGGCAGACAAGCGGCAGATGCCACGCCGAGCCCCTCTCCTCCCAGCCGCCATCTGCGCCCTGGGGGCGCTGCTCTCGATGCCCCAGATTGCCTTCGGCGCTGGGCCCGATGAAGCGAAAAGTCGCGTTGGGGCCTTCGCTCAGGATCTCGGCGATCGCGCCTGGGGTCAGTCCTCGGATGCCCCTGTAAAGCGTCACGGTTCGGCGGCTAACTCGGGTGTAGCTGCGTCGGGCTACCTCGTTGCCGCAAGGGTGGGAGGAGAGATGTCGGCGACGGCGTATGGCGCGCCGTCAGCTCTGTCCGCCGCCGGCTCGTGCCGGCCGGGCCGACGAAGGTTCCCAGGTGCAGGCGCTGCAGCTCATCGCGTAGGTTGCGCCACGTTGCGCCGGAGCGGGTCTCGGCGAGGCGGATCAAAAGCAGCGCCAGCCAGCACAGGACCAGGTGGGCGCGAATCCGCTCCTGGTTGCGGTGGCGGACCGGGCGCAGATCGAGTGTCGTCTTCATCTCGCGCCAGCCGCGCTCGATCTCGAGCAGCTGCTTGTAGCCGAGCGCGACGTCGGCGGCCGAGAGCGTCGGGTCGGCAGTGCGCAGCAAGAACTTGCCGTCGAGGCGGACCTCGGCGGCCACCGACCCGCAGCAGGCCCGCCTTTGTGGTCCGCAGGTATCGCTTCAGGCCGCGCTTTGCGCGCAGCCGGGCCGCCACCGCGTCGCGCTTTGGCTGATCGAGAGAGTCGGAACCCTCGATCGCATCCGTGAGTTGGGCGAGCGGCGCCTCGCGCACCGTCTTGTCGCGGGCGGCCTCCTCGGGGTTGTGGCAGACGAAGAAGCGGTCACGCATCGTCCCGTCGTCGATCACCACCTCCTTGACGCGAAGGTTGCCGGCAACCTCGCTGTAGCGACCCTGGCGAGAGAGCGCGGCCCGGGCCTCGGGATTGGCGCCCCGCAGCTTCTCGCCGAGGATGTAGTGGCCACCGGCGCGCTGCAGGTAGCGGCGGTTCTCGGCCGAAGCAAAGCCGCGGTCGGCGACCCAGACGACGAGGCCGAGCTTCCAGGAACGCAGCTCATCTTTGACTTGGCGGATCAGCTCCTGATCGGCTTGGTTGCCGGGCCAGCAGCAGATGCGGATCGGGATTCCGGTTCGCGTCACGGCCATCCCGATCACGATCTGCGGCAGATCGGGGCGGTGACCCTTGCGATGGCCGTAGGCACGAAAAGGTGGCTCCAGCTCGTTGGCGTCGGCGTCGAAGATCGCCTCATCTGCCTTCTCGCGCTCGAAGTAGGTCGAGGTCGTGTCGAAGAACAGCAGGTCGACCTCGAGGTTCAGCAGGTCAACAAGCTCGTAGTCGACCTGCTCGGCGAGCTCCTCGTGAACCTGCAAGAGCCAGTCCATCGCCCGGTAGCAAGCGTCTTCATCGAGGCCGTCGAGGCCGTCGATCCAGACCCGCTCATATCAGATACCCACTTGCTCGCCGCCAGCTTTGAGAGTGGCTCGAGTGCCGGGTTTGCGACCATCGCGAAGATGACGCGCTCGGCCCGCGGGTCCAATCGTCGGCCCTCGAGCAGCCGCCCCAGCAGGCGTTCGATCCCAAGCGCCCGCCAAAGGCCATCCAGCGCCGTGGCGCCGCCGATCGGGCGCGACTCGATGAACGCGAGGTCCGGAGCGGTTGCCTGCAGCTACCTAGCCGGGGTAAGTCAACTGTCGGACGGAACTGGAGATACAGCTAAAAACGTTTACCTACGCCGAAATCTGTTTCGCGGCCTTCCGCGGACCCGCATCCCGCATGAACACTAGGGTTCCGAGTTGGAAGTTAGCTCGGGACAGCGATTAGTAGCTGCGCAACCCGGGCTCCGCCAATCCGCCGATAATCCAGGCTAACCTTCGGTCGATGTCGGGTCGCAGCTACCACGTCACCACCTTCGGCTGCCAGATGAACGAGCACGACTCGGAACGGATGCAGGGGATGCTGGCATCGCTCGGCTACGAGGAGGCGCCGCAACGCGACGGCGCCGACGTGATCCTGTTCAACACCTGCTCGATCCGCGAAACCGCCGACAGTCGGCTGGTCGCTCACCTTGGCGAGGCGAAGCGACTGAAGCGCGAGCAACCCGAGCGAATAATCGGGGTCGGAGGATGCTGGGCGCAGTCGCTGAAGGACGAAGTCTTCGAGCGCTTCCCGTTTGTCGACGTTGCCTTCGGCCCTGGCCAAATTCACAAGCTGGCCGAGTTCCTCACCTCGGATTCGATCACCGCCCAGGGGTTCTTTGACTTCGAGGGATTTGCCGGACACCTGCCCGCCAAGCGGGTCCGCGAGTTTCAAGCCTGGGTCCAGATCTCGCAAGGCTGCAACTGCAACTGCTCTTATTGCATTGTCCCCTCGACCCGGGGCCGCGAGCAGAGCCGACCCGACACCGAGCTGATCGCCGAGTGCGAGCGCCTCGCCTGCGACGGGGTACGTGAGGTGACCCTGCTCGGCCAGAATGTCAACAGCTACGGTCGCGACCTGCGGGCCGCGGGAAATCGCAGCTTTGCCGAGCTATTGCGCGCCATCGATCGGGTCGACGGGATCGAGCGGATTCGCTACACCAGCCCGCACCCAAAGGACATGCGCGAGGATGTGCTCGCGGTCCACGCCGAGTGCGGCGCGGTCTGCGAGCACATTCACCTGCCGCTGCAGGCCGGCTCGACCCGCATTCTGAAGGCGATGCGGCGCACCTACAGCCGCGAGCGCTACCTCGATCGGGTCGATTTGATTCGCCGCTACGTCCCCGACGCCGCGATCACCACCGACATCATCGTCGGCTTTCCCGGCGAGAGCGAGGCGGACTTCGCCGAGACTCTAGAGGTGGTTGACGAGGTCGGATACGACTCGGCTTTCACCTTCATCTTCTCGCCGCGACGCGGTACCGAGGCGGCGGGGTTTGATCCCGAGCTGCTGGTCCCGCATCCGGTCAAGGTCGAGCGGATCGGGCGGCTGGTCACGCTGGTGCAGCGACGGGCAGCCGAGCGCGCCCAGCGCTTTGTCGGCCGCCGGGTCGAGGTCTTAGTCGAGGGACAAAGCCGAACCGACGAGACCAGACTACGCGGCCGCACCGCCCATAACAAGACCGTCAACTTCGAGGGAACCGCCGCCCCGGGCGAGTTCGTCCAGGTCGAGATCGAATCGGCGACCTCGACCACTCTGGCCGGCAGCGAGCGCTTGCTCAGTCGCGCCGTTTGAGCCCGCGGCGATCGCCTCCGTGATCCTGGTCGCGATCTTC